>CAIUVD010000261.1 GCA_903902515.1 uncultured Planctomycetota bacterium | reverse complement strand
CCGCCGATGTGGTCCAGCTCCAAGGCGCGTGATGCGACGGCATGGCCGCGCCATGTCGAGCATCACGCAACGCCGGAGATGGGCCGCAGCGGCGGTTTTTGCGTTCATGGGATCCAGCCCTGCATGCCGGGAAGCACGCGGTCGGCCTCGGCCGCTGGGACGGCCAGGGAGAGGACGAGGTCCGTGACTTGTTCATCCCCAGCCCCCGCATCCTCGCGGGAGCCATACCAACTGCCGACGGTCATCACCCGGGCGGGCCAGGTGCCGCCCCCGGGCACCGTCACTGGGACCTGATCGCCGACCTTCCAGGCCCCCGCCCGGTGGGCCGGTACCTGGAGGGCCAAACGGCGAGACACCATCGCGCCGGGGGCCGGTTCGGGAAGGATTCCTAACAAATCGATGCCGGGAATCGGGGCCCCCGCCGTCAGGGGTGCGCCGGGGCGATAGACCACCCGGCCGGCCACGGGAGCCAGGACCACCTCGTCGATCAGCCTTTCGCCATCCCGGGCGATGTTTTCCTCCTCACGGCGAAAGTTGGTGGTGGCCCGGTCGCGCCGGGCGGCCGCTTCGAGGCGGACGAGGTTGAGGTTGCGGGCCGCCGAGGCCACGCCCTGCTGGGCTTGGGCCTCGGCCAGGGCTGCCGAGGCCGCCTTGAACTGGTCGGGAATGCGCGCCGATGCGGTATTCAACCGGGCCTGGATGACCGAGGCCGTGGCCTTGCCGGCCTTAAGCCGGAGATCCTCGGCGGCCGAGGTCGAGAGTCCGACCCGAACCCGGGGATCGGCGGCGGCCTCGGCGGCAGAACCTGCCTTGGCGGCGGTGGCGGTTTTGCGGGCGAGGTCCGCTTCGGCGGCGGCCAAGCGGTCCGCCAAGCCATCCAGTTCAGCCCGGCGCCGATCCAGAACCGCCCGGCGCAGGGCGAATTGCGCCTCCGCCAATCGGTTCCGGGCATCGAAGAGCAGCACCAGCGCCTCAATTTCATCCAGCTCGCGGGTCAACCGGGCCCGTTCCAGGGCCGTGGACTGTTCGCGCCGCTTGGCCTCATAGTCCGTGGACCAGCTGTTTTTGGCTAGCCGGGCGAGGGTTGCTCCTTCCTCGACCAGGGCCCCATCGGGCACCACCTCCACCACGTCCCAGTCCTCGGAGCGCAGGCGGACCACGACCTCCCCATCGACCTCCAGGGTTCCGGTCAGCCGCGTCGCCTGGTCACCGACGGGGGGCTCACCCAGGGCCAGGACCGTGTCGCCGGGGGCCAGTCCCGCGGTGACGATCACGGCCTGGTCCTGCACCAGCACCCGTAGGCGACGGTGGGAACCATCGGCCAGGATGGCGACCGGTTCTCGGGCGTCAGCTCCGGTGTGGACGGCCCAGCGGGGGAGGCGTACCGCCCCCGGGGTTGGGACGAGCAGGTCGGCTTCGACCGTTGCCCCGACGGGTGGCCGGGGGCCGTCATCGAGACGGATGGTGGCCGGGAAGCCGGTGGGTCGGCCGGGGCGGGTTATGGGGGCAGCGGCGATGGCGATCACCCGGCCGCCGATTTCCTGGCCCGGCAGGGCCGTGGAGCGCAGTCGTACCCGGCCCCGGGTTGGATCGGCCGGATCGGCGACGGAGACCACGTCCCGCAGGTCCGCCGGGATCAGCAGTTCGGCCACGTCCTCACGGTCTTCCAAGACGAACAGCAAGGGCGTTCTCGGCCGTTTGGCTCCGGGTCGCAGGGATGGATCCCGGTAGACCACCCGGCCGGCCACGGGCGCCGTGAGGCGCGGGGTCGTGGTGATGGTCGTCAGTTCCTCGACCTCGGCGATCCGCCCACGCCGGGTCAGGTCGCCAAAGGCCCGCCAGCCGTCGCTTTGGCGCCGGCCCAACTGCTGGCGGGCGATCAGGCTGCGCTGTTCGCCGTCCAGCCGGTCCTGGGCATCGGTCAGGTCGAGGTCGAGGCCGGCCCGGGCCAGGGCTTCGGTGCCCTCATCCCACGAAGCTTCGGTACGACGGGCTGCGGCCAGGCCGGCCTCGGCCTGGGCCAGGTCGGCCCGGGCCAGGATCTGGTCGTGGTCCGTCAGTCGGCCGGCGGCCACCAGGGCCGCCACCATCGTCGCCCGGCGTTGGGCCCGGTCCCGGGTGCGGAGGGCGACCTCGGTCTGAAGGGCCGCAATCTTCCGGGCCCCGGGCTCATCCCGGCGACGGCCCTCAAGTTTGGAGGCCAGGACGCGAATCCGGGCTTGGAGTTCCCGCACCTGGGCCGTCTCACTGGACTGGCGACGGGCGTCTTCAAGGCCCCGGCGAACATCGGAGGCCTGCTCGCCAGCCAGCCGCTGGCGGGCATTTTCTAACCGTCGGCTCAAATCTTCGGGGTCGAAGGCCAAAAGATCATCGCCGGCCTCGGTCGCCGAGCCTTCTGCGGCCACCGCCGCCAGGGGCAGCCAGGGGAGGGGTGGCACCGAAGGCACCGGCAGGCGATTGGTGATCACGCCGGAAACCGGTACCAGGGTCAGGGGGTCGGCGGCTTCGGCCACGACCTGGCGTTCCACCGGGCCCACGGCCTCGGGCGGCGGGGTGCAGGCCCCCAGGGCCACGGCCAGCAGGGCCAGGCCCACCACGGGCCGACGGCAGCTCATGGCCCGTCGAGCAGGGCCGGGCGGACCGGCAGCAAGGAGCGGTATTCAGCATCCAAGAGGATGATGCTGATGCGCTGGTTGAGGATGCCGAGTTCAACGCTGTCGAGGGACTGCTTGGTGCGGGTGACTTCCAGATTGTCGACCAGACCGGCCTCGTAGCGGCGCATCACGGCTTCCAGTCGGGCCCGTTCGACCTCTAGCCGACGTTCGCTGAGGGTCAGGCCGGTTCGCTCCTGGGCCAGGCGACGGTGGAGCCCCCGCAGGCGGCGTTCGAGGTCCGCCCGCAGGGCCTCCTGGCGGCGCAGGGCCGTGGTCAGGGCATCCTCGGCGGCCCGGGCCCGGGCCCGCTCGGCCTGGAAGCCATCCAACGGCATGTCCCAGGACACGGCCAGGCTGGCGACCTTGTCGTCGCGCACGCCCTCGCTGAAGGGGCCGGGGGCGACGGTCCGGGTCTCGGCCCGGAGGGTGGCGGTGACCTGGGGCACCAATTGATCGCGGGCGATGCGCAGTTCCTCGATGGCCAGGTCGATGGCCCGGGCCTGGGTGCCGAGGTCCTCGTTGCCGGCCAGCACCCGGGTGGCATCGGTGTCGATGGCCGGTTCGGGAATGGCGGCGATGCGCTCAGGGCCCACCGCCTCGGGGGCAATCGTCAAATCGGTGGTCAGGGGCCTCCCGAGGAGGTCGTTGAGATCCTGCCGGGCGGTGGCCAGGGTGGTTTGTTCGGCGTTGAGGTCCGAGCGGGCCTGGTTGAGGTCGATTTCGGCGTTCAGGCCGTCGAGAGGCGCGGCGAAGCCGTGATCGACCCGGTCGCGGACGCTTTTGAGGAAGGCTTCGGCGTCGGCGACTCGGCGCTCCCGAACCGCCAGGCGGGCCTGGGAATTCTGAACGGCCAAAAAGGCGCGGGCGGCGTCAACTTCGAGGCGGCGGGCGCGGATCACCAGGGTATTGGCGGCGGCAAACAGGGCCTGATCGGCCCGGGTCACGGGCAGGCGCTGGCGCAGGTGTTCGCTGATGTTGAAGACCCGGCGACTGAGGCTGAGGCCAGCGGCGCTGGTGGTCTGGGGCCCGGGATTGCCGGCCGGGGTGGTGGTGCCCTGGGGGGACATATCCATCCGCACATAGGGCCGGATGTCGAAACCGAGGGTTTTGATGCCCACGGCCGCCTGGGCCTGGCCGTTGTCACTCGAGCCGTTGCTGGCGGTATAGTCGATCTCCAACCGGGGGGCATAGACGTCGGCTTGGGCGGTGACGGTGCCCAGTCGCGCCCGCAAAACGGACGACCGGGCATCCAGAAAGTCCCGGTTGCTGGCAAAGGCTGCGGTGGTCGCCTCGGCCAGGGACAGGGGCTCTTCGGCCGTCAGAACCAGCGGCGTCATCAAGAGAGGGAGAAGGAAGCGCATGGGGCGAAGGGGTGGGAGACTACTCTACGAAGTGGACGTGTCACCGTTGAAGGGAGATTGGCACCGGCGGCCAGGTAAAACACGAAAAGCGACAACGATGTCCGTCGTTGGTTGTTTTGGGGGGTCATCCACGGATTGCTAAACGCCATGGCGGCTACGCTGCGTCCATGTCCCCGGTGGTGCGCTGCTGTGATATCGTCGGTCTGACGGCCCTTGGGTGGTGCCGGTCGATGCTCGATGTGGCCAGTCTGATGGTTCAGGCGGTCGTCTTGCTGATCCGCCCCCGGGCCTTGCCCTCGGTGGCCTGGACGGTTCTGCGGCGGCAGATTCTGTTCACCGGTGTCGAGGCCATGCCCTTCGCGGCCCTCCTGGCCCTGCTCACGGCGATGATGGTGGTGGTCCAATTTCAGGTCAGCCTGACGGGCATCGGCCAGAGCAATGTGTTTAGCCAACTGTTGGTCGCGGTCCTGGTCCGGGAACTCGGCCCCCTGCTGGTGGCCCTCCTGATCATCGGCCGCAGCGGCACGGCCATGGCCACCGAACTGGCCAACATGCAGGTCCGGGGCGAGGTGGCGGCCCTAGAGCGGCAGGGTATCGATCCCTTGGCGTATCTGGTGGTGCCGCGCCTTGGGGGGGCGGTGGTGGCGGTCACCGGCCTGACCCTGCAATACATCGCCGTTAGCCTGGTGGCCGGGTTCCTGCTGCCCCACCTGCTGCTGGTCAGCGGTGCCCCGGACCTTGAGACCTTCGTGGGCGGCCTGGCCCGCCACCTGACCCTGGTGGACCTCGTCAGTTTGTTGGCCAAGACCCTGGTCCCCGGGGCCTTGATTGCCCTGATTTCTTGCCGGGAGGGCCTGCTGTGCCCGGTCACGGTGACGGCCGTACCCCAGGCCGCCACCCGGGCCGTGGTGAGGTCCATCACCGCCGTGTTCGTGTGGGACGCCTTGGTGAGCGCCATCAGTTACGCTGCATGACGCCCCTCCTGACCTTTACCGATGTCGGCCTTCATCTGACCGGAGCCGAGGCCCCGGTCCTGGAGCACGTCTCCTTCGTTTTAGCCGCCGGCGAGGCCCTGGTCCTCGCCGGACCGCCGGCGTGCGGCAAGTCCACCGCCCTCGACTTGGCCTGGGGCGGCAAGACCCCGACCACCGGCACGATCCTCCGGGCGGAGGGCCCGGTCGGCTGGTTGCCCCAGGCCGGGGCGCTGGTCAGCAACTTGACCCTGTGGGACAATGTGGCCCTGCCCCTGCGCTGGCACCGGGGCACCGATACCGAGGCCACCACGCGGGCCATCGACGACCTGTGCGAGGTCATGGAGTGCGAGCCGCCGCCCCGGGTACCCGCCGCCACCGCCGCCCCGGAACACCGGGCGGTGGCGGCGGTGGCCCGGGCCCTGGTCCTGCGCCCGGCGCTGCTGATTGCCGATGAACCCGGGGGTGACCTCGGGTCCGATAGCCGCGAAGACCTGTGGCGCATGTTGTGGCGGGTCCAGGCCGCCTGGGGTACCGCGATTCTGGCCGCCACTACCGATCCTGGTCCGGCCCAGGGTCTCACGGACCGCCGCCTGGATCTGCCGGGCCGACGGACGATGGCCTTCCGCCTGTGGCGCGGAGCATGGGGAGGCCTGCCATGACCGAACCTTTCAAGTTCCGCCATCTCAATCGTCTGGTCGGGGCCTTCCTGATCGGGTCCACCGCCATTCTGATGGCCAGTGTGGTGATCTTCGGCCGGGCCGATCGCTGGTTCGAAAAACATTTCACGGCCACCGTCCGTTTTGACCGCAGCAACCTCGGACTCCTTCGCTCGGGCCTGCCGGTCAAAATCCAGGGCATCGAGGCCGGCGAGGTGGTGGTCGCCCGACCGGCGGGGGATGGGACCCTGGTGGAACTCCAGGTTCGTGATGCCTTCCGCGAACAACTGCGGGGCGATGCCCGGGCGATCCTCCACACACCGATCGCGGGTATTTTCGGCGAAACCTTCATCGAAATCCTGCCCGGCGCCTCGGAGATCCCCTTCAATCCCACCACCGACACCATGGCCCAGGAGCCTGGGGATGACCTGGTGGCCCAGGCCCGGGGGGCGATCATTGCCATCGGCGGGGCCGCCACCCAACTGCGTGAGGTCCTGGCCGAGAACCGCAAGGAGGTGGCTGCCGCCGTGGCCGGCGTCCGCCGCACCGCCGACCAGACCGCAGCCCTGGTGGAAGAAAACCGCGAGGCCCTGCGCGGTACCCTGACCCGGCTCGACCACCTCAGCCAGCAAGTCGATACCCTCGTCACCACCAGCGCCCCCCACCTGTCGGCCAGTGCCGAGCGACTTCCCCAGGTCCTGGACGGCGTCCAGACCACCACCGCTGCCGTCGGCCGCACCGCAGAGGCCAGTGCCACCGCCGCCGCCGCCATCGCCGGGGCCGCCACGGCCATGGGTCGGACCGCCGACAGCGCCACGGCGGTTCTGGATGCCAACCAGGTCAAAATCACGGAAAGCCTCGACGAACTGGCCAGCCTCCTGCAGCGGGCCGATGCGATCGCCACCGACCTGGAGAAGGTCAGCGCCAAGGTCGCAGCCGGTGAAGGCAGCTTGGGCAAGTTCGTGATGGCCGACACCGCTCACGACACCGCCATCAAAGCCATCGAGACCCTGCAGAAGCGCATGGACGAACTGGAACCGGTCATCAGTTCCATCGGCCATCTCCGCCTATTCATCGGCGTCGAGGGCGGCCATGACGCGCGTTCCGGTTCTTCGACCGGCGGGGTGTACCTGCGGCTTGAGCCCCGGTCATGGAAATTTTACGAGGGCGGCCTGACCTACCGGACGGCCTCCGAGGACGTGGAGGCCGAGGTCGAGGCCGACACCGTCGTCCCGGTCGACTTCAGCATCCTTCTCGGCTGGCGCTTCTTCGAGGCCGAGGCCAAGGACCGCCATCACCTGTCCCTGGCCGTCGGCCTGATCGAGACCCGTCCGGGCCTGCGCGTCGACGTGCCCCTCGGCACCCGCCACCTGGTGTGGCGGACCCTGGCCCGCTGGAAGCACGACAACCGGAATCTTGACGACCGCCGGTACGAGGAGGGCCACGTCCTGGTCCGCAGCACCCTCGACGCCTGGATCTGGCCCGACCACATCGCCCTCACGGCGGGCGGTAACGACCTTGGCGATCAACCCGGTGCGTGGTTCGGCCTGCGGGGCGAACTGCAGGACAACGACCTGAAGAACATCACCCAGGTGTCGGCGCTGTTCCGTTGATATTCCTGCGGGTTTAGCCCAACGCCTGCTGGATGGCGTCCGCTAATTTATCGGCTTTGAGGCGGCCTTTACCCGCTCCGGGGCCGGGGCCGAGGAGGCGTTGGAAACCGAGGCGGCGGGCTTCGGCGGCGCGGAGGTCGTAGCGGGGGGCGGGGCGCAGTTCGCCGCCGAGGCCGACTTCACCGACGGCGCACAGGTCGGCGGGCACGGGGATTTCCCGCCAGGCGCTGGCCACCGCTAGGGCGATGGCGAGGTCGGCGGCCGGTTCATCGACCTGGGCCCCGCCGGTGACGTTGACGAACACGTCGCAGCTGCCGAGGGGCAGGCGCAGGCGGCGGGATAGGACGGCCAGGATCATCGCCACCCGGTCGCGGTCGCAGCCGCTGACCCGCCGCTGGGGCTGGGGGGCCTCGGTGGGATTGACCAGGGCCTGGACTTCGACCAACAGGCAGCGGTTTCCTTCCATGGTTGGCACCACCACGGTGCCGGGTACCGAGGCGTCGCGGCTGGCGATGAAGGCGCTGGAGGGGTCTTGGACCTCCTCTAGGCCCTGGCCGCCCATGCGGAACAGGCCCAGTTCGTCCGTGGCCCCGAAGCGGTTTTTGATCGCCCGCAGGACCCGCAATTCGCCGTAGCGATCGCCCTCGAAGGACAGCACGGTGTCCACCAGATGCTCCAGCAGGCGGGGGCCCGCCAGGCCGCCCTCCTTGGTCACATGGCCGACGATGATCAGGGCCGTGCGGCCCCGCTTGGCGGCTTCCACCAGGGTCGCCGCGCAGGACCGGACCTGGGCCACGCCGCCGGGTTCGCCCTCGATGCCGGATTTGACCACCAACTGGATCGAGTCGACGATTACCACCGCCTGGTCGCCCTTGGCCAGGACACCCGCCAGGGCATCGGCGTCGTTGGTCGCCACCAATTTGAGGTACTTGCCCGCCACCCCCAGGCGGTGGCAGCGGCCCCGCACCTGGTCCGTGGATTCCTCGGCGGTGGCGTACAGCACCGGCCGTTCCCGGCCGATGGCTCCGGCGACCTGGGCCAGGAGGGTCGATTTGCCGATGCCCGGTTCGCCGCCGATGACGACCGCCGCCCCCTGGGGCAGCCCGCCCCCGAGGACCCGGTCGAGTTCCGGCAGGCCCGTGGCCAGGCGGGTGACGGGCCGCGCCTGGAGGTCGTTGAGGTCCTCCAGGGCCAGTCCGGCGGCGGCCGAGGACCGCACGTCGTTGCGCGCCACCAGGGCGGCGTCAGCGGCGCTGATTTCGACCACCGAGTTCATTTCGCCGCAGGACGAGCAACGGCCCAGCCATTTGGGAAAGGAATCGCCGCAGGCACGGCAGGCGAAGGCGGGGGAACGGGATTTGGCCATATTACGGCGAGAGGGGAGAGGGGAGAGGGGAGAGGAGGAGCAGATCGCGGGGGTCGATGGTGCCCGAGTGGCGGGCCAGGATGCGGTTGCCCTCGCGCAGGACGAGGAAGGGCGTCTTGCCATCGAAGCGGAGGGTTCGCAGGAGGGCTTGGTCCTGGTCGACCACGGTGATGGCGGTGGGGTCCGCGTCGAGGGGGCGCAGGAGGTCGCCGTGGGCCGTCAGCAGTTCCTCTCGCGTCAGGCCGCTGCGGCTGCCCAGGAGTTGGCGTACGTACAGGTCCCAGGCCTCCGGGCCGCGCCGGGCCGCCGCCACGCCCCAGCGGGCCAGGTCGCGGCCGGCGGGTTCGCCCCGGCGGACCACCAGACGTTCCGTGACGCGCACCTCCGCCAGGGCCGCCAGCAGGCGCGGGCGTAGCTCGGCGCAGTGGGGACAGGTCAGGTCGAGGTAGAGGTCAGCGGTCCGGAGGGCGTTGAGGGGGCCGTGTATCCGGCCGGGGGCTTCCGGGGCCGTTAACAGTGCGGGTGGCGGGGTGGTGTTGGGGGTCGGGGTCGGGGTCGGTGTTGGGGGTTCGCCATCCCGCAGCACCGTGTGATGGAAGGCCGCATTAGTTCCCAAAAGCCCGATGAGCAGCGCCACGGGCAGGCGCGGCCAGGACCAGGCGGTGGCGGCCACCGTCAGCACCAGGCCGTGAACGGTCAGGCAGAAGGGGCACACCAGGCCCAGGGCCACGGATACCAGGAGGAAAAAGACCGAGGCCCCGGCCATCAGGCCCAGCGCCACGGGCAGCAGGGGGTGACTCCGCCAGGCCAGGCCCAGGGCGAGGATGGCTCCCGCCAAAGCCGGGATCGTGATCGGTACCCCGGCCAGGCGTTCATAGGCCCCGCCCCCGGCGCAGGCGATGGTGCAGGGCCACCACTCCAGCAGCCGGGCCAGGAGCACCGCCGCCAGGGCGGCCAGCAGGCCGATCCTGGTCCAACGCATCACTTCAGGCGTCCGACCGCCTTCGGGCTAAGAAGCAGGCGCAGGGCCATGCCGCCAGCCTTGGGGTCCCCTTCGAGGACCAGCAGCCCCGCCTTGGCCAGGGTCACGGCGGGTCCGCCGATGGCGGCTCCGGCCAGTTCTCCGAGGTCGGGCTCGTGGCCAACCAGCACCAGGTCCTCGACCCCGGCGGCGGCCAACAGGGCCAGGCGTTCAACGGCCGTGGCGGCCCCAGGAATCAGCCACGGGGTGGGCGAGGGGGTGCGGTGCCACACCTTGCTGGCAATGGCGGCGGTATCGGCGGCCCGCAGAAAGGGGCTGGTCAGGATCCGCTCGGCCTTGATGAGGGCGGCGCAGGAGGCGACCATGGCCGCGGTCCGACGGCGGCCGTCCTCGGTCAGGGGACGATCAGCGTCCTCGCCGGTCCAGAGGGTGCGATCGACGGCGTGGCCGTGGCGGAAAAGGGTAAGACGCATGGGTCGCAGGCTGGCGCCTTTGCGCGCCGGAGAAGCGCCAGCCCGGGGGCTTCCCCCCTGGGATGGGGCCGGCACCATCGGCCCCATGACTGAGACCCTGCTTGTCGTTGATGACGAACCCGCCATCCGTTCCGCCATCGGCCGGGCCTTCGCCGACCTGACGATCATCCCCGTGGAAAGCGCCGCCGCCGCCCTGACGGCGATGAAGGACTCCTACCCGGACCTGGTGATCCTCGACCAGAACCTGCCGGACGGCAACGGCCTGGACCTGGTGGCCAAGCTGCGGGCCATCGACCCCGACGTGCCGGTGGTCCTCCTGACCGGACACGGCAGCGTCGATCTGGCGGTTGAGGCCCTCAAACAGGGCGTCACGGATTTCATCGAAAAGCCCTTCAAATTGGAACGCCTACGGACCACCGTGGGCCTGCTGTTGGACAAACAGCGCCTGGGTCGCCAGGTGGCGCGCCTGGCGGGCAAGTCCCAGGGCCGCTCGTCGATGGTCGCCTCGTCCCCGGCCATGAAGAAGGTTCTGGCGACCATCAAGCGGGTCGCCGCCGTGCCTGGCACCACGGTCCTGATCCAGGGTGAATCCGGGGTCGGCAAGGAACTGGTGGCCCGGGCCATCCATGAACGCTCGGCCCGGGCCGAACAGGGTTTTGTCGCCATCAACTGCGCGGCCCTCTCGGAACACCTCCTGGAGGCCGAACTGTTCGGCTATGAAAAAGGCGCCTTCACGGGGGCGGACAGCAAGGGTAAGCAGGGTCTGTTTGAAGCGGCCGATGGCGGCACGATCTTCCTCGATGAGGTCGGTGAGATGCCCCTCGCCCTTCAGACCAAACTCCTGCGGGCCCTGCAGGAGCGGCGTTTCCGCCGGGTCGGCGGGTTAATTGACGTCGAGGTCGATGTGCGGGTGGTGGCCGCCACTAACCGCGACCTGCGGGCCGAAGTCGTCGCCGGCCGTTTCCGTCAGGACCTTTATTACCGCCTGCGCGTTGTGCCGTTGGCGGTGCCGCCCCTGCGGGACCGGCCCGAGGACATCCTGCCCCTGGCCGACCACCTCATGAAACGCCTGGCCCCGGAACTGGGCCGACCCGGCCTTAAGCTGGCGGAAGCCACCCGTCGGGCCATGACCGCCTATGCGTGGCCGGGCAACGTCCGGGAACTGTCCAATGCCATTGAACGGGCGGTCATCAGTGCCGAGGGGGCGGAGATCATCGCCGAGGACTTGGTCATGGATGAGGTGTTGGCGCCCACGCCCGCGCCTGCGCCGGTGACCGCCCCGTTGGAGGCCCGAGCCCCGAAATCCGAAGTCGCAGCACCGCTGGCGGCCCCGGCCCCAAGCCTGCCCCTCGGGACCCTGGTCATCCCCCCGGAGCAGCGGGACCTGGCGGCCATCGAGGCCCAGGTCATCCGGACGGTCCTCAATGAATGTGGCGGTCAGAAGTCCAAGGCCGCCGAGCGTTTGGGTATTAATCGCACCACGCTGTATAATAAATTGAAGGAATTGGGGATCGGCGCCGAGGCCTGAGCTGCGCCCGGGGCGGTTTGCGGGTCAGGGATTTTCAGGGTATGCTGCCCCATGCGTACTCTTCTTGCTCTCTCCCTTGCCATTTCCGTGCCGTTGGTGGCGGCGGAGCATGCCCACGATGCCCATGGTCATGAAGCCCACGCCCACGCCCCGGCTCCGGCGACGCTGGCTCCCAAGCCCGCCGCCCCCAAGCCCGTGGCCGCGAATCCGGCTCCGGCGGCCGATGCCCATGGGGCTCCGGCCGCCCATGCTCCCCCCAAGGGCCTGTCGCCCCTGGAAGGCATCGCCCGGCTCTCCAGCGGCAATGGTCGCTTTGCGGTCGGCAAGCGGACCCGCTCGGCGGATTCCTCGGACGATGCCGATGAGCGCGAAACCACCGCCAAGGGCCAGCATCCCTTTGCGGCCATCCTGACCTGCGCCGATAGCCGCCTGTCCCCGGAATTGATTTTCGATCAGTCCATCGGCGATGTGTTCGTGATTCGTAATGCGGGCAACGTCGCCGAGCCTGTGGGCGAGGGCAGCCTGGAGTACGCCATCGAACATCTGGGCGTTCGTTTGATTGTGGTCCTCGGCCATGCCCAGTGCGGGGCGGTCAAGGCCGTGACCGGCAGCGATGCCAAATTGCCCGGTCGCCTGGTCGCTATCCAGGATCGTATGCCTGGCCTGAGGGCCTACTTTCAGGAGGTCAGTGGTCAGGGCAAAACGCCAGAGCAGGCGGTGGCTGCGGCCGTCGCTCGCAATGCCGAGGAACAGGCCCTAGCCCTGCTGACGGACAGTGCCGTCCTGCGCGAAGCCGCCGCCCGGGGCGACATTGCCGTGGTTCCTGCGGTTTACGACCTGGCGGGTGGTCTGGTCGAATTCCGCTCCCCCATCAGCGTCAAGCGCTAGGCGCTGTCTCGGTCAGGCTGGTCAGCGCTCGGCGGCCTGCTGGGCCTGGATCGCCGTCAGGGCGATGGTGAAGACGATGTCCTCCACCAAGCAGCCCCGGGACAGGTCATTCACCGGCTTGGCCAAGCCCTGGAGCATCGGGCCCATGCTGACGACATTGGCGGCCCGCTGGACGGCTTTGTAGGTCACATTGCCGGTATTGAGGTCGGGGAAGATGAACACCGTGGCCCGCCCGGCGACGGGCGACTTCGGGGCCTTCTGGCGGGCGACCTCGGGCATGATCGCCGCATCGTATTGAAGGGGACCATCGATCAGGAGGTCTGGGCGGAGCTGTTTGGCGAGGGCCGTGGCCTTGATCACCTTCTCGACATCGGCCCCGGCTCCGCTGCCGCCCGTCGAGTAGGACAGCATGGCGACGCGCGGCTCGATGCCGAAGGCGATGGCGCTGTCCGCCGACTGGATGGCGATGTCGGCCAACTGTTCGGCCGTCGGATCGGGGTTCACGGCGCAGTCGCCAAACACCAATACCTGATCCGGCAGGCACATGAAGAAGATGCTGCTGACCAGGGCGGCCCCGGGGGCGGTTTTGATGATTTGCAGGGCCGGCCGGATGGTGTGGGCGGTGGTGTGGACGGCGCCCGAGACCAACCCATCGGCCTCGCCCAGGTGCATCATCATGGTCCCGAGCATGATGGTGTCCGAGAGTTCATTGCGGGCCACGACCTCGGTCATGCCCTTATGGCGGCGGGCTTCCACCAGGGCCGGGACGTAGTGCTCGATGACTGTCGCGGGGTTGATGAGTTCCAGTCCGTCCGGCAGGCGTACGCCCTCCTGGGCGGCCACGGTGCGGATTCGTTCCGGGTTGCCCAACAGGGCCAGCCGGGCCAAGCCCCGTTCATGGGCGATCAGGGCAGCGCGGATCGTGCGCGGCTCGTCACCTTCGGGGAGGACGATCCGCTTGGCGGCAGCCCGGGCGGATTCCATCAGGCGGAAGCGGAAGGCCGGGGGCGACAGCCGGGGCGTGCTACTACTGCGGGTCAGGCCCTGGAGCCACGGCCCGTCGAGGTGTTCGGCCACCGCCTCCATCACCAGATTGACCCGTTCGGCATCGTCCCGGGGCACCTCCAGGTGGAGGTTGGCCAAGCGGGTGGCGACGGCGAAGGAACTGTCCTCGACCGCCAGCACGGGCAGGCCGGTGGCCAGGGCCCCCTGGCACAGGGCAAAAACCTGGGGATCGACGGCCAGGCCGCCCGTGAGCAGCAGGCCGGCCAAGGGCGTTCCGTTGAGGACCGTGAGGGCGGCGGCCATGATCACATCGGTGCGGTCCCCCGGGGTGATGACCAGGGTGCCCGGCCGGAAGTTGCGGCTGGCGTTGGGCACGGTCATGGCGCACAGGACGATCTCCCGCACCCGGCGCCGCTCCATGTCACCGGCCTGCAGAATCATCGTGCCGAGGGCGTCGACGAGGTCCGAGACCCGGGGGCTCGCCAGTTCCGGGCGCAGGGGAACCATGCCCACGGGCCGCAGGTGCTCGGCGCGGAGGGCGCTCCGGTAGCTCTCGGCCTGGCGCTGCTCGGCTTCAGGACCGCCCGCTGGGACCGGCGCAGCGGGGGGAATATCCCCGGACACCGGACTGATGGGGCTGGGGCCCGCCACCAGGCGGTTGACCACCACCCCGGCCTGGCGGCCCTCCGTCAGGCCAAAACCCCGGGCCGCGATGGCCACCGCCGCCGCTAACTGGGCCGGAGTCTCGTCATTGGGCGCGGTGACGAGCAGGACTTCGGCGTCCAGGGCCTTGGCCAGCAGGTGGTTGACCCGCATGGCATGAACCATCCCGGCCTGGGGCACCAGGCCCTCGACCACCACCACGTCATTGCCCCGGGCGGCCTGCTGGAAGCGGGCGACGGCTTCTTCCATCAACACCTGTTCATCGCCATTTGACAGCAGTTCCAGGACCCGGCTGGCGGCCAGGGGCTGGGGGGCGTCGATGGTCGCCCCGAGTTTGATCAGGGCCGTCGAACTGTCCGGGGTGCCGTCTCCGTCGGGCTGGGCGATGGGTTTGCAGAACCCGACCCGGATGCCCTGGCGATCCAGGGCTCGGACGACCCCCAGGGCGATGGAGGTCAGGCCGACACCGTGGCCGGCGGGCGCGAGGAGAAGGGCCTGGGGCATAACGGAGGCTCCGGTCGGGTCAGCGACGGGGAAGGACGAGGGCCGCGGTGTCGCGGGCGATCATCAGCTCTTCATTGGTCGGGATGACTAGGGCCCGGGGGCCTGGGACGTCCGTGGTGATGCGGCCATCAGCGGCCTTGCCATGCCCGTCATTGAGGTTTGCATCAAGGGTCAGGCCCATCCATCCCAGGTGCTTGATAACGGCGGCTCGAATCGGCTTGGCATTTTCGCCGATGCCGCCGGTGAAAACCAGGGCATCAAGGCCCCCCAGGGGCACTGCCAGGCCGGCGATGGCCTTGGCCAGGATGGCGGTGAACAGGTCGATGGCTATGCGGGCATCGCCCTGGCCGGCGGAGGCGGCGGCCATCACGGTCCGCAGGTCGTTGGAAATGCCCGAGACCCCCAGCAGGCCGGATTTCTTGTTGAGGGCGTCGATGACCTCGGCGGCGGTCAAGCCGCTGCGCTCGGCCACGAAGCCGACCAGGGCCGGATCGACGCTGCCCGAGCGTGTGCCCATCATCAGGCCCTCCAGGGGCGTCAGGCCCATGGTCGTGTCGAGACTGCGGCCCTCCAGGATGGCGCAGGCCGAGCAGCCGTTGCCGAGATGGGCGGTCACCAGGCGGCGAGCCTCCGCCCCCAGGCGGCGGTGGGCCTCCTGGGACACGAAACGGTGACTGGTGCCGTGGAACCCGTAGCGTCGTACGCCATAGGCATCCCACTCCCGGGGTACGGGGTAACGCCAGGCGACCTCGGGCATGGTCTGGTGGAACGCCGTATCGAACACCGCCACCTGGGGCAGGCCGGGGAACAGTTCCTG
The DNA here is from genome assembly GCA_903902515.1 of uncultured Planctomycetota bacterium. Classification (GTDB taxonomy): domain Bacteria; phylum Planctomycetota; class UBA11346; order UBA11346; family UBA11346; genus CAIUVD01. The sequence goes on along the minus strand of CAIUVD010000261.1, from coordinate 14,019 downwards.
GGCCAGACGGATGCCCACCATGTTCGGGGGATTGTGGAGGGGGCTGATGGCCACGCAGTCGCTGATGATCTGCTCAATCTCCCGGGTTACGATGGCCGAGGTCGTCATCTGGGCCCCGCCATTCACCACCCGGTGGCCAATCCCCGCCAGGCCCTCGGTCAGGCCGAGGTCCGTCAGCACCCGGACCACCGCCCGCAGGGCGGCGGCGTGATGGGCTCCGGGCAGGGGTTCTTCCCCGACGCCTCCCGGATGCTTCCAGGCCAGGATCGCCTGGGGGCTCCCCAGCCGCTGGGCCAGGCCGTTGGCCAGTTCCTGTCCGGTGGTCGCCTCGAAGACCGCGAATTTTGCCGAAGAACTGCCGCAATTCAGGACCAGGATACGCATGGGCGTCTTTCGTTACTTGAGCGGGGCTACCGGCGCCGGGTCGGCACTTTGCATGACCTTGGCGGGTTCGGACGTCGGCACCACCGCCACCGGCTTGGCCAACAGCAGGGGCACCATGATCAGGACAAAAATCTGGGCGCCGACGATGCGCAGCAACATGGTCATCGGATAGACCGTGGCATAGGCGATGGCCGGGGATTCGTTGCCGGTCTGTTGATTGGCGAAGGCCAGGGCCGGCGGATCCGTGCAACTGCCGGCCATCAGGCCCGAGAGGGGGACGTAATTGATCTTGAATACGGCCCGGCCGATGACCCCGAGTAGTACCAGGGGGATGAGGGTGATGGCCAGGGCCCCGAGGATCCACCACAGGCCCCGTAGGCTAAAAGCGGCGGCCACGAACTTCTCGCCCGCCAGCAGGCCGACGCAGGCCAGGAACAGGGCGATGCCGAATTCCCGCAACAGGTTGTTGGCGCTTTTGGCGATGAAGAAGTTGATGTGCTTGCCGAGGTGGCCGATGTGGGCGAAGACCAGCGCCGCCACCAGGGGGCCACCGGCCAGGCCGAGTTTCACCGGCACCGGCAGGCCGGGCACGGGGATCGGGATTTGGCCGATCAGCACGCCAACGGCGATGCCGAAGAACAGGGCGATGATCTGGGGTTTCCGCAGGTCCGTCTCGCTGTTGCCGATCTCGGCCACCAGGCGTTTGAGACTCGGGGTATCGCCAACGGCGGTCACCCGGTCGCCAAAATGCAGGGTGGTGTCGGGCCCGGCGATGACCTCCTTGCCGGCCCGGCGGATCCGGGTGATGGTCGCGCTGCAGGTGCCGGGGAAGTCGAGTTTGCTCATCGGCACGCCGACCACCTCGTGGCCGGTGACGATGATTTCCATTGATCCGACCTCCTTGGTCAGGGTCCGCACGTCGAGGGCGATTTCCTCGCCCACCAGCAGGGTCAGTTTCTCGACGTCCTCGGCCGAGCCGACGGCATGCAGCAGATCATCGAGTTGGACTTTGAATTCCGTCGAGGGCACCACCACTTGGGAGCCCCGGGCGGCGCGGGAGATGACCACCCCAGGCCCAGCGAAACGCTGGAGTTCCTCAACGGTTTTGCCGACCGCCGCCTGGTGGGTGACCTTGATGTTGCGATTGACGGCCGAGTGGACGTTTCCGTTCAGCTCCGCGATATAGGCCTCGCCTTCTTTCTTGAGGTCGATCCGGAACAGTTTGCGGATGAATAGCAGGGCCAAGATGATGGCGGTCACGCCGAAGGGATAGGCCACGGCGTAGGCGACGGCCGTCAGTTCCGAGAGGTCCTTGCCGTAGCCCTGCTTGATGAGGTCGCCGAGAGCGGTCGAGGCGGCCGATAATCCCGGGGTATTGGTGATCGCCCCGGACATGGTGCCGATCATCGTCTGCGGTGCGGCCCAGGCCTGGTCCATGAGTCCGAAGAAAATCCCAGCGATGGCCGCCGTGACGGCCAACCCCAGCACGACGGTGGCGGCCGCAAGGGCATTCCAGCGCAGACCCTGGGAACGGAGCGAAGCGACGAATCCCGGGCCGACCTGCATGCCCAGGCAGTAGACGAACAGCACCAGTCCGAACTCCCGGACGAAGGTCAGGGTTTCCTTCTGGTGCTTGATGGATTCCGCATCCCAGAAGACGTAGGACCAGGCGATGCCGACGAACAGCACCGTCGTGATGCCGAGGGAGATGCCAAAGATCCGCAGATGGCCGAGGGCCACCCCGATGCTAATCGTGATGGCCAGGGCCAGGGGCAGGCTACCCCCCGTGGCCCCGCGCAGGAGGTCGGCCAGCCAGGAGGTGGAGCCAGAATGGGCCCCTTCGGCGGCGGCCGTCGCCAGGGTAGCCAAGAGGGAGGGAAGGTGGTCCAACATGACGGGTTCCAAATGGCAGAGGGCAGACCGGGCAGGCACGGTCCTGACGGGGCCGTCCACGGCATCCTAAAAAACCCACCTGCCCGTAAAGAGACATTTTGGTATTTTTATTCCATTTACATTTTCGACATGGATCGTTGGCCATCGGTGGCGGATCGGCGACCGGGAATGACCGCGTTCCATGGGTGTAAGTAGTTGCCCCACATGGCTTGCGTGTCGGTTGCTTTTTCCCGCCCGATCTACGATTCCAGCCCTCCATGACCTACCGTCCGCAGACCACCGCCGAAATCCGTGAAGCCTACCTGTCGTTCTTTGCCGAGAAGGGCTGCGTCCGCTACGCCAGTGCCAGTCTCGTGCCCGAGAACGACCCCACGACGCTGTTCACGGTCGCCGGCATGTCGCAGTTCAAGGACATGTTCCTGGGCCGGGGCACCTTCCCCTTCAGCAAGGCGACGACGGTCCAGAAGTGCATCCGCACCAATGACATTCTGAACGTCGGTCGGACGGCCCGGCACCACACGTTCTTCGAGATGTTGGGCAATTTCTCATTCAACGACTACTTCAAACGCGAAGCCATCCACTGGGCCTGGGAGTTCCTTACGGAGCGCCTCAAGATCGACCCGGATCGTCTGCAGGTCTCGGTCCACAAGATCGACGACGAAGCCGAGATGATTTGGAACAAGGAGATCGGCCTGCCCTTGAACCGTATTTTCCGCTTAGGCGATGCCGACAACTTCTGGCCCGCCAACGCGCCCAGCGAGGGCCCCGAAGGCCCCGGCGGCTGCTGCAGCGAGATTTTCTACGACCACCGCACCAACAACGATCCCAACGACAACCTGGCGTCCTCCACCGGTCGCTTTGTCGAAATCTGGAATCTGGTGTTCCCCCAGTTCAACGTCCGCAAGCCCAACGCTGACGGCACGCCGAATCTCGAACAGTTGGGCCGCACCAACATCGACACCGGCTCGGGCCTGGAACGCGTTGCTGCCGTCCAGCAGGGCGTCTACAACAACTTCGACATCGACCTCTTCCAGACCATCATTGGCAAGGTCTGTGAGGTCTCCGGCAAGTCCTACGACAAGACCGCGATTCTCGGAGCCAAGACCGTGGAGGCCGAGCAGAACGCCCTTTTGCGCCGCATCGCCGACCACGTCCGCGCCGTGTCCTTCTGCATCGCTGACGGTGCCCTGCCCGGTCCCTCGGATCGCGGCTACATTGTCCGCCGCCTGATCCGTCGCGCGACCCTCGACCTGACCAAACTTGGCGTCGAGCAGGCCGCCCTCCACGAGGTGGTGCCCGCCGTGGTCGCCGCCATGGGCCAGGACTACCCCGAGATCGTCCGCCGCCAGGACCTGGCCCGGGACACGCTCAAATCCGAGGAACAGCTGTTCCGCCGCACCCTGTCGAAGGGTCTGGACACCTTCCAGAAGGCCCTGGAAAAGCAGAAGGGCTCCGGGCAGTTCTCGGGCGACGATGCCTTCGAACTGGTGACCACCCACGGCTTCCCCAAGGAAGTCATCGCCGAGCTGGCGGGCAACGAAGGCCTGGCCATCGACGACACCCGCTTCAAGACCCGCTGGGAGGAGCACACCCGCGTCTCCAACAGCAAGTCCATCGACGTCTTCACCACCACGGCCCTGCAGGAGGCCAAGCCGCGCCTGGGAGCCACGCCCTTCGCCGGTTACGATGTGTTGGAGACCGCCACCACCCTGACGCTGCTGGAAGAAGGCGGCAAGGATGTGCAGGCCGCCGCCACCGGCGCCAAGGTCCGCTTTGCCCTCGCCAAGACGCCGTTTTACGCCGAGTCCGGCGGTCAGGTCGGCGATGTTGGTACCATCGAAGGTGCGGATTTCACCATCCGTGTCACCGATACCCAGAAGGACGAGGGGCTGGTCATCCACAGCGGTGAAGTCGTGCGCGGGACCGCCGCCCCCGGGGCGGTTACCGCCAAGGTCGATACCGCTGCTCGTGCCGCCACCACGCGGCATCATAGTGCCACCCACCTGCTCCACAGTGCCCTGCACAAACTGCTGGGCGACCACGTGGAACAGCAGGGCAGCAAGGTCAGCCCCACGGAACTGCGCTTCGACTTTAACAACCCCGGTGCGCCGACGCGCGAACAGATCGTCGCCGTCGAGCAGTGGGTGTCGTCGCAGATTGCGGCCAAGCACGCCGTCGACATCCGCGTGATGGGCATCGAGGATGCCAAGAAGCTGGGCGCCAAGGCCCAGTTCGGCGAGAAATACGGGGCGGAAGTGCGCGTTGTTAGCGTGGGCGATGGCAGTGTCAGCCGCGAATTCTGCGGTGGCTGCCACGTCGCCAACACCGCCGATATCGTCGCCTTCCGCATCACCGCTGAGGGTGCGAGTAGCGCGGGAATCCGTCGCATAACGGCCGTTGCCGGCGAAGTGGCTCAGGAATTGGCCGATAAGGAATTGTCGATGGCGGCCACGATCGCCTCGATCACCGGCATCGACTCCGATCTTATGGTCGGGCTTACGGCGCCCTCTGAACTGCGCTTAGCCCTCGAGGATAGCGCACGGCTCCTGAAATGTCCGGTGGACCAACTTCCTGATCGGATGCAAAAACTGCTGGATGACGTGCAGAGGATGCGGCTCAACACGAAAGATTCCGGATCCCCAGGAATACCCCGCAGCTTGGTGTCGTACCTGTCATTTCTTCAAGATGAGATGAAGCGCCTCCAGAAACTGACTGAGCAGAAGGCCGCCCAGGCCGCCGCCGGAATGGTCGATGAGCTCCTCGCCGCCGCCCTCGACCTCGGCCCCGCCAAATTGATTGCTGCCACCCCTGAAGGTCTCGACGGCAAGGTTCTGCGAACCCTGGCGGATCAGCTGGCTGCCCGCGACCCCGCTTTGGCGGTGGTCCTGGCGTCCGCCAGCGGCGGCAAGGTCGGCCTGGTGGTGATCTGCGGCAAGCAGGCCCAGGCCGCTGGGCTGGCGGCGGGCGCCCTCATCGGGCCCCTGGCGGCCCTGGTCGGCGGCAAGGGCGGCGGCAAGGCCGACTGCGCCCAGGCTGGCGGCACCGATCCCGCCGGTCTCCCTGTCCTTGTCACCCAGGCCCAGGACCTAGCCCGGAAGTCCCTTTCCAAGGCCGCGTCCGGGGCGTAAGCCGCACACTCCCATGGCGAAATCCCGGACATCTGACCGCATCACTCGCAAGGAACCCGGCACCGATGCCATTCATCGGCGCCGGGCCAAGCAGGCCGCGAAGTCCGTGTTCAAGGGCCTGCCCGTGGTGCCCGGTATCGCCATCGGCACGGTGAAACTGAAGTTCCGACAGAACCAGGTGCTCTCCGATCGCAAGATCACCCCCGAGGAGGTTTCTCGCGAGCACGATCGCCTGATGGAAGCGGTCCGGATGTCCAAGGAGCAACTCCTGGTCGACCGGGCCAAGGTCGCCCAGGAGATCGGTGAAGTCGAAGCCATGATCTTCGACGCCCACCTGGCGATTCTCGAAGACCCGGCTTTCTTGCGGAAAGTCAAAACCCAGGTCGCCAAGGACCTGACCCCCGTCGAGGTGGTGGTCGCCAGCACGGTGGAAAACTACTACCGCACCATCTCGATGGTGAAGGACGAGCACATCCGCGAGCGCGCCGCCGACATCCGTGACGTCGGTCGCCGCCTGCTGGACAACCTCGCCCGCCTCCACGGGCCCGATGATTACGCGCCCAGCGAAGACGAGGGCACGGATGAGGACATCATCTTCACCCGCGAATTGCTGCCGTCAGACCTGGCGACCATGGAGAAGCGCCACTGCCAGGCGATGATTTGCGAATTGGGTAGCGACCGGGGCCACGCCGCCGTGATGCTGCGGGCCATGGGCTTGCCCAGCGTCATGGGCCTGACGGACATCGGCGAACACATCAATGACGGTGACACGATCATCGTCGACGGCTCCACGGGCCAGGTGTTCCTGAATCCCAAGAAGGACGTGATTGAGTCCTACGAAAAGACCAAGCGCGAGTTCGAGGCCTATAAATCGGTCCTCGCCGCCGAGGTCGACCTCCCGGCCGTGACCACCGACGGCCACACCGTGGAACTGCTGGCCAATGTCAGCAAGCACAGCGAACTGGACCTGGCGAAGCTCTACAAGATCGATGGCATCGGCCTGTACCGCTCGGAATTCCATTTGATGACGGCCTCGTCCTACCCGGACGAGGAGGAGCAGTACTGGATTTACCGCGAAGCGGTGCTGAAAATGCCGGACCGCCCGGTGACCATCCGCACGATGGACCTCGGCTCCGACAAAAAACTGCCGTACATTAAGATGAGCGACGAGGACACCCACGTCCTCGGTCGCCGAGCTATTCGTCTGCTGCCGGATCTGGAGGACTACCAGCTGATCCAATTGCGGGCCATCCTCCGCGCCAGTGCCCACGGCAAGGTACGGATCATGTTCCCGTTCATCACCAGCCTGGAAGACATCCGCATGGCCAAGCGGCTGGTCCGCAGCGCCAAGCGTGACCTCGACCTGGCGGGCCATGCCTACGACGCCGACATCCCCATCGGCATGATGGTGGAGGTCCCCGCCGCCGCGCTATCCCTCGACAAATACGTCCGCGAGGTCCAGTTCTTCAGTGTCGGCACCAACGACCTGACCCAATACGTGTGTGCCGCCGATCGGAACCACCCGTCCGTGGCCCCGTGGTACAAGGGCCACAACCCCGGCATGCTGGCCCTGTTGAAGATCATCGCCGACACGGCCAAGACCCACGACGCCGACCTGACGGTGTGTGGCGAAATGGCCGGCGACCCTTTTTACACCCTGTTCCTCCTCGGCATCGGTATCCGCAAGCTGTCCATGCCCGCCCCGCAAATCCCGCTGGTGAAGAAGATCATCCGTTCGATCCACCTGTCGGGGGCCCAGAACCTCGCCCGTCGGGCCCTGATGCTGACCAGCACCGGCCAGATCCGCGAAACCTTCGCCACCTCCGTCGAACAGATTCTCGGTCGCGACCTTGGCGGCTTCCGCCGCCAGGAGATCGAGGAACGTTAATCCAACGGTGCTTCCCTCGTCATGGGCAGGAGCAGCGCCTTTGCCCCACGGCGAGGCGCATCACGGGAGGTGAGGCCACGGTCCTGGGTGGCGAATGCCCCGGCGCGCTGGAGCGAGGCTTCAAGGAATGTTCGTGAGGGGTATCAGCACTTAAACGAGGATACCAAGCGATCGAGTTCCGTGGCCGCCGCATGCAGCTCTCGAACGGCCTGATCGGCGCGCTGCGCACAATCCAACGTACTCTCCGCACCCTGGGCCACGTCTGCGGCATTCACGCCGATGCGCTCTGCACGCTGGGTGGTGGTGGCGATCACGACATTGATTTCCCGGTTGGTGGCGGACTGCTCTTCCACCGCACTGGCAATGGTGGTCGCGGCATGATCGATGCGGCTAATGACCTCGACAATCTCTAAGACGGATTTGGCCGCATCATTACTTTCCGTGCGAATGGCATCCACGCGGACTTTGATGTCGGCAGCCGCCTGGGCCGAACGCTGGGCAAGCCCCTTCACCTCGCTGGCCACCACCGCAAAGCCTTTGCCGGCGTTACCCGCCTGGGCGGCCTCAATCGAAGCATTGAGGGCCAGCAGGTTGGTCTGATAGGACAAGCGACGAATCAGTTCGAGGATTTCCCCAATGGCGTTACTGGTTTCCGTCAGGCGACCGATAATGGCTTCCGCCGTGCGAGCCTGTTTGACGGCGGTATTGGCTGTCAGCGCCGCTTCCTGGGCCTGGGCTGACACCTCAGCGATAGCCTTGACCATCTCGCCGGATGCCGAGCCAACGGTTTGCATTTCCGCAGAGACACGACGGATCTCGTCGGCACTTAACGAGGAATTTTCCTTGGTTGAAGCTGCGGTCCGGTTGACCTCCCGGGCGACCGCATCCAGGTGGTTAGTGGCTTCGGCTACGCCCTTGGCCGCGCGGCCCACCTGGCTTACCAGGGTCTGCAACTGCTCTACGAAAGAGTTGAAGTGAATGGACAGTTCCGTGATTTCATCATTGGCAATGGCCCCGGAGCGTTTTCGTGGCACGGGCAGGCGGCGGGTCAGATCTCCGCCACCACCGGCGATTTCCGCGAGGTGGAGCTTCAGGCCAGCGAGGGGGGCCAAGACGGTCCGACGAAGAATCATATTCACCGCGATGAAGGCGACGACGAGGACGACCAGCATCACCGACAAATTGGTTAACTGCTGGGAACGGGCATCCCGGGCCACGCTGGCCAATACCGCGTCGAAATCATCGCGGACGTTCATCACCGTGCCTTCGAACTCCTTGGCCAGGGCATTGCGGCGATTCATCAGGGCTTCGGCCAAATTCGAGGCGACCTGCTGATTCTTGGCCTGCTTGCCGTAAATGGCGAGGGCCTCCTTGTCGACCGAGGCGAATTCTGATTTCAGACGATGAATGCGCTCGCCACAACTGGAGGTGATCCACGACTGGCCAGCGACATGGTCCAGCCCATCTTGAATCGTAGCCACCAGACGGGAGCTTTCCTCCAGGTGGGCTGGTTCACCTTCGGCGACGGCGCTCTGGTACAGAGCGCCGACCCGGGCGAAGGCATCGTGGATGCGGAACATCTCCAACGTGGCGGGCATGGCGGATTCCCGTGCCACATCCAGGCGGGATGCCGAACGTTCGGCCAGCCACATGCCGATACCAACCGTCAGCACATACCCAACGGCCAGCACAGCAATGCCACACCAGATGCGTCCTGCCAATTTCACGGGAATGCCCCTTTCTCGTTCGTGGTTTATTTGATGGCGATGGGTTTGCAGCCACCCGCCTTGGATGCGTCGACGTACCCGATTGCCCCGGGAGTCTTGGCAACGAAAGCCGCCACCGCTTCCGGAGAGTCGAGAATTTCCGGCATGACGCCCTTGCCGGTAAAGACCAACTTCTTCCAGCCGGTGACAAACTGGGACGAGGACTTGCCAACCAGGGCGGCGAACCCTTCATGATCCTTGACGACCGCCACGGTCACCTTGGAGCCATCGGGCCAGTTGCCTTTTCGACCGAGGAAGAGGTCTTTGACCTCGTCAGCTCCGAGGCCTGCGACGGCAGACGCAGGATGGACGATGACGGTGTCTTCCGCGCTGGCCAACGTGGTGAACGCGAGGAGCAAAGAGCACAGGAATGAGACGCGATGCATGGGTGTGGTCCTCGCTCAGAAATCGAAGGTGGTTTTGAGGGAGAACATGCTGCCATAGGTGGTATCACCTGTGGTGTCTGTGTCCCGGGTCCGATCAAACTGCCCCTTCACCAGGAAGTGATCGGTCACGTCGTAGCGGAGGGCTACGGCACCGCCGCGATCGTAGCTGAACGATTCATCATCAACGAGGCTTGATGCACGGAGGTAGCTGCCGGAGCCGTAGACGCTCAAGCGGCTCCAAGCTCCGGGCAGCGAGGAGAGTTGGTAGGTGGCGGACACATAGCCGCCGGCATTCCGGCTCGTCAATTCGACGGTTTGCGTGCCAGCCACGGAGGTCCCGGTGAAGTGCTGCCAGGTACCTTCCGTGGCCAGGGTCAGGTCGCCGATTTGGTATTCGACCCCGGCGGTGATATCGAACCATTTATCAATATCCGTGGTGACCGTTTCGAAGGCGGGCTGATAGCTGACCGTGGAACCACCTGGGGTGGTGATGGTTGTTTTGGTGATGGAATTAAATTTTCCTACAGCTCGCATGTGTTGGGCATACAAGGACGAGCCCTTGATGCGCAGGCCATCCAGCGGGGTGTTCCAGGTCAGGTTGCCGCCGCTCATACGGTCAATGGTAAATGAGTCCCATCTGTCGAATTGGGTCTTCACTTGCAAGTTCATGGTCGCGCCCGGACCTCCTGGTATGAATGGGATCGGCCCCACATTCACTTCTTGGTCAAGGCCTTGTCGGAAGGTATCGGCCAAGGGGCCCCGACTCTCATCGACATTCTGGGTTCCGATGAAACCGGAGACGTCAACGGAGCCCGCGGCGTGCAGATCGAGGGAGGCATTCAACTGACCGCCATTGGAGGCCAGGAAGAAATCGCGAAAGGTTGCTGAGTAGGTAGGGCTGGGCAGAAACACCGCCGTGCGGGTCATGTCCAGGTCGCGGTAGTCGTTATAGAAGGCGTGCCCTGTTTTGAAACGGCCGGCGACGAAGCTGACGCGCAGGTCTTCCCACGCGATAGGAACTTGGTATTCGCCGAAACCCCAATCAAGTTGCGGTTGGTTGTTGCCGACCTTGCCCAAGTCATAGCTAATGATCTGAATACCAATTCGCAGGCGATCGACCGGGTTGGCGAGCGCATTCAAGGCGATTTCGTTAAATTCGAAGGATCCACGGTTGGTGTCCCGTCCGAAGGCGCCGTTGTCTTCGTATTTGTCGCCACCAGAGCGAATGTAGCCCTGGCTGGCGAAGCCATGGAACTGCAGGGAGGTATCGGCCGCACTGGCGACCGTGGCAGCCACCAGGGGGACGAGGACGGAGAGGCGTCGTGAGATGGGCATGGAGAGGACTCCTATGGTGAAGGGTGAACCTCTTCATCTTACCCCACAAATTCCCTCCGTGGCAAATATTTTTCCTGAGGGGGGCGCCGGATGGGGGTGTGTGAATGACATGACCCCAAGAGATCTTAGGTCTAAATCCGTGCATTCGCTCACGTTACCATCACCGCAGGTTCCTCAGCACCGTCGGCCGTTGGAGCGACGTGCGGAAGGAGCCCGAGAGCGCCCTGTCTGGAGCTCCCGCCGCGTCAGTCCGGATGACCGAGACCCCTAAGGATTCCCCCGCCGCGTTCTTAGGGAGCGCAACCAATGGCAGCCAAGACGTGACCATCTGCCTGCGGAGGCAGCGGTTCACGGCGGGGTCAAGGGATGGTCAGGCGATGCGGGTGATGGTGATACCCAGGAGGTCCGCCAGGTTTGCCAGCCAGTCGGCGTGGTGGCCCAGGCCGATGGCGGTATGGTGGGCGGGCCCGGCGGCGGACCATTGGCCGAGGAAATTCCGCGCTCCACCGGCGAAACGATAGCGGGTGTTGGTATTGCCGATGGCCAGGGTCGGCCCGGGCACCGCTTCGGCCTCGGCCACCAGCAGGCTGATCTTCCCCTGGGCCCCCTGGACCACCGACAGCAGCGTCACGGGCCCATGGCGGACCTGCATCTGGATCGAGAGGCCCGACCCGGGCTTGCCGTGATAGATCGGCAGGGGCACCAAGCGGATCTGTTCCTGGGCGATGGCCGCGTGGCCGGGCCCGTCGTGGCCTAGCAGCACCACATCGTCGGTGAAATCCGTCAGGTACAGTTCGCTGAAAGAGCCGCCAGCCCCGGCCAGGTCGAGGATCTTCATGGCGTGGGCGTTGCGAATTTCGTACTCGCCGGCACAGGGAATGTGGTTGGCCGTCAGCAAGGTCGCCCCGGGGATGAGGCTGGTGATCACGTCCTGGCCGGCGGTGCCCGGTTGGCCCTCAAAGTAATAGGCCAGGGCTCCCAGACGGCGGCGGTCGACCACCTGCTGCAGGGCGGCGGCGGTTCGCGCGGCTCGCTCCAGTTCCTCGGGGCGGCAGGCCGGATCGAGGTCGAAGGTGGTGGCGAAGCGGGCGTGCATGGCCTGGACGGCGCTCTCGTCCAGGGCCTGGCGGGTGGCCACCACTTCGTCCATTTCGATGATGGCGTGGTGGGTGCCGAAGACCGCTGACATTGCCGTCAGGTCGGTGTACACGTCCAGCATGCCGTCGTAGTAGTTGCCCAGGGCCCCCAAGCGCAGGTCCCGCAGGCCGTGGCGGACCCGAGCGGCGGTCAGCCAGTGGCGGATCTGCTGCCAGGCTAGGGGATCATCAAGCCAGCCCGTGACTTGGCGGAAGGGCAGGCCAGCGCGGCGGAACACACAGGCCACTTCGGGCAACGAGCAGGCCTGGCAATTGGCCAGCCAATCGCCGGTCATGGCCCCCCGGTCCCCCAGGCGGTTGAAGGCCTCGTAGTCGAGGGCCGCCGTCGGCTGGAGGTTGAGGACGATCACCGGCCGACCACACCGCTGGACCATCGGCAACACCGTGGAGCTGAGGGCGTAGGTGCTGATGAACAGGAATACCACCTCGACGTTGGCCGCCGCCAGGCGATCGCCGGCCGTTCGCGCCACCTCGGGGCTGTCCACCAGCCCGGTGTCCACGACCTCAGCCCCGGCCGCCGTCAGGCCATTGGCGATCCGCGCCTGATAGCCCAACAGGCGCTCCCGCAGGCCCGGGAACTGGCTCCAGTAGGTATCAAGTCCGATGCCGAACAGGCCGACGCGCACGCTGGTCATGGGGAAGTCTCCTGACCCTCACTATGCGGGCCGGCCCCGGTCGAGACATGGCGTCAAAGCGCGCGAACATACACTTTTCGCTCATGACCGAGCCTGACTTCCACCGCTACCTCCCCCAGTCCCCCCTGGGCGATGCCTGGGGCGTGAGCCTGCGAGCCGGCGGGCGCACCCATATCCCGGCCCATGCCGACTACCCGCCCCCGGGTCATCCCCGCAGCCATGACTTTCGGTGGCCCGCAGGCCGAACCCTGCGGGAGTACCAGCTCGTCTACCTGGCCCGGGGCGAGGGCGAATTGGCGACCGCCGCCATCCCGGCCCAGTCGGTCCAGGCTGGGCAGGCCTTCCTGCTGCTGCCGGGGGAATGGCATGCCTACCGTCCCCGGCGGGCGGTGGGCTGGGATGAATGGTGGCTGGCCTTCACGGGCCCGGTGCCGGATCGCCTGCGGGCCCAGGGGCTTCTCGATCCTTCTCAGCCGATCTTCGATGGCCGGGGCGAAAGCCTGCTCTTCACCGCCTTCCACGGGGCGGTCGCCGCCATCGAGCGGCAGCCCCCCGGGTGGGAGGGTCTGGCGGCGTCCGGCGTCCTCACGGCATTGGCCCTCTTAACGTCCATCGGGTCCGGGGATCCCGTGATGACCCAGGCCGCCATCGCCCTTCAGGACGCCTCAGACCGCCCGGTGGACCTCGCTGCACTGGCCCGGGACAGCGGCCTCAGTCCGGCCCAGTTCCGCCGCCGCTTTGCCGAGGTCCATGGCGTGCCGCCCCGGACCTACCACCTTCGTCTCCGCCTCGAACGGGCCCGGACCCTGCTCAGTGATCCCCACCGGACCCTGGCCCAGGTCGCGGACCTGCTGGGATTCTCCAGTGCCTTCCACCTGTCACGGATGTATCGGCAGTACCACGGGCAGTCGCCTCGGGGGTAGGCGCATGGCGTTTTACCACGGGGGCGTGGCCCCTCAGTAGCTCGCGTTGTGCCCTGGTATCAGGGGCGGTGATGTTCAGGGAGCGGACTGCGCCGTGAGGGCTTCGGCGGCCGTCAAACGGGCGCCGCGACCATCGACAAACGTCACGGTGATGCGGTTGCGGTGGCGCACCTCAGCCGTGTTCCAGGCAAAATTACCCATGCCAGTGCCCGTCCAGAAGGCATCGCGATCGGCAAAGTACAGTCTGGTGGGCGCCTTCGTCATCGTCCCCAAGCGAAATTCCTTAAACAATGCTGGATTCGAAGTGCCGCCAATACGATTATGTCGCGTATTGGAATTTCCGCCATTTCCATAATCCAGATAGGCGTTGATGCCGTAGGAATAATTGAAGTTAGTCGGGGAATAGACGTACTCATATGCTGGACACCCGCGAACGATGGTGTTTTCAAAAAAGTTCGCCGCCGTCGCCCCTTTATTGCCGATCTCAAGGTAATTCTGCAAAAGATCGTGCCAATAGCTTCCTG
>CAIUVD010000260.1 GCA_903902515.1 uncultured Planctomycetota bacterium | reverse complement strand
TGCGCCTGATCATCCTCGGCACCGATACGGACGTGGGCAAAACCTGGATCACCACCGGCCTGGTGACGTCCCTGCGACAGCGGGGGCAGCCCACCTGGCTCCATAAACCCGTGGCCTGCGGCGACTGGGATGGGGTCAGCACCGCCGATGGTCGTTCGCTGCGAGCCTTGGCCGGGGATGGGCAGGACCCGGCGACCATCTGCCCCCGGGAGTTCCCCGAGGCCTGCAGCCCGCACCTGGCGGCCCGAACCGCCGGGCATCAGGTTGCGCTGGAAACCCTGGTGGAGGACGCCCGCATCCTCGGAGATCAAGCCGGGCCCCGGGCCCTGCTGGTGGAAACCGCCGGCGGACTGCTGGCACCCCTGACCCAAAGGCGGGAAACCAATCGGGACCTCGCCAGGGCTCTTAACTGGCCCTGCCTGATCGTCACGCGACCCCACCTCGGCACCCTCAACCACACCTGCCTGACCGTTGAGGCGGCCCGGGGCCTTGATGTGCGGGGGATCATCATCAATCACCACCAGCCGACGACCCCAACCCTGGCGGTGCGGACGGCGGGAGAGGAACTCGCGGCCCTCACCGGCCTCACGATGTTGGCCGAGGTGGCCTATGGTGCACCGGCCGAGGCCTGGGCCCCTCAGGTGCTGGATCGCCTGGGCGACATGGCATAGCAGACGATCATGCGGATCCTGCTCGCCCTGTTAGCCTTCGCTTTCCTCCCAGCCTTGGAGAACGCCAACGTCGCTTCCGCCGAAGTCGCTCCGGTTATCGCTGAGCAGGATCCCTTCCGCACCCGCATCATCGTCCGCAATCCCTACGACCGGGCGGTGCGCATCGAGCGCATCGACAGCACCTGCACCTGCACGACCCTGAAGGCCGACCGGGCTTTGCTGCTGCCCCATGGCACCGCCGAATTGGATGTGGAAATCGATAACACCAATAAATCCGATACCCAGCACATCGTTGCCAGCGTGTATGTGACGGACCCCGATTTCGAGCCCATCGACGTCCAGCTCTATTGGCGAGTCCTGGCGAATGTCACCATCGACGCCATTCCCCCGGGCCAGGATCCGAAGGATCGCCCCAAGGACCGGGCATGGCGCGACATCGTCCGCTACCTCCAGCATGAGCGCCCGGACGAACTCCACCGCTTAAGCAAGCGCATCCGTCTGGGCAGCGACACGCCCCCGGCCGAGGGCCTGCGGATCCTGGGTGTCGACTATCCCGGAACCCTCTGGAAGTTCAGCACCACTGACCAGGGCAATGGTTCGTGGCTGGTGACGGCCTCGGCCCGCGATCCCGAAGAAATCGCGTCGGAAGGTCAGCGGAACGAGACCGTCACCATCCGTACCAACCATCCCTTGAAGCCCGCCATCGCCATCTCCCTCAGCACCTTCATCGATCGCAATGCGGGTCGTCAGGCCATCGATCCCCTGGCACCACCCTTCTGACGCCGCACACTGCCTTTCCGATGCCTGACCTGGATCCCCTCGCCCTGGAAGCGGAACTGGCCCGCCTGCGCCCGCTCGCAGAAATGGGCCGAATGGCCGCGACCGTAGCCCATGAAATCCGCAATCCCCTGACCGGCATCAGCGCCAATGCCGAACTGCTGCGGGAGAATCTTACGGATCCGGCGGATATTGAATCCGTCGACATCATCCTCGGGGAGGTTGAACGGCTGGGACGACTGGTCAGCGATCTTCTTCATTACAGCCGCGAACGCCCGGTGGATCGCAAGCCGGTGGACCTGGGTTGGCTGGCTCGCACGACCTCGGAGATGTGCTCCGGAGACGCCCGCAAGAAACTCGTCCGCCTGGATTTCGTCGGCGATGGAACCGCCAGCGGCGACACGGAACTGGCCCGCCAGGCCCTGCTCAACGTCATCCGCAACGCGGTCCAGGCCTGCCCCGAGGGCGGGGCCGTGCGTCTGGAAGTCAGCCCCAGCGCCATCGCCGTCCACGACACCGGCTCAGGTGTTCCCGAATCCCTGCGCACCACCCTGTTCGACCCCTTTGTCACCGGCCGGACCCGGGGCCTCGGCCTCGGCCTGACGGTGGCCCGTCGTTGTCAGGAACGGCAGGGCGGGCATCTCGATCTCACCGCCAGCGGCCCCACCGGCACCACTTTCACCCTCTCCTGGGCCCCGTGAACCTGCCATGACCATGCTCCAAACCATTGCCCCCTCCTGTGGCGTCCTGCTCGGCGTTGATGCTCAAGGCCATTTCGATCACGTCGGCACCGCCTGGGCCGTGGGTCCGAATGAATGGATCACTGCCTGGGCTGGCGATGAAGCCCCCACGAACCTGCGACTCCTGTGGGCCAACGGCGGCACTCCCGTGCCCCTCTCGGAGTGGGAATGCGAGGATGGCGTGGCCGGTTTTAAGGCGGTCCTTGAAGAAGGCTCTGCAACGCCCCTTCCGGTGCGCCGTGGGGCGGAACTGAGCAAGCGCGAGCCCCTCTGGTCCCTCGGCTATCCCTCCATGATCGACCACCCGGCGGTTCGCCTGCACCGGGGCAGCCTCAATGCCGAACGCTATTTCCCCTACCTGTGCCCGTGGACCATTGGCGGCCACCTGGCCCTCTTCACGGCCAATGACGGCTGGCTGACCGGTCGCTTCTATGCCGGCATGGGCGGCGGGCCGGTCCTGGACGCCGACGGTCAAGTGGTGGGGATCCTGCTCGATGGCCACTACGCCCCTGATCATCCCGCCCTGACGCGCTTCCGCCGTCTCGCCTAATCCGTCAACGATAGCTTCATGACTAAGGCCCCGGG
>CAIUVD010000259.1 GCA_903902515.1 uncultured Planctomycetota bacterium | reverse complement strand
CCGGACCCCGGACCCCGGACGCTGCCTTACCATGTCCCATCCCACTCACAAAAATTTTCGATGATCCGCAGGCCGCTGGCCATGCTTTTTTCCGGGTGGAACTGGCAGCCGACGACATTGCCGCGACCGACGATGGCGGCGAAGGTCTGGCCTGCGTCGCAGGAGGCGATGACCTCGGCCGGGTCGGCGGGATCCAGGTGGTAGGAATGCACGAAATAGACGTCGGCGCCGTTTTTGACCTTGGTCAACAGGGGGTGCTTTCGCAGCACTGTCAGGCCATTCCAGCCGACATGGGGAATGGTGGGCACCAGGGCCTCATCAAAGCGACGCACATGGCCGGGAATCAGACCCAGGCCCGGGCCGGACCCGCCCTCGTCGCCGGAGGTGGCGAGGAGCTGCATGCCCAAACAAATACCCAAAAACGGCCGGCCACTGGCGGCGAAATCCCGCAGGGGCTGGACGAGGCGGCGGTCCTCCAGCCGGGTCATCGCGGCGCGGAAGTTGCCGACGCCGGGCAGGATGAGGTGCGTGAGATCGTCGAGGGGATCCCCGGCATGGACGAGGACCGCATCATGACCCGCATGCTCAATGGCGTTGGCCACCGAGCGCAGGTTCCCTAAATCAACATCGAGGATCCCGATCATGGGCGACCTTTGGTCACCCATGGGTCCGGGGTCCGGGGTCCGGGGTCCGGGGTCCCGGTGGCCGAGATCGCTGGAATAGCCCAGTCCTGTGCGGAGGGGTAGGGCACCACCCGATCCCGAGGACGGGCGAGGATGATGAACCCCGAAACCATCTTAGGCTCCCGACGGCGCTGGACCCCGGACCCCGGACCCCGGACTCCGGACGGTGGTGGCGGGTTCTTCCCGCCACCACTGCGAGAAGTCGTGGGTCTTGTTGCCGAGGGGGATGTTGGCGAAGTCCGGCTCGAAGGGCGGCACCACCGTTTTGCGGACGATGTCGTTGAACTCGTCCTCAGTGATGCCGAGGTAGCCGAGGAACAGTTCCAGGCTGGGAGGCTTCTTGCCTTCGTACTCGCGAATGAAGCGGTCGGCGTCCTCCTTGCTGATGCGGCCGTTCCGCAGATCCAGGGCCGTCATCTGGGTCACGCGGCTGTACCCACGCTTGAGGAACTTGATGTAGTCCCGCACGCCCTGGACGTGGCATTCGATTTTCTCGTAGGGATACAGGGAGAACGGCACGTTTTCGACCTCGTCGCCCTTCCAGCCCAGTTCGCGCATGATCAGTTCCGACTGGCTCTTGGCATCCCAGGGGATGAAGGAGCCGAGGCACACCGATTTGACCTTGGCCTTTTTAAGGTCCTTGATCTTCGGGTAGGTGTAGGGCCACAGGTCGCGGTAGTCGAAGGCAAAGTCCTGCTTGATCATGCCCGCCATGTCCTCGGCGGTGATGCCGAGGTTCACGAAGCGGTTGAAGCGGGTTTCGTCGACCTCTTCCACCTCGCCGTCGCGGTAATCGTAATAGGCCGTGTATTCGCTGGAAGGCTCGCCCCAGAACACCAGGGGCGTGTTGAACTTCAGGGCCATGTGCATCGGGTACGAGAAAATGCCCGTGTGGCAGTGCCAACAGAAGTCGCCCTTGCGGATCAGGGCTTCCAACATCAGTCGCTTCACCACCCGCCAGTTGGGGGTGAAGGAGATGACATCCACGCCCAGGGATTTGAAGGTCCGCTGGTTGTTCTCCTTCAAGGTCGGGCGCATGAAGCCGTGGTCGAACTGGACCACCAGGGGCTTGAGGCCGAATTCCTTGATGAGGTACCACAGGGTGAAGGTCGAGTCCTTACCGCCCGAGAACGGCACCACGCAGTCGTAGTCGTAGCGACCCCGGTGGCTCTCGATCAATTCCGTCAGTTGGGAGCGGCGCGAGGACCAGTCGATGGCCCCGTCCTTGTGCTCCTTCTGGCGGCAAACATTGCAAACCCCGGAGCCATCAAACTCGATGGTTTCGTAGGTCTCGGGGAGGCCGCAGCGAGTGCAGTGGCGCAGGCGGTCCTGGGGGCGGATCTGGCAAGTCATAGGGGAAGTCCGGGGTCCGGGGTCCGGGGTCCGG
>CAIUVD010000258.1 GCA_903902515.1 uncultured Planctomycetota bacterium | reverse complement strand
CCTTGGCGATGGCCTCGTCGACGACGCCGTCGAATTCCTTGCCGCGATGGCTGCACTCGGCGATGCCGAAACCCTTGCCCTGGAAATCGACGAGGGCCTTGGCGGAGGCTTCGAGGACCTCCAGGGGCAGCATGGCGGGACCAGCAGAGAAGTTATAGACGCGGGGCATGGGAGGAACTCCTGAGGTGATCGCATCATCGCCCAACCCAGCCATCTTCCACGAGAACCATCACTTCATGCATTGAAATCGCCAAATTCCCGATTTTACCACCCACGAAACGCATAGATGGACGGGGCGCGAAGCCCGTACGATCCACGTCGAGAGGTATCCCATGAGCAAACGATCCCGGAAGGATGAGGCCCGCGAAGAAATCATGCGCGAACTGGCGCTCGATCGCTTTCGTGAAGAAAAGCCCCAGATGTGGCTGCAGTCCCAGCGGGTCGGCAAGTTGGTTGACATCCAGGGTCAGTTGGACCACGAAACCTTCCCCGAAGGGTCGTGCTTCCTCCACTGCAACACCGTCGGCAGTTCGGCCTTCTGTGTCAAAAAAATCACCGGTATCGACCTCGATACCTGCCAAGTGACCTGCGAAATCTGGGGCGATGAGGAGCTGGAGGGCGGGATCATCGTCTTGCCCCTGGAAACCATCGAGTGGTTCGGATTCCCGTCGAAGGCCGTGCCAATCGGCATCCACTTCGAAGGCTTTACCAAGAACGACGACCAGAAGCCCAGCGAAGCCCCTTGAAAAAACACCGGCCGGCCGCCCTCCTGAAGGACAGCCGGCCGGCCAACCGAACCCAGGATCAGCGGATCAACTGGGTCAGTTCTTGCAGAATCGAGTCGGTGGTCTGGATGACCTTGGAATTGACCTGGAAGCCGCGTTGGGCGGTGATCAGGCGGGTAAACTCGCTGGCGATGTCGACATTCGAACCTTCGAGGGACCCGCTGGTGATGGTCCCGGCCCCACCCTCACCGGCGACGCGACTGAGGGGATCACCGGAGTTGGCCGACACCTGCCACATATTGTTGCCCAGGGCTGTCAGACCGGCGGGATTGCGGAAGGTCGCAATTTCCAACTGGTAGAGGTCCTTGGCTTTGCCGTTGGAGTAGAGGCCGGTGATCCGGCCATCGCCAGCCACGGACATGGTGTCGAGCGTGCCCGAGGCGAAGCCGTCTTGGTCGATGGCGACGGCATTGGAGGACGACCCGAATCCGCTCAAACCGCTGGTCGTGCCAGCATCGCCCAAATTTAGGCTGATCGTGGTGGTACCGGTGGAGTTCCACAGAACCGACAGGGTGTTGTCGCTGGGGGTGCCCGAGTAGGTATTGCTGTCACTCAGGGTGCTGCCATGGGGCGTGCTGCCGAGACGGCTGTTGCCCCGATAGCGGCCCGCTTCATCAAATTCGATGCCGACAATGAGCGGATCCGTCAGGGTCCCCTCGGCGGGATTGACATTAAACATCGCGTCCCAGCTCGTGTATTTGACGGTTTCTCCATTGGCCACGACGGAGCGGGTACCGGTACGGAAGAAACGGGCCTCCAGGGTATGCACACCGCCGACGGAATCGTAGACTTGGACGCTCGATGCGACCGCTTCGGGGGCAAAGCGGAGGCGAAACCAATCCATGGTCGCATTGGTGCTTTGGGCGTACTGCCATTTGCTGAGATCGGCGGCGGAGTCCTCCTGAAAGATGTCCGCCAGACCATCGGCCCCCACCGAGCTGCCATCAGCCTGAAGGCCCGTGTCGCCCAAAAGGTTGGCGGCACTGGAATCGAGGTAGGTATCCGTGGTGAACGACAGTTCTCCACCTGCCAGCACCGCGCTTGACGACATTTCGTAGGACACGACATCGCCCTCGGCCACATGGGGCATGCTGGCGAGTTGATGCGTGCTGCCGACGGCTGCCGCCGCGGGAATGGTGATCGCGCCCACCTGCCGGGCCACGCCGTTGGTGGTCACCTTGACCTTAATCGAGACATCCCCCGCGATGGCGGCACTCTTCGTAAACGTGGGGGTGAGCAGGCCGGCCTCACCCGCATCGACCGCGCCGCTGCCCCACACCACGGCGGTGCCCGGGGTTGGGTAGGCCGGAGAGGCCACGGGAGCCAAGGCTACGGGAACACCAGCAGTGGTGGCACCGAGGGGGCTCTGTTCACCGATAAACAGGCTGAACCCACTGCCCTCACCCGTGGCCGTGGCGACCAGGTTGCCGTTGCTGAGGGCAACGTTGCCGATGGTCTGGGCCCCCTGGACTAGGACCGCATTGATCCCCGAGAGCAAATCACTAACCGACGAGCGCCAGGGGTTCACCGTGAGCGACCCCGCATAGGGCGAGCCGTCCGGCTTGGTGCCAAAGACGTGCACGGTTTTGGTGGCGCCCAGGGCCGGTTCGATGGCGGGACCAGTAAAGGTGGCCATTTCGCTCAACAACGAGGACGACAGGGCCGTGGTTCCCTCTTTGAGGTAGAGGGGCAACACCGTGGTCACCTGCTTACCGGCCAAGGCCGGGGTCTTGGCACTCAAGTTGCCCTGGTAGGTCACGGAGGTGGTACCGTTGGCGTCGATGGATTTCTTCAGGGCGATACTGATCGCACCCCGGTCCCCGATAGCCCGGCCGGTCTCGTCCAATTCCTTGCCCTGGACCTGGTTACCAGAACCAAGATCCACCAGGTTGTCCTTGCTGTCGAATCCGAAACTGCCGACCCGGGTATAGCTGGCGGCGCCGGTGGCATCCTGGACCCGGAAGAAGCCATTGCCCTGGAGGGCCAGATCAAAGGTCCGCCCCGTGGCCAGCATCGCCCCCTGGCGGGTATCCACGTCCACCGAACTGTTTTTCACGCCCAGGCCGACCTGGCGTGGATTGATACCACCCGAAATGTCCGAAGGAGAACTACCCGCGCTGGAGGTCTGGGTGAGAGCGGTGGAGAAGGTGATGCGCGAGCCCTTAAAGCCCGATGTTGAGATGTTCGCCAGGTTGTTGGCCGTGGTGTCGAGGATCAGCTGATGGTTGGAAAGACCGCTGACGCCGCTGTAAAGGGACCTGAGCATAAAACCGCTCCTTCCGACCGGGGCCGGATACAAGGAATCTGAGGTTGGAACGCAGAAGGCGTGCCAATTCCTCCGTCAGGCCTGGGCGTTGACCTGGGGTAGACCAAGGCCCACGGTCCGGGGCTGCACCGCCGAAGCGTTGGTCGGCAGGGACTCGCCGCCAAGACTGAAGGCCGGATCGCCCCGACGGGCCCGATTCCGACTTCCGGCCAGGGCCGCCGCGCGCCGCTCCGCATCCTGGTTGGGGGATTCCCCAAACTGCCGTTGGGCATCGGCCGAGGCCCGGGCGTCCCCAACCGCCACACTCGTGACGGTGCCATCCTGGCGCGTCAGTTCCGCTCGCAGGTGGGGCAGGGATTGTTCCAGGGCCCGGCGCACGGCCTGGTCCTCGGCCTGGAGGGAAATCGCCAGCCCCCCCTGGGCATCGGCCCGGAACTCGATGCGAACGGTGCCCAATTCGGGCGGAGTCAGACGAATCACCAGATGGCGATCCGGACCCCGATCCCGGGCGGCCCGCAGCACCTGATGGGCGATAATGCGGTCCACCGGGCTGGGAATGGCATCCAAACCCGGCTCCGGGGCCGGTTGGGGCGCAGCGGTTGCTACCTCGCGTACGGATCCCGTCACGGGGGTGGCGGGCGGAGGAGCCACCGGGGTGGTGGGCATCGGGGCGGATTCGCCGTCCTTGATCACCGCTTCCAGGGCCTGGGCCCGGGGCGCTGGCGGCGGCGTGGCAGTTACAGGGACCGTCAGGACGGGAAGCGGTGGACCCTCGTCGGCCGGCGCGGCACTCCCGGACTCGGACTCGGCTTCTTCCAACGACGCGGTTCCAGCTACCGGCCCCGTCATCACCGAGGGCTTAGGGAGACTCCATGGAGGAAGGATCTCGGGGGCCTCTGCCACTGGCAAAGGACTCGGCTGAGTCATGTCTGGTTCCGCCGGGGACGCCCCCTGGGACTGCCACCAGGCCAGCAATGGATCCGGCGCGGGGTCATCGACGTCTATCGACGGGGCATCTTGGGCTTCCAGGAGCGTCATCCCGAGGAAATCCTGCGGGACTCCTGGGACCTTCGGGCCGGGAGGTCCGCCCGGAATGCTGCCGACAACTTCAAAAAGCACCGATTTCGCCACGTGATCGACCTCGGCTAGCGGAACTTCGGTCGTCGGCGCTCCTTCGGTGGTCCCACGGAGGAGTTCCTGCATCGCCGCCAGAACGGCCGCCAGATCAACGGCCCCAGGTTCCTCAATCGAAGTTGGCAGCCCGGGTGCGTCCGAGACTGGGAATGCTGCTGAGGCTTGGTCGATGGCGGTTTCGGGCTCGGGCAGCGTGGGCTCCACGGGCTCCGAGGTGTCCCGCAACCGGGGGCTCTCCTCCGGGCCGCTAGCTGCCGCCAACGCCCGTTGAAAAGCGGGAGGCTCCCGGTCCCGTCCGGGTTCCCGGGCGGGCGCCGGCCCTCGATCACCGCCAGAGGTGGCCTCGGGGCGGGGGGCGGCACGGGGTGCGGGCACAGGAAAGGCGGGGATCATACCCCGCCTAACGCACATGCCCTGCCAATCTCAGCGGGGGTAGGCCGTGAGGGTTCCGGACTGGTCCAGGAGCACCACCTGCTGCCCGACCACCACCGGTGCGGCGGCCAGGGGCGTGCCATGGGCCAGGCGGCGTTGAATGACTCCGGTGGTGGCCTGAATCAGGGCCACGCCGCCCGTGGCATCAGCGATCACCACCTGGGTACCATCCGAGGTCGGGGTCCAGGCCAGGGGCGACGAAAGCGGCAGTCGCCAGCGGGGCTTGGCCGCCCCGGGCTCGACGGCAACCAAGGCATCGGCGGTGGCCACCAGCACCAGCTCCCCGGTCAGGGCCAGGTGCGTCGGGGGCACGGACATCATCCACGGCTCCGTCGCCTGGCGCAGGGGGGCCGAACGGCTCCCAGGCACGAGGTGTTGGATCCCGGCCACCGTCGGCACGAAGAGGTCCAGTCGGCCGGCCGACGTCTGCCGGACCACCACGGGTCCGGAACGCCGGGCCGCCAAGGCAAAGACCCGGGCTGCGCCACCATCTTCATCAATCACATGGACCGCGGTATCATCGATGAGAAACACCAGGTCCTCCCGGTGGAGGAGGTAGGTGGGCAGGGTGGTGCCCAGGGCCGAACGCCGGACATCCGGGTAACGCCACCACTCCCGGGCCCCATCCCAGGCCACGAGGGTCCGGGGGGCAGCATCCTCGATGATCAGCCGCACCCGCTTGCCGGGTCGGTAGGTCAAATCCCCCTCGGCCCAGCCAATGACCGGCGCCCGACCCCGATGGAGGGACTGCTCCATCACCAGATCCGGAGACAGTTGGACGAAGGATCCGTCATCCAGACCCGCCAACCACCGACCCGACGGAGCCGGAATCAGCAAGCCCCGCAGGGCCGTCGGCACCCCGGGGGTCCGCTCCAATCGGGATTGGATGCGTCCGTCCCGTAGTCCGATCAACCACAGGTGGGAACGTCGATCCACCAAAACCGTCTCCGTCCCAACCGGAATCAGGACCGCTTCGTTCTGGGGCTCATATCCGGGAATCGCCCACAAGGGCTGGGGACGAAGCACGACCGTAGCGGTCACGGCCCGGGGACCGGGCTCAAGGGCCTCGACCGCCGTGCGGTAGCCCGATGCCGAGACCTCGATGGTCACCGGCCGATCCAGGCGGCGGCAAATCGGGGATTCTACACTGAGATCCGCAGCCCCCCCCGGCCGGATCTGAACCACCAACCCATCCGCACGCACCTGCAGGTCAGCCGGCAGGATCGCCCCGGCGGCACTGATCTTCACCAATCCCGGCACGGGCAGGGTAGCCAGCAGGGCGGTTTCAGCCCGGGGATGACGGGTGCGGAAGGTGACCGCCCGTTCGAGAGCTCGCCGATGATCTCCGGCAGCCCACTCCGCGAGGATCGCGTCGGCATCCGTCCGCTGGCGGTCCAGTTCGAGCCCGGCCCGGCGCAGAACTTCCTGGGTCACCGCATCGGCTCCGCGCAACTGCCGGGCGCCGTTCAGGACCTCACTCCAGGGAATCTGGGGATTGTCGGCCATCCGCAGTACGGACTGGGAATCCCCCGTGCTGGCGACGGTCACCGCCACCGGCGCCACCGGTGCCGCTTCCTGGTCGGCCAGGGCCAGGGCCCGATCCGCCGAGGGGATCGCATATCCACGACGGAAGATCAGGGTGTACCACCACCAGGGGCGGCCTTCCTTGGCAGCAAAAGTCCGCAGTTCAGCCGCACGCTGGCTGGGCAGGAGGGGCGGCAGGGTGGCCACCAGGGAACCCAGACGATGGTCGACGAGGCGATTATGGGTCGGAGGGGCCGCCAATCCCAGGACGGCCAGCATGGTCGCCAATCCGGCGCCAACGAGTGCCAAACGCAGGATCAACCGCCGACGACGTTCCGTAGCCCGTAGACGGCCCGCGCGGACGATCAACTCAGCCCGCTGGTCATCATCGTCGGTCAATCGGGCGGCCGCTTCCCAGGCTCGGCCTGCCTCCTTGACCCGGCCCGCCAGCTCATGGAGATCGCCTTCGTTGAGCAAGGCATCGAGATCCTGGCGTCGACCGCGGGTCCGGGCCTGGGCGAGTTCGGTATCAAGACGCCGGCTGGAAGCTGATCCCCGGGCCGGATTGACCGCTGCGGCGGGAATATTCAGACGGCTGGAAGGCCGACCACCGCGTCCAGGGTTCTCGACACCCGATGGCGTGACCGGGAAGGCTGAAATTGGGGCCGGAGCTGGAACCGGGACGGGAATCGACACCGGGGCATGGGCTTGGAAATCCGCGACCAACTGCTGCCAGTCATCGTCCAGCCGGGGAGGTGACTCCTGACGGGGGGGTAACTCCTGACGGGCAGGATTCCGGTCGCTGCGAATCACGGGGAGGGTCGGCTCACCGTTGAGGAGCGCCCGGAACGGACCCCGGGATTTACGCAAAATCGACTGGGTCCCAGCTAGGGCGACTTCCAATTTCTCGACTTGCTCGATCAGGTCGCGAAGGGAACTGCATCGATCATCGGGGCGCTTGGCCAGCATCCGCTGAATCAGCCGGTCGACCCCGCGATCGATGGTCGGATCGATGGCGATCAAGGACGGCACGGGCTCCGTCTTGTGCTTGAGCATGATGGCGAACGGCGTCTCGCCATCGAAGGGCAGGCGCCCGGTCATGCACAGGAAAGCCGTGGCCCCCAAGTTGTAAATGTCGCTGCGGACATCGACCTCAATGCCATCACACTGCTCCGGCGACATGAAGGCCGGGGTCCCGACCCGGACTCCGGCGGCCGTCACGCCGGTGTGGGCGATCATACCCTTGGCCAAGCCAAAGTCGCTGACCTTCACCAGGCCGGTGTTGGACACCATCAGGTTGTCGGGCTTAATGTCGCGATGAATGACGCCCTTCTCGGCCGCCGCTTCAAGACCCAAGAGGGACTGACGCAACAGATCGAGGGTCTCGATCTGTCCGAGGGCCCCACGACGATTGAGCACCTCTCCCAGGTCCATGCCCTCGACGTACTCGATGAGCATGAAGTACAGGCCAAGCTGAGGATCCTCGCCGAAATCGTAAATGTGCAGGATGTTCGGATGGTTGATCTTGGCGAGGCTCTTGGCTTCACGCTCGAATCGCTGAATGAAATTGCGGTTCCGAGCCAGATCGGCGGGCAGGATCTTGATGGCGATGGAACGATCGAGGGACAGCTGCCGCGCGTGATAGACCGCCCCCATGCCGCCTTCGCCCAACTTGCGGTCGATAAGGCAGCCACCGAGAGTCCGGCCGATCAAGGTATCGCCCGCCGTCGGCGAGACCTTCAGCCGACCACTGGAATCATCCCAGCCCGTGCCGCATTGGGGGCACTGGTGATGTTTATCGGCACCGGCCGGCACACGGTGGCCGCACACCGGACAATCCGTGCTATGGCTGCGATCGCTGGTTGGCAGGTCGGTTGGGGGTTCGGTGCCCGCGAGGGCCCGCGGCTCCATGACCGTCGGCAGGTCGGATCGCCGGGCTTGGGCCTCGTTCTCGAGACGGTCGAACAAATCCGCGTCCATCGTCGGGCCCTGGTCCGGACGGTTCGATGACGTGGCTGGCGGACCGACTTCGAAGGAGCGCAGGCGACGGAGGGTGCTGCTCTGGGCGGGTGACGACGGCCGGGCTTCCGCCGCAGCAGCGGCCGCGGCCGCATCCAGGGCCCGACGCAGGGACGATCCCTCACCGGGAGGCTGATCATGCCGTTCCGTCAGGGGGACATTGCGGACATGCGCAGAGCTTGGTTCATCGGGCAGGTATTCGTCGCTGATCGGGCGGAGCAGCGGAACCCGGACCACCGGACGACGTTCCACCGCCTGCGTTGGCAGGGAATCCAGGGTGGCGACCGTCGGAGCCCAGCGATGCTGACAGGTCGTGCAGGTCAACAGGCCGTTATTGGCCGGTGCAATGGCATGGGTGGCACCGCACTTGGGGCAGGACATGGCGAGGGTCATGGGACCCCGGTGGTCGGCGTAACCGCCGGCGGAGCATGGAAGATCCACCACGCGACGACCGCGACCACGAATAGGACGGCCATGCCCATGGCGATGGTCCGGACCCGTGATCGGGCCCGGAGCTTGGCGCGCAGGGCCGCCGCTTCCTGGTCCAGGACCCCGAGGGTACCGGTACCGGGAGCTCCATCGCCCGCCAACTGGGTGCCCTGCTCCAGCAGCGCCAGAGCCCCCAGCAGATCACCGCGCTCAGCCAGGGTCCGTGAGCGGGTCAAGAATTCGGTGGCCTGTCGATCCCCCTCAGCCTTGCGGGCTTCGCGCTCCTTGGCCCGCAGGATGCTGCGGTTTCGCTTATCACTCTCCTGGTCCGCCAGCCGGGCATAGACCGAGGCCGCCTCGCGGTGACGACCCTGATCAATCAATCGGGCGGCGGCAGCCTGCTGATCCCGGGCGGCGTTGGCCGGATCCTCTCGTAGGGTAGCGGAGCAGCGGGAGCAGTGATGGGCCTCCGCTCGATTGAGCATTCCACATCGCGGACAGGTGATGCCGGCGGCCGAGCCCCGGGGCCGGTCGATGGCCGAGGCCGTGGCGGCAGGGATGGTCCCCGAGGACCGCATGACCGACTCTGGGGTCGGCTTAATGCTTGGGGAGGGGAGTGGCGTCCGCATCCGTTCACTGGGCCGCCGGGGTGGCGGCTCGGGCAGGAGGTCTGGGGGATGGTTGCTAATCTCGGACAGGACCACGGGAGTGCGGATGCGGCCGGACACCCGCAGGCCCAGGGCGTCATATTCCCCGCTGCGGGCCTTGTTGCCCAGAATGCCCAGGGCTTCCCCGGCGGCGACCCAGGCTTGGCGGCAGGTTTCCGCATCCGGGAAACGATCCTCCGCATCCTTAGCCAGCATCCGGATCACCAGTTCGCTGATCTCAGCGGGAACCGTCGAATTGCGTAGGTGCGGAGGTGGTGGCACATGCTCCCGCTGACGGGTCATGATCTCGAAACTGCTGGACCCGGTGAAGGGCTTTTCCCCGGTCAGGGCAAAATAGGCTGTAACCCCCAAGGCGTATTGATCACTGCGGCCATCCAGCTTGCGGCCCATGCACTGTTCAGGAGACATGTAGGCCGGAGTCCCCATGGCCAGACCGGTGGCGGTCAGATCGGTCCGGTCCGAGGCTTCACGCTCGCGGGTATCCTTGGCCAACCCGAAATCTGCCAGCTTAGCGACCCCATCCCGGGTGATCAGGATGTTGTCGGGCTTAATGTCACGATGGACGATGCTCGTCGATTCGACGTGGGCCAAACCCGCCAGGCATTGGACCACCAAGGGCAGGAATTCGGCCACCGGGACGACCAGTCGCTGGCCAATCATGCTCGCCAGGGACGATCCCTCGATGAACTCATTGACCATGAACCACTCACCCTGGTGGCTGCCGAAGTCATAGACCGCCACAATGTTGGGGTGGTTGATGCGCGCGATGGAACGGGCCTCGCGCTGGAAACGTTTGATGAACTCGACGTTGTCCGAGAGGGCCTTGGTCAGGATTTTGATGGCGACGATGCGATCAAGGCTGACCTGACGGGCCTGATAGACGACTCCCATCCCACCCTGGCCAATTTTGCGCTCGAGCAGATAGCCAGCGATGGTCCGCCCAATCTGGAGATCAGGGCCCTCGGCCCCAGGACCCACCAGGGCCACGACCTCACTCGACTCCCGGTCCCGCTCATTCGGATCAATCTCAAGATCCCGACGCGAAAGTCCCAGGCCCGGCACCTCAGGGAGGTCCGGGAGGACGGGGTCGAGACCGTCATGGGGAGCAGGTTCCGGCGTTAAGGGCATGAGTTGGCAACGAGGGCTCGTTACGGTAGCCGGGCCGAGACAACCATACAAGGGCTTGGGGGAGCGCCTCCCGCAGGTCACCCGCATGGCCCACCAACGATTTCTTCATCGCGCCTTCATGATCCAAGGGCACGTCCGCAGTCCTAGGCCTCCTCTAAAGGACCCCCGAATTCCCCAAACCGAACGCGCAGGAGACGGAGGGGCAGGTTCACGATGGGTTTTTACAGCCCCATCATCGTCCGTCTAAGGGCTCGGAAACACCCAATCTTCACCATCCCAGGTGTGAGACTTTAATAAACTATCCGTGAAATATCGGAATTCTCGGCCAGTGCCCCGGGGGGAACCCCTCACGGCTTCTTCATTATTCCTTAACCGATCCCCCGACGCTTCCCGTCCATCAACCCTTAGGAAGCAGCCCCATGCGTCCCGTCCTTCCCGCGCTCCTCGTCGCCCTGGCCACCCTGGCGCCAGCCGTTGAGCCCGATGCCGCCCTGCCGACCTACGAGCCCGTTCAGGGCGTATCCGGCAACCTGAACTCCATCGGCTCCGATACCCTCAACAATCTGATGACCTTCTGGGCCGAAGGCTTCCAAGAGAAGTATCCCAACGTCAACATCCAGATCGAAGGCAAGGGCAGCACCACCGCTCCTCCGGCCCTGATCGAGGGCACGGCCCAAATTGGCCCCATGTCCCGTCAGATGAAGAAGGAAGAGATCGACGCCTTTGAAGGTCGTTTCGGCTATAAGCCGACCGAAATCAAGGTCGCCATCGACGCCCTCGCGGTGTTCGTCCACAAGGACAACCCAGCCACGGGTATGACCATGAAGGAAGTCGACGGCATCTTCTCGTCGACCTTCAAGTCCGGCGGCAAGGATCTGACCTCCTGGGGTGACCTGGGCCTCGAAGGCGGCTGGGCTGCCAAAAAGATCAGTCTCTACGGCCGCAACAGCGCCAGCGGCACCTATGGCTTCTATAAAGAAGTCGCCCTGGCTAAGGGCGACTTCAAGTCGTCGGTCAAGGAACAGCCGGGTTCCTCCGGTGTGGTTCAGGGCGTGGCCACGGATGCCAATGGCATCGGCTACTCGGGCATGGGCTACCTGACCTCCGGCGTGAAGCCCCTGCCGCTGGGCAAGGACAAGAACAGCCTGGTCACCCCGTCCTACGAGCACTGCCTCGACAAGACCTATCCCCTGGCGCGCTTCCTCTACGTCTACGTGAACAAGGCGCCCAATAAGCCCCTCGACACCTTGACCCTGGAATTCCTGAAGTTCGCCCTGTCGAAGGAAGGTCAGACCGTGGTCGTCAAGGATGGCTACTTCCCCCTGCCGGCCGCTGTTGAGGCCGAGACCATCGCCCAGCTGACCAAGTGAGTCCCCGGTGACTGATCCCCGCCCCATCCCCGCCCGTTTCGCGACGGCCCGCAGTGTCCTGCTCGTTGACCGCCTGATGGGTTCAGCGATCCGGGTCGGCGGGGTGGGGATCATCGCCGCCGTATCGGCGATCCTCATCTTCATCGTGTGGCAAGTGGCTCCGCTGTTCGGCGGGGCCACCGTCATTGAGGAACGGCGGCTCGACACCGTTCCAGGAGCCGCCCTCGTCGGCATCGATGAATGGGGTGCCCACCCCTTCGTCGCCGATAAGCATGGAAAGATCACGGTTTTCCAAGCTTCCGACGGCACCAAAGAAGCGGAATTCACCCTCCCTGGTCCGTCCCCGGCCGTGCTTCGTCTTGAAGCGCGGCATGGTCGTTTCATCGCAGGGGGCCCCGATGGCCACCTGCGTTCCGCCTCGATCGTCTTCTCCCCGGTGTTCGTCAGCGGCGTCCGCTCCGTAAAGCCGACCCTGCAACCCGGCGTCGATCTCCCGATGGGTACTGGCCCCCTGGCCGAGGTCGCCCTCGGTGGCGCTGCAGCCCGGCAGTTGGCCGCAGCCATCACTGCTGACGGCCGCCTAGTCGCCGTGACCCTCGAAGCCGAGGAAACCATGCTGGGCCGGGGTGCCCTCAAACCCCTGGCCACCGATGACTTGACCCACCTCATCTCGGGTACTCCCACCCGCCTGCTGATTGGCGACCAAGCCGACACCGTGACCGTCATTACCCGTGAAGGTGATGTCGTGGCCCTGCGTCGGGACGATGGAAAATGGGAACGCCGCCAGACCTTCCGGCCCTTTGCCGATCTGACGACCCCGGCGATTGCTGATGCCGCCTTCCTTTTGGGCGACGTGTCCTTGGCCCTCAGCAGCCCCCATGGCCCCCAGCGTCTCTTTAGTCTTGGCATCCCGCCGGGCGGCGACCGCCGGGTGTTTGTCCACACCAAAACCTTCGACCCCCTGCCCAAGGGCACGACCTTCACGGTCACCAGCGTCCGCAACAAGGCCCTCTTCAGCGCCTCCGATACCACCGCCAGCTTGCGCTACGGCACCTCGGCCGACACCCGGTGGGAACAGCCCCTCGACTTCACGCCGACCTCCGGCGCCATCGGTGCCAAGTACGACCGCCTGGCCCTGTTGGGCGATGATGGCGGCCTCCACCTCTACCGCCTCAACGATCCCCACCCCGAGGCCAGCGTCCGGGCCTTCTTCGGCAAAGTCTGGTACGAAGGCGCTTCAGCCCCCAAGTACGAATGGCAGTCCACCGGAGGCACCGACGATTTCGAGCCCAAGCTGTCCCTCGTGCCCCTGATTTTTGGCACCCTCAAAGGCACCATCTACGCCCTGCTGTTTGCCATTCCCGTGGGCCTGCTGGCCGCCCTCTACACCGCCGAGTTCATGCATCCGCGCCTCAAGGCAGTCATCAAGCCGACGGTCGAGATCATGGCCGCCATGCCGTCCGTGGTTCTGGGCTTCCTGGCCGCCCTGTGGCTAGCCCCACGCATCGAGGATCGTTTCCCCTCGATTCTGTGCCTGGTGCTGCTGGTGCCGACGGCCGTGGCCCTGGTCGGCTTCCAATTTGCCCGTCTCACGCCTCGCCAACGGTCCTTTATCAAGCCGGGCTGGGAGTGGCTGGCCCTGATCCCCGTGACCCTGGTGGTTGGCTACGGAGCCTGGCAACTCGGTCCGGTGGTGGAATCCGTCCTGTTCACGGTTCCCGGCCCCAACGGCACGGTGGTCGCCGACTTCCGCCAATGGTGGCCCGCCGTCATGGGTGTCTCCTATGAACAGCGCAACAGCCTGGTGGTTGGCGTGATGATGGGCTTCGCGGTGATCCCGATCATTTTCACCATCACCGAAGACAGCCTCTCCAACGTTCCCAACAACCTGCGTTCGGCGAGCCTGGCCCTGGGCGCGAGCCGCTGGCAAACCGCTTGGCGGGTGGTCCTGCCCACTGCCTCGGCTGGCATATTCTCGGCGGCGATGATCGGCCTCGGCCGGGCTATCGGTGAGACCATGATCGTGGTCATGGCCACCGGCAACACCGGCGTCCTCGACATCAACCTCTTCAACGGCATGCGGACCCTCTCGGCCAACATCGCCGTTGAACTGCCTGAAGCCCCGGTTCACGGCACGCTTTATCGGACCCTGTTCCTGGGCGCCCTGCTCCTCTTCCTCTTCACCTTCGCCGTTAACACCGTGGCCGAAGTCATGCGGACGCGCCTGCGCGAGAAGTACAAGACCGTATGAAGCCCCCTCGCTCTGTCCCCGCCGTCGGCGAACCCTTCGTCTGGCTCACGGCCATGGGCTTGACCCTATGCCTGGCCCTGGCCGCCGGCCTGCTCGTGGTGATCGTCGCCAACGGCGTCGGTTTGTTCTGGCCCTCGCGCCTCCAGCAGGCAACCCTCAGCGATGGCTCCACCCTGATCGGCATCGAAGTCAAACGCCAAGAGAAGCACCAGGCCGACGAAAGCCACGCCGTCATCGAGGAAGTCCAGTTCTTCGTCGGCAACAAGGACGCCGGTGGCAGCGCCTTCCGCTACGTCGACACCACGACCATCACCGCCACCACCCAACCCACGGACCTGGTGCGGATCGAACGCCTAGAATACGGCGACGCCATCGGTCGGGCCGTGTCCCTGCGGGTGCGGGGAGCGGATCGCAAGTTCACCACCATTCCAGCCACCGATCCCACCTTCGAGCCGGAACTGCACCGCCTCCTGGACGAGATTCGGGACCGCTGGGAGACCATCCTGGTCCTCGAAAAGAAGCAGATTGGTACCAATGCCGCCGCCACCCAGGATCTGGAACGCGCCTTGCGCCGTACCCCCGGCGATACGGCCATTGCCGCCCGCCTCGCTGACCTGAAATCCGAGTATCAGACCCTGTCTACCCAGGCTCGGGACCTGCGGGCGCAACAGAACCAGCACACTCTGCTCCTCCAATTGGCCGACGGCAGCGAGCGCAAACTGCCCCTCGGCAAACTCCTGGAGGTCAGTTACCCCAACCGCGACGGCCTGCTGGCCCGCTGTGGCACCGCTGCCCACCGGGCCTGGCGTTTCCTGACCGAAAGCCCCCGCGAGGCCAACACCGAAGGCGGCATTTTCCCGGCAATCTTCGGTACCTTCGTGATGACCATGCTGATGGCCGTGATGGTCGTGCCCTTCGGCGTGGTTGCGGCCATCTACCTGCGGGAATACGCCCGCCAGGGACCGGTCGTGCGCATGGTGCGGATCGCGGTCAATAACCTGGCCGGTGTGCCGTCCATCGTGTTCGGCGTCTTCGGCCTTGGGTTCTTTGTCTACTTCGTCGGCTCTGGCCTCGACCACCTCTTCTTTAGCGACAGCCTACCGACCCCAACCTTCGGCACCGGCGGTCTGTTGTGGGCCGCCCTCACCCTGGCCCTGATGACCGTACCGGTGGTGATCGTGGCCACCGAGGAATCCATTTCGGCGGTACCGCGCGGCCTGCGCGAGGCCAGCCTGGCCATGGGCGCTTCCAAGTGGCAAACCATTCAGCGCATCGTGCTGCCCGGGGCCGTGCCTGGCATCCTGACCGGCATGATCCTGGCCATGGCCCGCGGTGCTGGCGAGGTCGCGCCCTTGATGCTCGTCGGCGTCGTCAAACTCGCCCCGACCCTGCCCATCACCGGTGAGGCCCCCTTCCTGCACCTCGACCAGAAGTTCATGCACCTGGGCTTCCACATCTTCGACCTCGGCTTCCAGTCCCCGGACAGCGAAGCCGCACGGCCCATGGTGTTCGCCACCACCCTCTTCCTGATCGTCCTGGTGGTCGCCATGAACCTCGGTGCCATCCTCATCCGCGACCGGCTGCGCCGGAAGTTCGCCACCTCCGCCTTCTGAAGATCCCGCCATGGCCGCCATCACCTCCCTGCCTTCCTCCGCCGGTACCTCCGAGGCCACCAAGCCGACCGTGGGGTACATCAGCGTCCGCAACTACGACTTCTGGTACGGCGATCGCCACACCCTTCTCCAGGTCAACCTGGAGATCCCCGAGAAGCAGGTTACGGCTTTCATCGGGCCCTCGGGCTGCGGCAAATCGACCCTGCTGCGGAACTTCAACCGTATGAACGACCTGGTCGATGGGGCCCGCCACGCGGGTGACATCACCATCGGCGGCCACACCATCTACGACCCCCTGCTGGAGGTCACGACCCTGCGGAAACGGGTCGGCATGGTGTTCCAGAAGTCGAACCCGTTCCCCAAGTCGATCTACGAAAACGTCATCTACGGCCTGCGGGTCGCCGGGGTCACGGCCAAAGCCGAACTCGACGCAGCCTGTGAGCATGCCCTGCGCGCCAGCGCCCTGTGGGAAGAGGTCAAGGATCGCCTGGATGCCAGTGCCCTCGGCATGTCCGGCGGCCAGCAGCAGCGCCTGTGCATCGCCCGGGCCATCGCCGTCAAGCCTGAGGTCCTGTTGATGGACGAGCCCTGCTCGGCCCTCGACCCCCTCGCCACCGGCAAAATCGAGGAGTTGATCCTGGAATTGAAAAAGGAGTTCACGGTCGTGATCGTGACGCACAATATGCAGCAGGCCGCCCGCGTCAGTGATCTCACGGCGTTCTTCTACCTCGGTAAATTGATCGAATACGACACGACCTTGAAGATTTTCACCAACCCCTCGCTCAAGCAGACCGAGGACTACATCACCGGCCGCTTCGGCTGAGGACCCCCATGACCACCCCCCGCCATCTCGAACTCGAACTCGTCGAGCTCAAGCGCTCCCTGGCCGGCATGGGCGACCTCGTCGAACAGGCCCTCAACCTCGCCACGGACGCCCTCCTCTCGCCCCGTTCGGAGGTCCGCGAACAAGCCAAGACCATCGAGGAACGCCTGGATACCCTTGACCAGACCGTCGAGGACCGCATTCAAAAGGTCATCGCCCTCCAGGCGCCCATGGCCGGCGATCTCCGCCTGCTGATTGCCGCCCTGCGGATCACCGCCGATCTGGAACAGATGGGCGACCTGGCCGAGAGTGTCAGCAAGCGCGCGGCCTACATCGCCCGCCACCAACGGGTCGAAAATCCCCCCGAGGTCGAGCGCCTGTGCGAGACCGTCCGGACGACCGTGCGGCAGTGCCTGCAGTCCATCGGCGACACCGACCGGGCCCTGGTTCAGGGTGTGGTTGAAAATGAAGATCGCAGCGATGACCTGACCAAGGCATGCTACGAAGGCATCCAGGCCCGGATGGCCAATCAGCCGGGTTTGATCCGGGAATACACCCACCTGCTGCGGGCGGTTGCCCACCTTGAGCACATCGCCGACCTCGCCCTGGCCATCGCCGAAGAGTCGGTGTACATCCATCGTGGTACGTTGATTCGCAATTCCCACGATCTCCTCCGGTAATCGCTCATGCCTCGCATTTTGGTCATAGAAGACGAACCGGACATCCAGGCCGTTCTCCGATTCGCCCTCGAAAAAGACGGCCATCAGGTGACGGTGGCCGGCAATGGCGGCGATGGGCTTCAGGAACTGCGCCGGGCCGGCTACGACCTGGTGCTGCTGGACCTGATGCTGCCGGACCGCGATGGCCTGGAGGTTTGCCGCATCAT
Source organism: uncultured Planctomycetota bacterium (assembly GCA_903902515.1). GTDB lineage: Bacteria > Planctomycetota > UBA11346 > UBA11346 > UBA11346 > CAIUVD01. Next base: position 4,216 of record CAIUVD010000258.1, on the reverse strand, counting down.
TCGCAGCGACCCCAGCTTGGCGACCACGCCGGTGATCATGGTTACGGCCAAGGGCGAGGAGACCGACGTCGTCGTCGGCCTCGGCCTGGGCGCCGACGACTACGTGACCAAGCCATTCCGCACCAAGGAACTGCTGGCCCGGATTAAGGTCCGCCTGGCCCGGGCCCGGGAAGAGGCCTCCGATGGCGACCGGCGCCGTCTCCAGTTCCAGGGCCTGGTGATCGATCCCGTTCGCCACCGGGTGGTGGTCGATGAGCAAGCGGTGGTTCTGACGCTCACCGAATTCAAACTTCTCCACGTTCTGGCATCCCACGCCGGGGTCGCCTACGATCGCTACGGCCTTCTTGACCGCATCGGTGATGGCGAATCCGTAGTCACCGACCGCACCATCGACGTCCACGTGCGCAATCTGCGGGCCAAGATCAAGCCCTACGATCACTTTGTGGAAACCGTGCGCGGCGTCGGGTATCGCTTCGCTGACGGCGCCTAGAGATCCCTGGCACCCCCGTCCAGGCCTCCACAACTCCGTCATGCTCCCCCGTCCAACCCGTTGGGTCTTGGCTGTCATCCTCATCGTGGTGGCGGTGGTCGGCGGTACCGTGGCTTGGCAGCGGCAGACCCTAAAACAACGGGTTGAACAAGGTTTGGCCGAACAGTTGCGCCAGGAATGCCTGATGGTCGCCGGGCTCTTGGGCCACCATCGAGACCTGCCAGCCCTGCCAACAACCATCGATCGTCGCCTGACCCTGATCGCCCCCGATGGCCGGGTGGTGGCCGAGACCGCCACTGCCGCCCTCGGCATGGACAACCATAATCAGCGGCCCGAAGTCACCGCCGCCCGGCGGGATGGCTTTGGAATCGCCGAACGGTCCAGCGGCACGACGCTTCGCCCCTACCTTTACGTGGCCGTCTTGCTGCCGGACGGCCACATCCTGCGGATCGCCGCCCCCCTGGAGGTCGAAGCCGCCCTCCAGGCCGATGTGGTGACCCCGGTGGCCGTGAGCACCAGTCTGTTGGCCGGTGTCGGCGGCCTGGCCTTGGCCCTCAGCGCCTGGCGCAGCCGTCGCCGGGCCGCTACCCTCATGGAGGTCGCCCGCGCGTTCGCCGCCGGCGACTTGACCCGCCGCAGCGGCCTGGGGGGCGAGGACGCCTACGCCCGCATTGGCCGGGAACTGGATCACCTCGGGGAGCGCCTGGGCGCGACCCAGGACCGGCTGGCGGAGCAACGCCTGCTCCTGGAAGTCGCCCTCGGCAGCCTGGCCGAAGGCGTGGCCTGCATCGATCGCCTGGACCGCATCGTTTACGCCAACGCCGCCTTCCGCCATTTCGCCGCCGGCGGCCGGGACGTCGATCAGGAACCCTTCTACCGCCACCTGGGCCACGAAGCGGTGGGCGCCGCCGTGACCGCCCTGCGGGAGGGCCGGGAAGCCCTCCCCATCCCCGTCTTTGAGCACCGTCGCCGCCAACTTGCGGCAACGGTCGCCGGGGCCGCCGCCGCTGGCGGCCAAATCGCCGTCCTGGTCCTCCACGACCGCACCGAGATCCTCCGTCTGGAAAGCGCCCGCCGGGATTTCCTGGCCTCCGTCAGCCACGAACTGAAGACCCCCCTGACCGCCATCGTCGGTGCCACCGATGTCCTTCTCGATGGCGCCCTGGAGGAACCCGTTGCCGCCCGCTCCTTCGTCGAAAGCATCGCCCGCCACAGCGATCGTCTTTCTAGCCTGGTCCGCGACGTGCTGACCATCTCACGCCTGGAGCAAGGCGCCTGGGAGGTGAAACCCCAAGCGGTCGACTTCACGGACCTCGCCCGCCTAGTGCAAGAAGACCACCGGGCCGCCGCCGCCGCCAAACCGGTAACCCTGGTCCACGAAGGCCCCGACACGCTCCCGGGCACGGGAGACCCCGAACTCTACCGCCAATTGGTGGGCAACCTGGTCTCCAACGCCATCCGCTACAACCGCCCCGGGGGCCGGGTCCTGATCCGTCAGACCGTCGACGGCGACCGCCTGCGGATCCAGGTCGAAGACACCGGCATCGGCATCCCGATCGAACACCGGGAACGGGTTTTCGAACGGTTCTACCGGGTCGATTCCCACCGCAGCCGCGCCACCGGCGGCACCGGCCTGGGCCTATCCATCGTCAAACACCTCACCGAACGCCTGCGCGGCACCATCGACTTGGAAAGCGGCGACACCGGCACGACGTTCACGGTCCACTTGCCCCTGCAGGCCGGCTGAGGATCGAGGGAGCGTGAAACCGGATGGAGGAAGAGACCTCCGCCGCTTAACCAGCCTCCAGTCCGCCTCGCGCACAACGCGAGCGTATCCACATCGAGCCCATTCCCGATTGGACGACGACCACCGTCAACCTCAGCCTGTCCGTCATCGAGACGACAGACTTTTTCTGATGTTGGCAACGACCAACGTGGCCAACTGGCGGCTGCCTTCTGGCGTGAAATGCACATCAAACGGCTTCTGCAGCTCACCGGGACGAGGCAGCACCTGGGGAGCGGGTGGAATGGGTTTCGCGCTTGCCGGCAGCGGAGGCAAGGCCCGCTGCTGTTGGGCCACATGTCCACACAGGTCGTTAACGGCGACACCCAACTCCTGCATGACTTCGAGGGCCACTCGGTTGTAGCCAACCTCATCGCCGGCCACCCGACCCTGGCACCCGGGCGGCACCGGCGTGGTGGTGGCAAAAATCACCTTCGCCCCGGTGGCCTTGGCCCGCACGGTGAAATCATGAAGCCGCTGGCGGTAAACCGCCAACGGCGCCACCTGCGTGCCTTGCTCAGGTGACACGTATTTACCTTGGGCATCCAGGTATTTCAGGTCATGCAGTCCGAAATTGAAATGGATAACATCCCAGGTCCCGGTTCCCAGCCAGCGATCCAATTGTTTGAGGCCCGTGGCCGAATCGCCGCAATTTTGCGGTGGACGGTGCACATTCGCCACACCCTTGAGCCGTTCCCGGACCTCCAGCGTGTACCCCATCGAAATCGAATCGCCGATCAGCAGCACCCGAGAAAGACCCGCCACATCCTCCACTTGGACTAGGGCAGGATTCTGGGGCTTCACCGGAGGCTTGCCGGTCTTGGTCGGTTCCAGTTCCTGCTCCAGGGCAAAACCACTGGGCAAGGCCAGCACCACGACGCCCACGGCGATCAAGGCCAAGTGAAGGAATCGCCGGAAGCCCATGGCCGACCCAACGATCACCTGGCCCAGACTTAGCCAGGCACGCGGGAGATCGATGGAAACCTCATGAACGATGACGGGGCGCGGGGATTGGAGGTGGCTCATGGGGGACCGATTCCCTGGGGTGAATCTGTGATCCCTCAGTTCACCGGCACCCGAGGGTTTCCGACAAGATTTTCCGATCCACTCAGCCAGAACCATATCACGGATCCCCAACGACCTCGCCAGGATGATCGGGGCCAATGTTGGGGCAAACTCAGCCAGCTATCAGCCACACGGTGTGGCCGAGGGCCTTGTGAGGCCTGAATTCAACCGCAAGCCTCAATCGGTAGTGCTGATGGATGGCAGCCGTTTCTGTTCCTTGCCCGTTCCTGGCCAAATCGCCGGTGGTAGCCGAGGCCGCCACAGACAGGCGTGGCAAGGCCCAATCCATCCAAGGCGGTTCTGATGGGCGGTTCACCATGAAGACCATGACCGCCCTCCGCGCACCCGCCCGCCAGGGAGGACATGGGCCAGCCCCCTCGCTAAGACTGACCCCCGTGATGCCGAAATGGGGTTCGCTACCATGCCTATTCACGAGTGCGCCGAACTCGCTTTCTAACCGTCAAACTCGCCAAGATCGCCATCCCCAGTCCTCCCAATCCACCAGCACCACAACCACTGACGCTCTCAGGATTTGGGAACGAAATCACGTCGGTCGAGGTTGCTGACACCGTCAGCGACAGATTCGTCGAGACCGTACCGCCACGGCCGTCATTGGCCGTCACCACTGCCGTTACCGCCTCAGCCGCAGTCGTCGGCGTGCCGGAGATCGTCCGTGTACCCACCGAAAACCTCGCCCACGACGGAAGACCCGTCACGGAAAGCGTCAAGACATCGCTATCCGCGTCGGCAAAGGTATTGGCGGGAATCACATAGCTGTACGCCGTGCCCACCGTCGCCGACTGCGCCGGGATCACTTTGGCCACCGTCGGGGCACGGTTGGCTGCCGACACCGTCAGCGACAGATTCGTCGAGACCGT
>CAIUVD010000257.1 GCA_903902515.1 uncultured Planctomycetota bacterium | reverse complement strand
CGGTGATGAAGACGGCTCAAGGTCGTCCATCTCCTGGTCGGGTTCAAGGTGATCGTCCGAGGGTGGATGGGGCTGGTTCATAAGGATCCTGTCGATCGGATGAACGGGACCATATTGGTCTGCTCATGGAAACGGCAAACGACCCTCCCTGGCAAAGGTTCACGGGCAAGTGAGTCCGCTTCGTTCACCGTGAGGGGGGGGGCGTGGGTGACACCGACGCTACCAGCGCACCACGAAAAAAAGCCGACCGCCTGAGGGCGGTCGGCTTAGCATGGCATGCGGTGTCAGGGGGATCAGGCCGCAGCGGCGGCGATCTCAGCGGCGTTCAGCTTGCCGTAGGGCTTGCCGATCGTGGCCGAGAGCCAGCTCTGAACCCAGGGGGCGTGGGCGGCACCCGCCGGGGTCGCCTTGATGGCGGCAGCGGCGCGCAGGTCCTTGCGCTCGCGCAGGGCAACCTTGGCCGGTGCCTTGCGGGCGCGGGTCTCGATCTTGTGCGCCGCCAGGTTTTCACGACGAATGCTACGATGACGGTGCATGCCACGGGCCATGATGATCTCCAGTCTTTGAGAAGGGGCAAGAAGTGTGCGGGGTTCGGTGGACTTGCAAGGACAAGATCAGGGCTCGTCGGGAAGGTCGGCGTTATGCCAGACTTCCTGCACGTCATCGTGCTCCTCCAGGGCGTCCACCAGGGTAGTGAACGTCTGGATGTGGGCCGGATCCGTCAGGTCGACACGGTTATCAGGGATTTTGGCGAGTTCGCTGTTCAGGATCGTGATCTTGGCCGCCTGTAGGGCCTTTTGCACGATATCGAAGGACGTCGCTTCGGCCGTGATCGCGACCTGTCCGGGTTCGGCGACCTCAATCTCCTGGGCGTCGGCATCGGCGGCCATCAGGGCCTCCATGACGGCGTCTTCGCCGGCGGCTTCGACCAGAAACAGGGCCTTGGGCTTGAACTGCCACGAGACGCAGCCCGGGGCTCCGATGGCGCAACCGGCCCGCTCGAAGATTTTTTTGATCTCGGGGGCCGTGCGGTTGCGGTTATCGGTCAGGATGTCGAGAACCAGGGCGACGCCGCCCGGGCCATAGCCCTCATAGGCTAACTCGACCATCTGTTTGCCATTGTCGAGGTCACCCGCGGCCTTCTTGATCGCCCGCTCAATGGTGTCCATCATCATTTTGCCAGCCCGGGCCTTATCGATGGCCAGCCGCAGGCGGGGATTGTCGTGGGGGTTGGGCCCCCCCATCTGCACCGCCACGGTGATGAGTTTCCCCATCTTGGCGATGACGGCGCCCTTTTTCTTATCGTTGGCCGCCTTCTTGTGCTTGATGTTGTCCCAGTGGCTGTGCTTGGCCATGATCGTCTCGTCGTCCTTGGCGGGTTACTTTTTGGCGACCCGCTTGGTCGTCTTGTCCTTCAACTCCTTCTTGGTCCCGAAGTCGATCGCCTGGGGATCATCCTCTCCGGCGGCTCGCCACACGTGAACATGCTCGCGCAGGACACGGGACAGGCGGAGGATGTCCTCGATTTCCAGGGCCTCCTCAATCTTCTTCTGGAAGTTGGCGAGGTTGGCGTGCTTGGGGACGCCGCCCAGGAACTTCAGCTGGCGGAACTGGTCATCGTCGCAGGGCAGGACCTTGAGGCCGAGGGACATCACCAGGGCCCGGTCGACCATGTCGCGACGGATCGTGGTGTAGTCGGGCAGGGCGCGGAGGGTTTCGATGGATTCCGGAGCGATGGTGGACGCATCCAGTTCCAGCTTGCGGAAAGCGGTGTAGAGGGCGGCTAGGGCCGCCTTAATGTCCTCCGCCTTGTTTCGCACGTCCGGATAGCGAGGGCCGATGATGTCCTCAATCTCGCGGACGGACGCGACCCGCATGTCGTTCCAGTCGACATACTCTGCCCGAAGACGGGTCAGGGCATCGCGGCTGGCCTTCTCGCTGGCCGTGAGTTCCAGGATCTGGAACACCAGGGCTTCAATGAAGTCCTGGTGGGGATGGAGCTTCCGGTGGCCATAGCGGGCCTCCAGCTGCTCAATCACATTGAGCAGCTCCTGAGTCAGGGGATTCTTCTCGGCCTTGGCCATGGGCGTCCTCGCGGGGGTGGGGAAACGTAGTGCGGGACCGGTCGGGTCAATCGGACCTTGCCAGCGTGCCGCCCCCTTGCCCCGACGGCCGTGCCGCAACCATGCGCCCCCTTACCCTGGAGTACCCCCATGAAAGCCATCTTTACGACCCCCCGTGGCGCCATCACCGTGACCCTGTTCGATCAGGTCGCCCCGAACACCGTTGCCAACTTTGTGAAGTTGGCCAAGGCGGGGTTCTATGAGGGTTTGGCCTTTCATCGGGTCATCGCCAATTTCATGATCCAGGGTGGCTGCCCCCACTCCAAGGAAGGGGCCACGGGCCACGCCGGGACCGGCGGCCCTGGGTACAAAATCAAGTGCGAGATCAATCCGGAGAAGCACCTTCCCGGGACCCTGAGCATGGCCCATGCCGGCCCGAATACCGGCGGCAGCCAGTTCTTCATCACCCATAAGTCGACCCCGCACCTGGATGGCGTTCACACCGTCTTCGGCCGGATCGAGAACCCGAAGGACATCGACATCGTCAACGCCGTCCGCCAGGGCGACCGTTTCAGCGTCACGATCGTCGACTGAGGATCCAGGTCATGCTGACGCCCGCCCAGACGGCTTTCCTGGAATTGCTGGTCAGCCGTTCCGCCCTCAAGTTCGGTGATTTCACCCTCAAATCAGGTCGCAAATCGCCGTACTTCATCAACACCGGTTGCTTCAGCACCGGTGGCGATTTGCCCAAGCTCGGTGCGGCCTACGCGGCGACCGTTCTGGCGGCCTTCGGTGATGGGGTGCAGGTGGTGTTCGGGCCCGCCTACAAGGGCATTCCCCTGGCCCTCGCGGCGGCCACCGCCTACGAGGGCTTGGTGGGGCGGAGCGTCGGCTGGACCTATGACCGCAAAGAGGCCAAGGATCACGGAGATGGCGGGCTTTTTGTTGGCGCACCCCTGGCCGCCGGGACCAAGGTCGTGGTGGTCGATGATGTGCTGACCGCGGGCACCGCCCTCCGCGAAACCGTCGCGAAACTGGCGCCCACCGGCGTCGAAATCGTCGGCGCGGTGGTGGCGGTGGATCGTCAGGAAAAGGGCAAGTCCAGCCTGACGGCCATCGAGGAGATCAGTCAGGAATTGGGTCTCAAGGTCGCCCCCATCATCACCATCCGTGAGGCGGTGGCCCATCTGTTGGCTCATGATGTGGCCGGCCGCCGGTACCTGACCGATACCGATGCCGCCCGCATCCACGCGCACCTCGCGGGTGCCTGACCCATGACCAGTGAACGCCTCAACCAGTGGATCCGTGGGCTCGTCCTGTGCGGATTGCTTGCCGCCTTCGTTGGGGCATTGATTCACACCCTCTTCAAGGATGAGGCTGCCAAGGGATTTGGACGGGTGGCGGAGGGCACGGCGGCGGATCCCGGTATCCGGGTGCTGATTGCCAACCGCCAGCCCCCGGATCCGATCGCCACCTACGACAAGATCCTGGTCGAGGCCCTGCAGCCTCTGGATGTGATCGCCCCGGATGCGCCGGTGGATCGCCATGAAACGCTCAAGTCCGGCAGTTTGCTGCGGATTGATGTGGCTGGCCAGGATGGGTTCCTGCTGTCGAGCCCGGAATGGGGCGCCGAGAAACGCTGGGGCGTGCAGTCTTTTTTCATCGTGCCCAAGGGCGCAGCCCCAGTTCGTACGGATAATGATGGCAATCCGGTGTTTGTCGCGCCCCGGACCTATGAGGCGGCCGATCATCAGGCGGTCTTCCGCCTGGTGAGTGCGGCCGATAAACCCACGAAACTGTGGAGTTATCGCGGCAGCCTCGAAATACGGTGGAACAGCCCCAAGGATATGCGGTTGATCAACCACCTGCCCCTCGAAGCCTATCTCGAGGGCGTGGTAGCGGTGGAGATGTCGCCCTCCTGGCCGATCGAGGCCCTGAAGGCTCAGGCCGTGGCCAGCCGGGGCTTCGCCTTTAGCCGCAGTCGCATGGCCGTGGCCGCCAAGGTTGCCTGGGACCTGAAGGACACCCGGGAGGATCAGGAATACCACGGGGCCGGCTTCAGCACCACGGCGGTGGTCCGTTCGGTCTTTGAAACCCGGGGCGTGATCCCCACCATCCATGGGGCCCCCTTCATCCCGTTGTTCAGCGCTGCCTCGGGCGGCCATTCATCGGGCATTGAAGAGGTCTTCCCCGGAGCTCGGGACCTCGCGGGTCGCGAGCCCCTGTCGACCGTCATGATGGCTCGCCCGGACCCCTATTGCCTGCCGGCCATCCAGGCTCTGGGCCTCAGTAAGAGCCATGGATCTCTTCCCGTGGATCTGAAGCCCAAGGACGTGCAGCGGCGACTGGGCGAAGCTTTGGCCGCCAGCGGACGTCAAATCGGCTACATCAATGCCATTCGCGTTGGAGCCCGGGATCTGCGCTCGAATCGGGTGCTGACGGTACTGGTCCACCACACCCTCGATACGCAGCCGTTGGTCGTGCCCGCAGCGACCTTTCGCACCCTGGTTGGGCCCCAGTTGATCAAGTCCACCCTGTGGTCCGGCGATCCCCGGCGGATCGATGCCGGCGGCGGCAACGTGGTATGGCGCCTGACAACCTCTGGCTGGGGCCACGGCGTGGGCATGAGCCAGGTCAGCGCCTGGGAGATGGCCCGCCAGGGCTTCACGGCCCGGGCAATTCTCGGATTCTTCTACCAGGATGTGGAACTGACGACGTTATGGTGACCTTTGGATTCCGCCTGGAGGCGACCGACGGGCTCGCCCGGGCCGGCACGTTGACCACTCCCCACGGCAGCGTCCCGACGCCGTGTTTCATGGCCGTCGCTACCTGTGGCGGGCTAAAGGGGGTGACCGTTCAGCAGGCCGAGGAATTCGGCCAGGGCGTGCTGTTGGGTAATACCTACCACCTGGCCCTTCGTCCTGGCCCGGAGGTCATCTCGCGGCTGGGTGGCCTGCACCAGTTCACGGGCTGGCGAGGGCCGATGCTCACGGACTCCGGTGGCTATCAGGTCTTCAGCCTGGCCCAACAGCGGACCATCTCTGAGGAGGGGGTACGCTTCCGCAACCACCTGGATGGTGGCCTGCTGATGCTGTCCCCTGAGGAATCGATTCGCATTCAGCGGCATCTGGGCGCCGACATCATCATGGCCTTCGACGAATGTCCGGCCTCCGATGCTCCGCGGGAGATCGTGCAGGCGGCGGTCGACCGCACCGCCCGCTGGCTGGCCCGTTCCAAGGTCGCGTGGATGGCCGAGGACGGAAATCCCGGCGGTCATCGGACCCAGGCCCTCTACGGCATTGTCCAGGGGGGCCTCCATGCCGATTTGCGCGCTCAATCCGTCGCCGATCTGCTGACCCATGACCTGCCGGGCCACGCCGTGGGCGGTCTGGCGGTCGGTGAAGGTTTTGACGACCGCAACCGAGTGCTGGATGTCACCGTGCCCCTCCTGCCGGCCGACAAACCCCGCTACCTGATGGGTGTTGGAACGCCCCTCGACCTCGTGGAATCCGTGGCCCGGGGCATTGATCAGTTCGACTGTGTGCTGCCAACCCGCATGGGGCGCCATGGCATCGCCTATACCGATCAGGGGCCGATACGGATCAAGCGGGCGGAGTACGGCAGCGATGCCGGGCCCCTCGATCCGGACACCCGCAGCCAGGCCAGCCGGGTGTCGCGAGCCTATCTCCACCACCTGTTCAAGGCCGGCGAGATGCTGGGCGGGCAGTTGCTGTCGATCCACAACCTGGCGTATTACCGCCGCTTGATGGCCCGGATGCGGGCGGCGGTACGGGCCGGCCGTTTCGAGGCGTTCGTGACCACCTACCGCGCGACCTACCGCGATGATGTGAAGGATGCCAAGGACCAGGTCCATGGGGACTGAGGCCCAGGTCATCGCCTACACCGATGGCGGTTGTCGCGGTAATCCCGGTATCGGAGCCTGGGGCGTGGTATTGGTGAACACCGCCAAGGGTTCCTCCCGTGAATTGGCCGGTGGCGAACGCCAGACGACCAACAACCGAATGGAGATGCAGGCCGCCATCGAGGCCCTCAAAGCCCTCAAGGTGGAGGGGTTGACCGTGCTGATCCGATCCGACAGCAAGTACCTCATCCAGTGCTGCCAGGAATGGTTGCCCGGGTGGAAGCGGAATGGTTGGAAAAAAAAGGATGGGCCTCTGAAAAACGTCGATTTGTTGCAGGAACTTGATCGCCTGCTGGCGCGCCACCGAGTGCGTTGGGAATGGGTGGCCGGACACAGTGGGGATCGGGGCAACGAACGTTGCGATCAGTTGGCCAATGAATCCATGGACCGTCTCCAGCGTGGTGATGACCCCGCCTGGGACCAGCGCGGAGTATGGTGATGCGTGTGATTCTGATGTTGGTGTTCGCGGCAGGCCTGCCGGCCGTCGAGATCCTGCGTGACGACTGGTTTGTCGGAACTTTGGGTGGCACGCCCTCGGCCACTCTCCACCAGCGGTGGGAGCGGCTCCCCGATGGCTCCCGGGCCGTGGTCGGCGAGACGGTGATCGTGATCTCCCGGAATTTAGCTGGAAAATCCGTACGTCTGGAGATTCGAGATCGCCAACGGCTGGTGGAGGATGCGTCGGGGGTCCTGCGTGAGGGGACTTTCGAGCATGACGAGGGAGCCGGCCCGGTGGTGGCGGTGGCCCAGGTCAACGGTGGTCTATTGGTGGGTACCGTTACCGCCCTCGGCCGGATCACCCCCATCAATGAGGCGCTTCCGGAGGGATTTCTTCCCCGGGGTGACGCCTGGCTTCAGGAGACCCTGGCCCAGGCCGTTCACGGCCCCGTGATCAGCGGCAGCCTGGCCTTGATCTCCAACCGGGTGGTCCCGGTCACGACCACTGCACAACCGAGTGGCCGCGATTCCGATGGCGCCCGGCGTTGGACCCTGCTGATGGATGCGGCCCCCGTCCCAATGACCTTGGCGTTTGATGCCAAAGGGGGAATACGTCGGATGGCCATGAGTCTTGGACCCATGACCTTGACCTTCGTTCCCAGCGACGGGCCCGTGGCCCTGGTGCCAGCGGATTTGTCGCCGGCGGGACTGGTCAAGGCGGCTGGGCCGGTCCCGGCCGCCCGGGGATCGAATCGCTTGATCCTGCCGCCTGGGGTAGTCCTCAGCGACAACCCGTTTCAGAGTCCCACGGCGGACGGCGTGATCTGTCGCGATCAGGCCCGGCCGGATGTCCCCCTGGCCCGGGATTCTCGTCCTTCTTCGACCTGTGAATCGGATGTTCCGGAACTCGTGACCTGGGCTACCGCCCAGATTTCCGGAATTACGGATCCGGTGGAACAGGCGGAACGCCTGCGTTCCGCCGTGCGGTCGCATATCAACCGCAAGGATCTTTCCGTGTCGGAGGGGACCGCGTTGCAGACCTTCCGGAACCGGGTTGGGGATTGCAGCGAGCATGCAACGCTGTTGGCTGCGGCCCTGCGGGCCACCGGTCATCCCGCCCGGATCACGGTGGGACTCGTCTATAGCCCGCCCCATGGTGGCTGGGTCGGCCATGCATGGACCGAGGCCTGGGTCGCCGGGACGTGGGTCCTCCTGGATGCCGCCT
>CAIUVD010000256.1 GCA_903902515.1 uncultured Planctomycetota bacterium | reverse complement strand
CCGGACCCCGGACCCCGGACGAGCCCGCCGGTCCAAAGGCCCCGAAGTCCTCTCTCCGGTCGGTGGGCCGGACTGCCTTCCGGCGGCGGTCGCGGGCGGGGCTGATGCGGTGTTTCTCGGCCTGCGGCATTTCAATGCCCGGGGTCGGGCCGAGAACTTCCGCAAGGCGGATTTGGGGCGTCATGTCGCCTACCTGCACGACCACGGCGTGAAATGCTATGTGGTGTTGAATACCTTGGTTCATGATGATGAGCTGCCCAAGGCCCTGGACCTGGCCCGGGCGGCCGAAGAGGCCGGGGTCGATGCGGCGATCATCCAGGACCTGGGGCTGTGGAACCTCCTGACCCGCGAGGTCCCCGGCCTGCCGCGCCACGCCAGCACCCAGATGACGATCCATGATCCGTCCCAGGTCCATGCCCTGGCGGATTTGGGGGCTGAGCGCGTTATCCTGGCCCGGGAACTGACCCTGGCCGAGGTCGCTGCCTGCACCACCGCTGCCCATGAGCGGGGCATCGAGACGGAACACTTCGTTCATGGCGCCCTGTGCTACGCCTTCAGCGGCCAGTGCCTGATGTCGAATTTCGCTGGGTGCCGCAGCGCCAATCGCGGCACCTGCGCCCAGAACTGCCGCTTCGATTATCAGGTCGAGGGCCGCAGCGGCGTCGATTCCGAAATCAGCATGCGCGACCTGTCCCTGGCCACCCGGGTGGCGGAACTGGCGGAGATCGGCGTCGCCTCCCTCAAGATTGAAGGCCGTCTCAAGGGCCCCGAGTACGTGTACACCACGGCTCGCATTTACCGCGCTGCCGTCGATGCCTGGGCCAACGGCACGAACCTCGACCCGGCCTGGGTGCGGGATTTGCAGCGGGATGTCTTCAGCCGGGCCAACACCACCGCGCCCCTGGATGGCGTGTATGACCAGAAATCCCGGCTGCACCGCTGGGATCCGGCCCGGGATGGAGCCCCCGATGCGACCTTGATCAGCGTTGATCGGGGCCGCAGCGAGGTCGTTCTTCAGGGGCCCCTGATCACCGCCGGTCAGGGCTACGCCTTCACCGTTGGCACCTTCAACGGCGGGTTCCTGGTGACTCACGCCGAGCGTCAGGGCAAGGACCGCTGGCGGTGCCGGGTGCGCCTGCCCAGCCATGGCCCGGTGATCCCCAACGGCACCGGCCTGTTCCGCAACGCCGACCACGCCCGCAAGGTCGAGGCCGCTGCGGCCATGGCCGAGGTGCCGGTGCCCGCCGCCATTGAAGGTCTCGATGTCCGCCTGGTGGTGTCCGCCGCGGTTGGCGCCCCGGTGACGGCTACCGCCACCGTTGCCGATGGCCGCACGGCCACGGCTTCGACGGAGACGCCCTGCGCCACCGCGTCGGGAGCGCCCCTCGATGAAGCCCGCCTGCGGGACGCCCTGGGGGCCCTGGGGGGCAGCGGCTTCCGTCTGGAGACCCTGACGGCGACCATCGACGGCCTGCCCTTCTGCCCGGCTTCGGTCCTCAAGGATCTACGTCGCCGCTTGGTGGCGGATTTGGCCGCGCAGCCGATTCCCGAGGAGGTTCCCGCCGTTACCTGGGCTCCGCCGGACCCGGGCCAGCCCCGGAGCCGGGCCACCGCCTTGTGGGTGGTGGTTGGCTCCCTGGCCGCCGCCGAGGCCGCCCGGGCCGCCGGGGCTGAGCGGGTATGGCTGGATGATCCGGGCCTGGATCTCTGGGCCGACCGGGCGCCGCGGTTACCGACCCACGACTGGCTGTGGATTCGCCATCCGGCCACCGCCCCGGTGTCGCCGCACCTCCGCCAGTTCGGGCGGGTGGTGGCGGGGCACATTGGGGTTCTCCAGGCGGCCCAGGCCGCGGGTTTGCCCGTCATTGCCGACGTGTTCCTCAACACCTATTCCACGGAAACCCTCGATGTCCTCGGGCAGCAGGGGGCCGAGGCGGCGGTCATTAGTCTGGAGTGTTCGGCCCGCGAGGTCGCCCGCCTGGCGGCCCGCTGCGGCAGCCTGCCCCAGGCCCCGGCCCTGGCTCTGGTGGTCCATGGTCGGCTGCCGGCCATGCTGACCCGCCAGGACCACGGCCTGGCCGTGGGTGCCAGCCGGTCGATGGTCGCTGCGCCCCACGACGGCGGCCTGCCCTACGAGATGATCCGCCGTCACCACGACACCGTGATTGCCGAGGGCCGCCGCCTGTGCGCCCCGGGCCCGGTGGCCATTACCCGGGGCTTGGTGGATGCCTGGGTGTTGGAACTGAACGACCTGACCCCCGTCGGGGTGACCGAGGTGGTCACCGCCTACGCCCGCCTGCGGGACGGTACCCTGGATGTCCAGGGTCTGGAAGCCGCCGTCGTCGCCCACTGTCCGTTGGGAACCTTCCCCGGACATCTGGAACGGGGTTCCCGCGAATTGGATGCCGTTGCTGGGCGGTTGGCTGACCCTGAGGGGGCCATCGCCTAATCATTTTTTGATCCGCCCTCACCGCGCCCCCCGCGACTCCATCGCGGGGGGCGCGGTGTTTTTTGATGCACGTGATGCGCCTGGTATGGGTTTAAAAGAATCCACCATGCAGTTGCATCAGAAGTCGTGGTAGGCCAGGAACTTGCTTCAGTAGTTTGCAGTAGTTTCCAGTTGCGTTCAGTAGTTTGAAGGCGAAGACCTCCCACCCGGAGGGGTTGGCGTGCTTCCCACCAGTGCCCTGTCGCCGAAGAACCAAGTCACCGTCCCCAAGGAGGCTCGTACCCTCCTTGGCGACGGTGAGCCGGTTTTTTACGGCCTGCCGCACTTCCTGGCCGGGGTGGCCACGCCGGATCAGCGCTTCCCCTTCGCGATCCTCTATGCCGGTTCCGAACTGCGCCGCCGCGAAGAGGCCATTCGTACGGATGTCCGCCTGCCCAGCGCCAAGCGCGAAGAATTGGCCACCCTGCTGCGGGCCCAGGCCACGCCCATGGCGGTCGATGATTACAGCCGCCTGGTGCTGCCGGCCCACCTCGTGGCCCATCTCGGGCTCGATAAAAAAGTTTTTTTCAT
>CAIUVD010000255.1 GCA_903902515.1 uncultured Planctomycetota bacterium | reverse complement strand
GCTTGAAAATGAAAAGCGCTGGATCAGCTTGCGCATTTCGATGGCTGCTCTGCGCACCATCGACAAAAAGGGCATCGAAGTGGTGCTCGAGGAAATGCGCGCCAGCGGCGCGCTGTCCCGGGGAGGTCACATTTTGGTAAAACGCGACTCGCTTAGCGACCCTGGCGCAGCCGTTCGGCCAAGTAATTGTCCAGATTGGGGTTAGCCTCAATGGCCTTGGCCGTGGTCTCGATGTCGTAGGCGACCCGGCGGAAGATCACGCGGGGGGCCGAGGGATCGGTGTCCAATAAGACATAACTCGCCCGGGGGTCGCCATCCCGGGGCTGGCCAACGGAACCGATGTTGACCAGGGCCTTTTCACCCTGCTCGATGAAATACGTCTGGCCCCACAGCATGGTCGGCGGAATAAAGGTGTTGTCCGTCAGGAACACGCCCGGCACATGAGTATGGCCCACGAAACACAGGTGCGGGATGAGGGCGAAAATCTCGGTCATTTTTTCGAGATTCTTCGCATCCTTCGGCATCACGTATTCACGAGTCGGCTGGCGCGGACTGGCATGGGTGAACATGAAGGGGCCCTCTTGGGCATGTAACTGCAGATTCTGGAGGATGTGCCAGCGACGGCGGCGGGTTTCCTCATCGCCATCGGTCTTGAGGTGATCGCGGGTCCAGTCGATGGCCCGCTTGGCCCGGGGGTTGAAATTTTCGGCGCCGAACAGCAAGGCTTCCTCATGGTTGCCCATCAGGACGGCACCGCATTTCTGGACCAAATCCAGACATTCACCGGGAAAAGGGCCATAGCCGACTACATCCCCGAGACACATGACCTTGTTGGCACCGCGCGACTCCATGTCCGCCAGGACCGCCGTGAGGGCGGTCAAGTTGCCGTGGATATCGCTGATAAGGCCGATGATCATCCGGCTGCCCATTCGATGAAGGCAACCGTCGGAGGCAAGGGGGGGACTTCAGCCTCTTTTGCAAATTGCACCACACGCGGCCAGGGCATGGCATGGCGTGTGCGTTGGTCCGACAAAGGTGATCCCCGCCATGACGACGACCTCCCCGGTGTCCGGTTCCTCCACGGGTTCCCCCACCACCAGCACCGACAGCACCCAGGCCTTCCGCAACGCGGACTTCCTCAAGATCATGCTCGCCGAGGTGACCAACCAGAATCCCTTGGAGCCCCAGGAGACGAGCAAGCTGGTCGACAACATGCAGAAACTGCAGGAGTTGGCCAACACCACCTACGCCAAGTTCCGGGCTGACATCCGTTGGGCCCAGGACCTGACCGGTCAGACGGTCAGCGTCCAGCAGCAGGCCCTCGATCCCAAGCAGAAGGAAGCCCTGACCAATAAAGGCCTCAATCCCGATGTCGGATACCAGCAGTTCACGGGCAAGGTCACGGGTTTCCGGGTCGTGGATCAGGTGGTGTACCTGCAGGTCGGCAGCCACGATTATCCCTCCGACAACGTGAAGCAGATTTTGCCCGAAAACCACGAAGCCCAATACCTCGCGACCATGGCCGACCAGATGTTGGGCAAGCAGGTGGTCTTCAGCAAAGCCGATGGCTCCCTGGGGAACGGCAAGGTCACCAGCCTGTCCTACGACGATAAGCACGAATTGATGCTGGAGGTCGGCGGCGAGCGGGTGGCCTACAAGAACGTCAAGCAGATCGGCATCACCGGCAGTTGATCCCCCCGGGTCCGCACGGATGGTGCGCCGCCCATGCATCACCTGCTGCACGATATTGGGATTGCCATCATCCTGGCGACGAG
>CAIUVD010000254.1 GCA_903902515.1 uncultured Planctomycetota bacterium | reverse complement strand
GCAGGAACCCCCGCCGTGAACGTGCACTTCACGCCAGCGGGGGTCGTGAAGGACATCCGCTGGCGCCGACGCCGACCACGACGGACGGGAGGCTGGACGATCAGTTCGATGAAGCCGGGCATCCTGCCATTATGGCGAGATCAGGGACTGAGAAGGATGGGTGGCCGGACGCATACGGCGCGCCATGACGTCCCCAACGAGCCAAGGTACGCGAACTGCCCAAGCAGGAGCGTTGGAACTTGGCTCATCAGCAAAATCCGTGGAAATGCGTCGTCATGGCCAAGCCTCGGCACCATCTTCAAGCCATCCAGGAAGAACCGCGCGGCCATCCTGTACGTCTCGTGAAGCCAAGAACCCCGACCGGCACGGATGCCGGACTTGAAATTGGTATTCTTCACGTCGTGACCAATCCACCTGACCGGTCGTAAATTATTGGTCCTTGATGGCCTGGATGACCGGACTGGGGTGATCGCTGGAAGGCCTGGATTCCTACGGCATCGCCAATGTCCAGGTCTTCTTGGGAGACATGAGACTGGGCACACGCCAACGGCGAACTCGCCCCAAGGCACCAAAATCAGGGTATACTCCTCACTCCTTGAGGCACGGTACACCATGAACAGAAGCGGCTTTACGCTTATCGAGTTATTGGTGGTGATCTCCATCATCGCCATGCTGGCGAGCCTGTTGATACCCAGTGTCACCACCGTGCGCCGTCTGAGTCAGCAGACCACCTGCCTGAATCATCAGCGACAGGTCGGCCTCGCTATTGAGGGGTACCGCGGCGACAATGACGGCATCTACCCCCTCTGCGGACTCCACAGCTGGGACAACTCGTGGTCCACCATCCTCGCTCCCAAGGGCCTACCAGCACCCGGCACCCCCGGTGCGGTCTATCCCCCGTATGCCTATGACACCTATTTTACCACGCGGCCCCAGCCCTACCTCCATGCGGCCTTGGTAAACTATGAGATGACACCTCCCAGTAATGCGAATGGTGCAGTACCCACCAATTGGCGTTGCCCGGCTCGGCAAACTACCCGCATCGCCGGAGGTCGGCCCTATATGATGGGGGTGAACGATTTCTGGCGCTTATCGTTTCGCTGGAACTACCAAGCCGCTGGGCGAAGTGCCGTCACCAAGGGCGCCTCCAAGGCGCGCCTCCTCTGGGACTACAGCACACCGGATTGGCTCAAGTACGATTTGATGCATGCCGACGGCACGACCAACGTCATCTTTGCAGACCTTCACGGAGCCAAGGAAGGATACGATACGTGGCGACTGCAAAATCCCTCACAAACCTGGGGTGGGGAAAACACCAACGCTTGGTACTTGGATGGCTGGAGGCAGTGACGCTCGATGCGTTACGGAACCGCAACCTTTTTTCATACCGGCTCCTTCCCATCCAAAGCCCCAAATAGCCCAGACTTGTCACTCGGCCTTCGTACCCCAGGCAAAGCCGCTCGGGTCGCATACGACGCCAAGACCGTTCCGCTCGCCAGCCCGGGACGCCCCTGACAAGTGACCCAGTTCTCCACCTGCACGCCAAGGCGCGGCAGCAGGTCCTCCGCCCACGCTGGCAAGGCGCCGACTCCCGGGCGGATTAGGCGGGCCGTCGCATAGGTCAGGTCGGCAAGTGATTCAGGGGTCCACGACCATGCACCGCAGGGTCTTCCTCGGGCATCTAGGAGCGGGTGCGCCGCATCGCGCACCACCAGCCGCGCCAACGCGGCATCGTGTGCGTTCTCGTCCACCGCCCGGCGATGACGAGCCGAACAGAACTCGCTGAGGGAGGGGTCCTCGACCAAACCGGCACGAAAGGGATTGAGGTCTACATACACCTGACACGCCAGGACGCCCCCGGCATCCAGCAAGGCCACGTCCTGGTAGCGGGATTCCCAAACATGCCCCGCAGCCCCCTCCTCCCGGTTCAGACGTCGGGCAAAGCCCTCTTTCACCGACCGGAGTATTGAACCAGGGTGCGACAGGTAGTGCCGAGCCTCCAGCACTTCCTCAACGGTCAGGGCGTCACCCCGGCCAACCTCCTCAGGAGGACACGGCCGACCGTCCGTGACCATACTGGCCGCCACCCGCCGCCGACGAACTTCACCGGCTGACCAAGCCGCCGCCCGGTCAGGACGCGTGCGGAGAATCAGGTGGATATGGTTGCCCATCAGAGCGTAACCCAGGCAATCCACCGCCAATACCTCCAGCCAGGAGGCCAGGGACTCGCTCAGCCAACGACGGCGATCCGAGCCCTCGAGGAGGTGCTGACGACGAACACAACGACTCACCACATGCCAGATACCGGCCTGGCCAGCGGGCATGCGTTCGGAACGGGGACGGCGCATGGAGGGGAGGTTGTTAGGAAGGTGGGAGGGTCAAGAAATAAGGTGGGTCGCCGTAGATCGTTTTCATCGTATTTTTACGTACGATTGCAACGGCCCGGCACAGATCCGTACGTGCGGAATTACCGCATACGGCTCTTCCATCAGGTGATGACGCATAAGCGCTCGTTGGGGTAGGGGTGCAGG
>CAIUVD010000253.1 GCA_903902515.1 uncultured Planctomycetota bacterium | reverse complement strand
TCCCGTAAAGTCCGGGGCGTGGGAATGGTACCGGCGTTGACGACCCGTCACCGATCCTGTCTTTGACCCCGGACCCCGGACCCCGGACCCCGGACAGGGCCGAAGGCCCTCTACCGCCAGCGTTCGCCTTTGAACCGGGCCGCGATGGGACGCAGGGCTGCCAGGGCTGGGCTATCCGTGACACCAGCGGCGAAGGGTTTGCGGCGGCGGACGCTTTCGACCACCGCGGGATCCCGGGGGAGGTCGCCGACGTAGGTCAGTTCCCGGCGCAGGTGTTTGCGGGCGACCGCCTGGAGGCGGGCGAAAACGGCCTGGCCTTCGTGGGCGGTGGCGGCCTGGTTGACCAGGATGCGGATGTCTTTGCCGGGACTTTGGGCGTCCAGGACCTTGATCAGGGCGTAGGCATCCGTCAGGGCCGTGGGATCCGGGGTCAGGACCACCAGGACGATTTTGGCGGCGGCCAGGCTGGCCATGACTTCGCGGCCGATGCCCGCTGGAGTATCGAGGATGAGTAGATCGTAGTCCGCCGCCACGCGGCCGAGGCCGTCGATCAGGCCCGTCAGACGTTCCGGCGTCAGGCGAGCCAATTCCTCGACCCCGCTGGCCGCCGGCAAGAGGTCCAGCCCATAGGAAGTCTTGGCCACCGCTTGGGTCATGGGCACCGCCCCGGCCAATACGTCCCCCAGGGTTTTTTCGGGATTCACACCAAGGAGAATGTCGGCGTTGGCCAGGCCCAGGTCGATATCCACCAGCAGGGGCTTCAGCCCGGCCTTGGCCAGCAGCACCGCCAGGTTGACCGCCACGCAGGTCTTGCCGACTCCACCCTTGCCGCCGGTCACCGCCAAGGCGGGCAGCCGGGGGCCACTGGCCTTTACCGCATCGCGGAGGCGTTGGGCTTGGTCGTTCATCGGGGGCCTCTTGCCCGGTCGTCAGCGGTCCGGGGTCCGGGGTCCGGGGTCCGGGGTCCTGCGAAATCCGGTGCGTGGGAATAGTCCCGGCGTTGGGGGCCCATCACCGATTTTGTCTTTGACCCCGGACCCCGGACCCCGGACCCCGGACCTCGGATGCGAGCGACAGCGAGCCTCACGCAAACTCCGGCACCGCCCGGCGGGCAAAGGTCGCCGGGGTGGCGGGGGCGATGTCGTCGGGGACTTCCTGGCCGGTGGTCACCAGGCGGACGGGCAGGCGGTGGCGGCGCAGGCAGCCGTAAAGGCGACCGGGGGCGACGCATTCGTCGAGTTTGGTGATGACGACGTGTTCGAGGGGCAGGATGCTGAAGCGTTCGACGACGGCAGCGAACTCGGCCCGGCCGTTGGTGGCGGCGGCGGCCAGCATCACGCTGATGCCCGGGGCAGCGCGGCAGAAGCCCTTCAATTCATGGACGCGGGTGGCGTCGGCAGGGCTGCGGCCGGCGGTGTCGATCAGGACGTGGTCATAGCCCGCGAACTGCTCCAGCAGGCGGCCGAGGTGGGCCGGGGTGGTGGCGACTTCCAGGGGGATCGACAGCAGGTCGGCGTAGGCCCGCAACTGATCGGTCGCGCCAACGCGGTAGGTGTCGATGGTGATCAGGGCCACCTTCTTCTTGTGGTTCAGCACCAGATCGCCGGCCATCTTGGCGATGGTGGTGGTCTTGCCGACGCCGGTGGCGCCGACCAGCATCAGGCGTTTACAGGTGCTGAAGTCGAGGGGGCTGACATTGGGCAGGCCGCGCTCCAGCAGCAGGCCGCAGAACTCGGGCTTCTTGGCCTTGTCGAGACGGGCCCCGGCCTTGCCGCAGGCGGTGTCGAGTTCGGCGATGATGTCGGCGGGCATCTCCGCATCTTCAAAAGCCCGGGCCAGGTCTTCGCCCAGGTGGCCCGTGGGCGTGCCCTGTCCGGCGGCAAGCCGCGACAGTTGGCGGCGAATGCTGGCGAGTTCCTCTTCCAGGCCGGGGGGCGTCGGGGCCTCGTCACGACTCGGCACAGCCATGCGCTGGGCCAGGGCGGCGGCCTGCCCGGACGAATGGGTGCGCCGGGGGGCCAAATCCTGGGCTTCCCAGGAGCGGATCTGGGGTTCCGGGGCCAAGCGCGGGGCCGGGGCCGGGGCGGCGGAGGCATCCTCGCGGGCGGCGACCACCTCGTAGCCCGCCTTACGACCGAGCAGCCCTGGTTCGCGGACCGTGCGGGTCTCGATGATGAGCGCCTGGTCGCCGAGGTCGTTCTTCACCTTTTCCAGGGCCTCGGCCATGGTCCGGCCGGAGTAGGATTTGACGATCATGGGTGGAGTCCGTTCACAGGGGAGGCCGGGGGCGCTGTCGTGGTCATGGACGCGCAGCGGCGTCGGAAGGAAGGGAGCAACCACAGTGCCAAGTGCGGCGGGATCCCCGGGTCCAGAAATGCATCAGGGCGGGCCGAGGCCCGCCCTGATGCAAAGGTATCGCCTCCATCGCCTGCATCACTTGGACAGGGCGATGGTTCCGACCACTTCCACGGCCGTCGAAGACCCCAGTTCGGTGTACGAGACGACCGCAAGGTCGGGGAAGAAGCGGCCGCTGATTTGGCGCAGGCTGCGGCGGAGGGCGCCGGTGGTCAGCAACACCGGGTCGTGGCCCTGGGCCTGGGCGTCCTGGAGGGCCTTGCCGAGTTGGTCGACCAATCCGCTGGCCTCCTGGGGGGCGATGGCCAGGGCACCGCCCTGGTTGGCTTGCAGCATGGCCTGGGACAGGCGGGCTTCGGTCTGGGGTTCGAGGATGATGGCCATCAAGCGGCCATCGGTCCCGAGGTACGGCGACACCACCGCCCGGCCGATGCGCGAGCGGGCCTGCTCGGCCAGGGTCGCCGGGTCGCCGCCGGGGGCGTCGGCGATGGCTTCCAGGATCTTCTCCAGGTTGGCGATGCTGACCTTCTCCTCCAACAGGTGGGCGATGACCTTTTGCACGGTGCCCAACTTGGCGTTGGCCTCGATGTCCTTGACCAGGACGGGGGCCTCCTTCTTGAGGGCGTTGAGCATCGCCTGCACGTCTTCGCGGTTGAGGATCTGGCCGGCGTTGGCCTTGAGGACCTGGGTCAGGTGGGTGATGAAGACGCTGGCGGGATCCGTGACCGTCCACCCCAGGCCCTCGGCCTCGGTGCGGCGGCTGGTGTCGATCCACACGGCGGGCAGGCCGAAGGCCGGTTCCTTGGTGTCGATCCCCTGGACGGGGCCGGCCACCCCGCCGCCGTCGATGGCCAGCAGGCGGTCGTGGTGCAGTTCGCCATTGGCCACCTGCTGGCCGCCGACCAGGATCCGGTAGGAACTGGGGGGCAGCTGGATGTTGTCCTTGATGCGGATCGGCGGAACGATCAGGCCGCTGTCCCGGGCGATTTGCTTGCGCAGGGCCGTGACCCGGTCGAGGAGGGTGCCGCCGCGCTCTTTATCGACGAGGGTGATCAGGCGGTAGCCGATCTCGACCCCCAGGCGATCGCTGCCGATGAGGTCCTCGGGTTTTTCCTCGACCTTGGGTTCGGCGGCCTTGTCGGCTTGGACCTTGGCAGCGACGCCTTCGCTCTCGGAATCTCGCAACTGGTAGGCGATAAAGGCCAGCAGGCCGCCGAACATCGCGAAGGGCAGCAGGGGCATGCCGGGGATCAGGCCCAGGGCCGTGATCATCCCACCCGAGACATAGATGGCCGTGGGGCGAATGAACAGTTCACCGGCCAATTCCTGGCCGACGGTGCTGTCATTCTTGGTCTTGGTCACCAACAGGCCCGCGCCGATGGTGACGAACAGGCTGGGGATCTGGCTGACCAGGCCGTCGCCGATGGTCAGCAAGGTGAAGCGGGTCAGGCTGTCGGCCGCCGACATATTCATCATCGTCATGCCGATGATGAACCCGGCCACGATATTGACGATGGTGATGATCAGGCCGGCGATGGCGTCACCCTTCACGAACTTGCCAGCACCGTCCATCGAGCCGTAGAACTCGGCCTCTTGCGAAATTCGTTCGCGCCGTTCCCGGGCGTCCTTTTCACTGATCAAGCCGGCGTTGAGGTCGGCATCGATGGCCATCTGCTTGCCGGGCATGGCATCCAATACGAAGCGCGCCGCGACTTCCGAAATGCGGCCCGAACCCTTGGTGATCACGATCAACTGGATGATGAGGAGGATGATAAAGACCACCACGCCGACGATGAAATTCCCCCCAACCACAAACTGTCCAAAGGTTTCGATCACGCCGCCACCAGACCCGGTGAGCAGGATCAGGCGCGTCGAGGCCACATTCAGGCCCAGGCGCAGCATGGTGGTGATCAGCAGCAGGCTGGGAAAGGCGCTGAATTCCAGGGGGTTCTTGGCGTAGATACAAACCAGCAGGATGACCAGGGACAGGGCCAGATTGAACGCGATCAGGGTCGACAGGATCGGCCCGGGGATCGGTAGGACCAGGACGGCCAGCACGCCGACCACGCCCAGGGCAAATACCAATTCGCTCTTCTTGGCGAAGCGTTGCAGCGAGGTCATCACCGCGGGTGCGGTGGGAGCGGCGGTGGCCATACGGACTCCGTCGCGGATCGCCACCGGCACGTCGGGAAGTCCGACACGTCACCGGGGGCGGAGGTCCGCTCGGAGGGTTGGGGGCACGGGGTGTGCCAAAAGCGGCGGGGCCCTCAGGCCACCCGCCGCCGCATCCGTCCGCTGGCCGGGGCAACGGGTGCCGCCACCGGGCGGAGGGTGGGCCGCAGGCGGACCTGGTCCACCGGCACCACCTCCGTGCGTGACCAGACCTCATGGGTGGCCCGGCCGTCTTCCCGCAGCAGCAAGCTGAAGTGGATGCCCGGCAGGCAGCGCCCGGCATGGCGAAGGAAGGCTTCCCCAGGTGCCAGCCGCCGCCGACCGGGGCCGACGGTCCGCAGGCCCAACAACAGTTTGCCCGGGGTGCCCCCGGCCAGCAGTTCCATGAGGGGCATGGCCACCGCCGCCAGGATGACCGTCAGGCCGACGAGGACCGCGCCGATGGGCCGGGTGGCGGTGTCGGCGTGGGTGATGCGGGCCCGGTCCCGGGCGTAGGCGGTGCGCTCGAAGGTTAGGCGCTGTTCGGCGTAGGCGATTTCCTCCCGCAGACGGCGGGCTTCGTCCTCCTGGGGTTTGGCGGCCAGGGCCGCCTGCTTGAGCGCCAGGGCCTGGACCAGGGCCGGCTCGACGGTCGGCCAATCCACGTAGCGCGGCCGGGGGTCGCCGCGATTGGCCACGGCGGCCACGGACTGTTCTGCCCGCAGGGCCTCAATCTCGGCCAGGACCTTATCCCCGGAACCCTGCCACAGGGACAGGGATCCCAGCAGCAGTCCCACCAGCAGGCCCCCGACCAGCAGCACATCAATGCCCAAGGCCAGGACCCGAGGTTTACCAATCGCCCGGCCCGGGGGCACCGGGTCCGGGGCCGAGCCGGCGGGCAGGACTGACAAGACCTGGGTGGTGACGCGCCGGGGTCCCGCCGACTTCACCGCCGCCACGGCCGTCCGAATGCTGCTGGTCGTTTGGACGACGTTGGGCAGCAGGCCGCGGATCTGGGCGGCTGGAACGGGATGGCCAAGATCCCCCCGGCGCAGGAGCGTGGTGGGACCGATGCGGCCATCGGCCACCCGGGCCCGGACGGCGGGTGGGTCCAGGGGGCCCTCCTCGCCGGCGGCATGGACGATGAACCAGGTGGAGGCGGGGACGGAGTTCATACCCCATCCCTTGGCCGATTCCGCCCGCCCCGCAAGGAAGGTCGGCTAGACGCAGCCATCGGGAAAGACGATGTCAGCCCAGGCGCACGGCCGTCAGCACCAGGAAAACCGGGAACTCCCGGGCTGACAGGTCCTCGGCGGCGCTGCGGGCGCCCTTGGTGCCCCGGCGGTGGCTGCACAGTTCGTCAGCGGCAATGACGCCCAGCCCGGCGCCGCCGAGGGCGCTGAGATAGGTCGATATGGGCCGGTGGAAACTGGTGGTCCGGGTCGGGTCCTCGGGCTTGCCCGGATGGATTTTGATCGGGACCGACAAGGGCGACAGGTAGCCGTCGAGACGGCGGTACTGCATGCCCTGTTCCTCGTCCCAGCCCCACAGACTGCGGCGGGGGATGCGGAAACAGGGGTGGGTGAGGGCGATCACCACCCGCCCGCCCCGTTTGATGAGGGCGGCGGTGCCGGACAGCACCGGGGCGATGGGGTCCAGGTCCTGGAGGCACATGACCAGGGCCGCGTGGTCGGCCTGGGTGCCGGCGGGCACGGCGTCCCCGAGTTTGCGGGCATCGCCCACGGCATGCTGTTCCAAGGGACCGGCCCGGGTGCGGGCGGACTCGATCAGGCTTGGGCTGGCATCGACCCCCAGGGATTTGACGCCCTTGGCCGCCAGCACCCGGCCCAGCACGCCCTGGCCGCAGGCGACATCCAGCACCGTTTGACCGGGCTTGGGGTCCAGGCGTTTCAGGACCGTCGGCAGGATCAGTTTCTGGTAGAAGTCATCGCCTTCGGCCCCCACCAGGTTGTCGTACCACTGGGCGGGTTTCTCCCAGGCGGTGGCGGCCGCCGCCGTCTTGCGGGGGCGGGGGGCGTAGGAGCGGGCGGGGAAGTCCTTGGACATGGGCGGGGATGGTGGCGGTTTCCCCTGCGGGACCAGGGCCATGCTGGGCCCCCCATGAAGCGCCTCCTCCTGCCTGCCCTGATCCTCTTTGCTGCTGGCTGTGCCGAGGACGGGGCCCGTTCCGGCGGCGGGACGCTGATCACCAGCGATGGCCGGTTCCTCGCCAACACCGACCGTAATGCCAAGGCCGAGGCCGAACGGGCCATCACCGTCAGCATCGGTGAACGCCTGGGGGTGACCTGGCAGGTTCGGGCGGAAATCACCGAGATGCCTGAGTTGCACGGGGATCCGGACCAGGGCATTCCGGAGTGGCGGTGGGCCTCGGCCCATGCCCAGGTGGTCCTGGTGGGGCCCGGCACGCCGAGCGTCCCGACCGCCGAGATCCAGGCTGGGGTCGAGCGTTACCTGACCCGCAAACTGGCCCCCAAGGCCCCGGGTCCCGTGGTAGTGACGGTCCAAGTCCAGAGCCCCTCGGCTCCCCCGGTGGCTCCCCCGGCGACCAGCGAACGCCGCTACACCGCCCAAGCCGGGGACACCTGGGCCGATGTCAGCACCGCTTTCTATGGCTCGCCGGACGGCTGGCGGGTCATTCGCGACGCCAATGGCGGCGCCGAACGGCCGGAGGCCGGTGCGGTGCTGACGATCCCGCGGCGTTGACGGAGCCGATGCCTCAGCGACCGCTGGCCGACTTGAGGCTGATGACTTCGGTGCCGGCGATCATGTCGTGCAGACAGCGCCGATCCTGGCGGAAGATGAACAGGACATCCAGCAGCCCGAGAAAGCTGCCGATTACTGGGATCATTTGCACCAGCCACAGCGGGAGGAGGCGCTTACCGATGGTGTCCCAACCCGTGGTCGCGACGCCATCGACGCGCACAATACGAATTTTCATCACCATTTTCCCCAAGGTTTGGCCTCGGGTGTGCAGCAACCAGCCGTTGATGCCCAAGGACACCAAAACCGCTACTCCGCCGATCATGATCTGGACCATCGGCCCTTGCTGTTCCGTCACCGTGAACCCAAGGACCAAGATAATGGGAAAAAAAACTGCCATCATGATCAGGACATCGATGATGGCGGCGGCCAAACGCGAGCCGCGGCTGGCCAGTTCACCCTCCACGGGTTCCGGGGTGAGGGCAGCGGCTCCCGAGGCGGGCGCAGCGAAGGGGTTATCGGATGAAGTCATGGAAGGGTGAATCCTAGGAATCCCCCCGTAGGTATGCAAGAGCGCAAGGCGCAACCTTGCCGACCAACGGCTTCGTCGCACCATTCCCACTCCCCATGACCACCCCTGTACTTCTCGACACGGTGACCCTATTCCGGACGCCGGAGCAAGCGGCCTACCGTTACCGGGTGGCGGGTCCCTTGGTTCGGAGTCTGGCCTTCCTGATCGACGCCCTGGTGGTGGTGCTGCTGCTGGTGGTGGGCTGGCTGCTGCTCGCGCTGGTGGGGACGGTCACGGGTCTGGGGGGCTTGGCCGTGGGCCTGGCCTTCGGCCTGACCTTTCTCCTGCTGTGGCTGGCGGGGGCATTGGTGGAATGGCGGTGGCGCGGCCGGACCCCTGGCAAGGCCCTCCTGGGGCTCCGCACGGTCACCAACGAGGGCCTGCCGCCGGGACTGGCCGCGACCACCCTGCGGACCCTCCTGCGCTATGCCGATGCCCTGCCGACGGTGGCGATGGCGGCGGTGACTATGGTGTGCTCGCGGGATTTTCGACGTCTGGGGGATCTGGCGGCTGGGACGTTGGTGGTCCATGACGGCGAGGATCCCGCCGCCCGGCGGACCAGCCTGACGGCGGCCCCGTCGGAGCGGGCCCTGGCGGCGACCCTGCCGGCCGAGGTCGGGCTGCTGGTTGATCCCCCGGCCCTGCGGGCGATTGCCACCTACCTCGCCCGGCGGCGGGATTTCCATGAAGCTCGTCGGATGGAATTGGCGAGCCACCTGGCCACGCCCCTGGCCCGCCGTCTGGGCCTGCCCATGGCCACCGACCCGGATCGCCTGCTGGCGGCGGTTCATCACCGGCTGACGGCCAGCGTCGACGATCAGGCCCTGGCCCGGGGGGCGGCCTTCCTGGCGCGTCGTGAAAGCGAGTGGAGTCGCCTGGATGCCCTGGCCCGGGGCGGGATCCCCGGGGACCGGGTGCGGGAATCGCCGGCCCTGGCCTTTGCCCGGCTCTACCGCTCGGCGTGCGCCGACCTGTCCTTGGCGGAGGCTCTCCATCTGCCCCACCGCACGGTCGATCGCCTCCATCGAGTGGTCGCCCGGGCCCACCTGGGCTTCCATCCACCGGTTCCCCCCGGTTGGGCGGACATCCGCCGCCTGGTGCTGGAGGTCATCCCCGGGCGACTCTACGGCGACCCCTGCCTGCGGGCCGCCCTCCTGGCGTTTTTCGGGACGTTTTTCCTGTGCATCATCCTCGCGGCCCTGCGGCCGGGTACCGCCGAGGCGGTCATGGGCCCGGGTTTTGTTGATCAGTTGCGGGACATGTACCGTGACCATCCCTCGGGTCGCAATGCCGAGGAGGCGGCCCTGATGCATGGCTTCTACCTCATGCACAACGTCGGCATCGCCCTGGCCTGTTTCGCCGCCGGGGTGTTTGCCGGGGTTGGCAGCCTGATTTTTCTGGCCTTCAACGGCGTGGTGCTGGGTCTGGCCTTTGGCGCCATGCTGACCGTCGATGACGCCACCCGGGGCCATTTCTTCGAATTCGTGACCGCCCATGGGCCCTTTGAATTGACGGGCATCGCCCTGGCCGGGGCGGCCGGGTTGCGCCTGGGCCTCGGGATCATCGACACCGGCGGTCTGCCGCGCCTGGACAGCCTCCGGCGGGCCGCCGGGCGGGCCGTGCCGATCATCGCCGTGGCCGCCTGCTCGGTGGCCCTGGCGGCGCCCATCGAGGCCTGGGTGTCGCCGTCCTCCGTCCCCCTGGGCTTGAAACGCGCGGTGGCGGTGGCCAGCACCCTCCTGTTGATGGGCTATCTGGTGGTCCTCGGGGCCCGGGCCCGGAGCGGAGACGCTGATGGCCGGTAGTCTCCTCGACCACATCACGGTCGTCGCCCGGCCCCGGAACCTGGGGGAAGTCCACGACCTGGCAGCCCTGTTGGTGCGGCGGCACGCCGGGCCCCTGCTGGTCCTGGGGACCGTGGGTCTGGCACCGTGGGTGGTCCTGGATGCCCTGCTGTTGTCCCTCGTGCCGCGCCCCGGCCCGGCGGCTTGGCTGCTGGCGGTGCTGGCCTTTGCCCAGGCTCCCCTGGCGGTGGCGCCTATCACCTGCTTCCTCGGCCAAGCCATGTTCAGTCCCCGGCCGCGCATCCGCG
The DNA here is from genome assembly GCA_903902515.1 of uncultured Planctomycetota bacterium. Taxonomy (GTDB): domain Bacteria; phylum Planctomycetota; class UBA11346; order UBA11346; family UBA11346; genus CAIUVD01. Next base: position 47,227 of record CAIUVD010000253.1, on the reverse strand, counting down.
ATGCCTGGGGCCCGGCCCTGCGGGCCCTGCCAGCCCTCGCTTTGGTCGGGCTGTGGCGGGCGGTGTGTGCCCTGACGCTGATCGGCCTTCCGTGGTCCCTGGGGCACCTCACCGAGGTGCTGTGTCTGGAACGCCAGGGCTTCAAAGCCACCTGGCAGCGGGCCCGGGCCCTGACCCAGGTCGGCCACGCGCGGGAGGTCCTGCATCTCCTGACGGCGGCGGTGACGGTGGTCATCGCCATCTGGGTGGTGACCGGCACCGTCCAGGCCTTCGATGGCTTGCTGCGCCGGGGTGACCTGTGGCACGATGGGGACTTTGAGGAATGGCTGCCGGGCCAGGCCGTGCTGCCAACCATCGGCCTGTGGCTGGGTTTGGCCTACCTCGGGGTGGTGCGGTTCGTCAATTACCTCGACCTGCGGACGCGCCACGAGGGCTGGGACGTGGAACTGGACCTGCGGCGGGCTGCCAGCCGTCTTCCGGGAGGTGGCTCGTGATCCGGGCTTTGCTGCTGGCCGTGGTCCTGGGCTTGGCCGCCGGAGCGGCGGAATCCCCCGACCCCATCCGTGAACACCTGCGGGGCCTGGAGGCGCCGTGGTATGATGCCGCGAAGGACGATTGGCGGCGGATCGAAATCCCCCAACCACCCACCCCTGAGCAGTCCTCCCGAGAAACCGGTGGCCTGGGCATGAGCCTCTTCGGCTGGGTTGTTCTCGTCCTGGTGGTGACGGCCGTGGCCCTGCTGGTGGTGGACCTCCTGCGTCAACTCCGGCCCCGGGCCGGGGGATCGGAGGTCGAGACGAAGGGTCGCCCGGCACCCCGGCCCATCGATCTCTCGACCCTGCCCTTCCAGGTCGATGAAAGTTCCGATCCGGCCCACGAGGCGGAAGCCGCCTTTGCGGCCGGGGATTGGACTCGGGCGGTGATCTGGACCTACGTCCTGCAACTGTTGCGTCTCGACCAGGCGGGGGTCATCCACCTGGGCCCCGGAGCGACGGACCGTGGCTGTCTGCGCCAGGCGCGGGCCGCCGCCGCCGAGGGCCGTCCGGTGGGCCTGGCGGACCACCTCGAACGCACGGTGGGCATTTTCGAACGGGCCTACTTCGGCCACCAGCCGGCAACGCGGGCCGAGGCCGAGGAGATTCGGGCCGGGCTGGCAGAGATCGGGGTCCTCCTTGCGGGCGAGGATCGGCGGCGATGAGGTGCCTCCTGCTCATCCTGCCCCTGGTGGTCCTCGCGGGCTGCGGGGCCGACCTCGACACCACTTATGGGGTCAGCGACGCCGGTCGGGCGAGCGTCAATGGCGTGATGGTCCTGCGTCAGGCCTTGGGGGATGGTCAGGCCGTGCGGCGCAGCGGCATGCTGTCGGACCGTCTGCAGGAGGAGAACCTCGGTTGCCTGGTCCATGTCGCGACCACCGACGAGCCCCCCAGCCCCGAGGCCCAGGCCTGGCTCCTCGACTGGCTGGAGGAGGAGTCTGGTCGTCAGGTGGTGCTGATCCTGCGGGACGGGGCCCTGGGCGGGCCCCTCTGTCGGACTTGGGCCGACCAGGCCCGGCAGGAAGCCGAACGCCTGGGGTCGCCCCAGGACCTGCCCCTGTTAGCCCTGGCCGAGCGTTTCGATGAGCGGGCGATGGCCGAGGACCGGCGGGAGCCGTTCCGGATTGCTGGCAAGATCCTGGATTACGGCCGTCTCGGATTCCGGCTGCGCCCGGATTCAGCACAGCCCCTGACCCGCCCGTTGACCGGCTGGGGCCTTACGACCACGCCCCGCCACCTCGTCGTGTCCCAGATTCTTGAGGCCCCGAACCTGGCACCGGTGGTGCGCGTGTCCGTCCCCGGCGGTGCCCGGCCGGTGGTCCTGGCGGGGGACCTTGGCAAGGGTCGGTTGGTCGTCGTCACCACCGCCACCGGCCTTCTTGACGGAGCCCTTCCGGATCCCGCCGCCCGGGCCTTCCTCGCGGCCCTGGTGGCGGATCTGGCCCGCTACCGCCAGGAGTCCTCAGGACCGGAGGAGACGGCCCTGGTGGGTCGCTTGGCGGTGCGCCGGGGGGATGAGCAAGACCTCGACATGCTGCACCTGCTGTTCGCCACTCCGCCCATCAGTTACGTCGCCTGGCATCTGTTGGCGGTGCTGGTGGTCTTCCTCGTCTGGCGCAACCGCTGGTTGGGCCGCCGCGAGGCCCCGCTCACCGAGGACCGCCAACGCTTCCTCGTCCACGTCCAGGCCCTCGCCCGGCACCTCCGCCGGGAGGACGCCCGGCGTGCCGTCCATACCGAACTCACCCGCTGGCGGGGCACCCCGCCACCCGACCAGGGACCCCGACCATGACCCAGCCGACCCCTCCGCCCATCGACGCCGCCACCGTGGCCGAGGCGGCCGCCCTGCTGACCGAAGCCCGCGCCCGCCTGGCGGAGCTGTTCGTCGGCCAAGAGGCCCTGGTGACGGGGGTCTTGACCGCCGTGGTGGCCGGGGGCCATGTGCTGGTCGAAAGCCTGCCGGGCCTCGGGAAAACCCTGCTCGTCAAGGCCGTCGGCCGGATCCTGGGCCTCGACGCCAACCGCATCCAGTTCACCCCGGACCTGATGCCTTCGGACATCACCGGCAGCCACGTCTTCGACCTCGGCGAACGGAAGTTCGTCTTCCACCCCGGCCCGGTGTTCACCCAGTTCCTCCTCGCCGACGAGCTGAACCGCTCCCCGGCCAAGACCCACGCCGCGTTGCTGGAAGTAATGGCCGAGCGTCAGGTCACGGCCGATGGTCGCCGCTATCCCCTGCGCCCGCCGTTCATCGTCCTGGCGACCCAGAACCCGATCGAGAACGAGGGCACCTACGCCCTGCCCGAGGCCCAGCTCGACCGCTTCCTGTTCAAGTTGCCCATGGGCTATCCCAGCCAGGCCGAGGAGGAGCGGATCCTGACCCTCCACCTCCACGGCGCGTCCCCCGAGGGCTCCCTCGAAACCCTGGCACCCCTCACCAATGCCGAGGGTGTCCTCCGGCTTCAGCACACCGCCGCCCGCCTGACGGTGGATCCCTCGATCATCGCTTACATCACCGCCCTGGTGCGCCGGACCCGGGGCTTTCCGGGTCTGCACGTCGGGGCCAGTCCCCGGGCCGGGCTGGCGATGCTGGCCGCCGGCCGGGCCCTGGCCCTGCTGCGGGGCCGGGGTTTCGTGGTCCCCGATGACATCGCCGATGTCGCCCTGGCGGCCCTGCGCCACCGGGTGATCCTCTCGCCTGAGGCCGAGGTCGAGGGCCGCACCGCCGACGCCATCGTTGGCGAAATCCTGCGCGCCGTGGAGGTCCCCCGGGGTGCCCGGGTGGCGGGCGCCTGATGGGCCTGTCCGCGACCCGTGCCCTGCTGGCGGCCAGCGGCCTGTGTGCGGTGGCGGCCATCGCCGCCGTCGTCGATCCCGGCCTGTGGCCGGCGGTCATCGGCCTCGACTTGCTGGTGGCCGGGGCGGCGGTTCTCGACCTGCTGCTGTCATGGCCGGCCCTCCGCCGCCTGCGGGTCCAGATCGAAGCCCCGCGCATTTGGTCCCGGGATCGCCCCGAGACCCTGCGGGCGGTGATCGAGGCCCCCGGGCGTCTGGCGGTGGCCCTGACGGTGGTGCCGGATCTGCCCCGGGCCCTGGTAGCCGACCCAGCCTCCCAGGACGTCCGCATCCCCGGTCGACGGCGGGCCGAACTGACCTTCCGCGTCACGGGCACCCGGCGGGGCACGGTCGTCCTCCACGGGTTGCATCTCGGCCTGGCAAGCCGCCTGGGCCTGTGGCGTTTGACCCGTCGCACCGGCCCGGACCTGACGGTGGCCGTACATCCTGACCTACGCCAGATCAACGATTATGCCCTCCTGGCCCGGGCTGATCGCCTCGACCTGATCGGGGTCCGCCGGGCCCGACGGACCGGCGGCGACACGGAGTTCGAGCGCCTGCGGGACCACCACAGCGACGACCCCCTGAACCGCATCGACTGGAAGGCCACCGCCCGTCGAGACCGGCTGACGGTCCGGGACTACCAGACCAGCCAGTGTCAGGCCCTGACCCTGTTGGTCGATGCCGGGCGCTTGATGGCGGCCCGGGTCGTCGGGTCTGCGGGCGGTACCCGGGCCCTCCTGGACCACGCCATCGACGCAGCCCTGCTCCTAGGTTATGTCGCCCTGGCCCAGCGCGACCGGGTCGGCCTGATTGCCTACGCCGATGGTATCCGCCGCCGCATGCCCACGGGCGGCGGCCCCCGCCGCTTCCACCAGTTGGTCCATGCCCTTCACGATTTAGAGGCGGAGCCGGTCCTCAGTCGCCACGACGAGGCCCTGGCGACCCTCGCCCGGACCGAGCGCAAACGCTCCTTGGTGGTGATCCTGACCCAGGTCTTGGATGACGTCTCCGCCGAACTCCTCGAACGCCACGCCGCCTCCCTGGCGGGTCGCCACCTGCCCCTGATCGTGCTGATCCGCGACGATGACCTCCACGCCGCCGTACCCCCGGCGAGCGTTGCCCTGACGCCGGATCAGGACGCTTTTTGGCTGGCCGGGGCCGCCGCCTCGGTCCTGAATGCCCGGGCGGCCCTGATTGAACGCCTCCGGGCCAAGGGCTGCCTGGTCCTCGACATCGTCCCGGCGGACCTAACCCCGGCGCTCATCTCCCGCTACCTGGAGATCAAGGCCGCCAATCTCCTCTAAGCGAGAATCCCTTCGTCGCCCCGGGCCCCTTCGACGGGGCGCAGGTCAAACGGTTCATCATCACCTGGTGAGAGTGGCCCTTCAGACCTCAACTGTTTCCCATCGATCCCGAACCGAACCGTAGGGGTCTGGCCCTTGCATGGCGAGCACTCCCATAGTTACGGCAAGTCCAAAGAGGACGGCGTGGCCGAGAGAGTGGGCTGATCAGCGCGGGCCGTGTCCTGGACGATCATCGTCACGGTGCCACGAACGACGCCGAAGACGTGCTGCGCCTCAATCTGAACATCATAACGACCCGCTTGCGTCGGGGTGCCACCAACGGCCAGCCACGGCTTCATTGTCACCCCTGGCGGAAGTCCCCATGCACGAATCGAGAAGGGACGTTCATACCAGGAAGATTGGAGACTTGATGCCTGGACCAAGCTCACCGTTGATGATCCTGAAAATGATGTGATAGCCGAACCACGTGTGAATGTCAGCGTGTCGGAAATCAGTACGGCAAGAACCCGAGCCGCGGGAGCCATGGTGAGACTGGCAGAACAACTGCCGGCGCTGTTCGTGGCCTGGACGTTCATGGTTACCTTGGCTGCAAAATCCGTTGGCACCTCCCCGTAAAGCCGGCCTGCCACCTCATCAAGGACGAGCCAGGACGGTCGATTCGTAACGCGGAGCGTTGTCCACGGCTTTGCCGTGCCCGTCAGTACGAAGCTCCAGGAAGACCCGGGGGAAACCGCCACGCTGGTCGGAATCGTGAGCGTGGGCGGCATCAACGGGGATGCTGATTCCGCCGTCCAATTCCACACCGGGTTTCGAGGCGCCGACCCCACGTTGAATGCCGAACGATCAGACGCCCGGAAACGCACCAGGATTTGACGGTCGACCGGCGCAGAGCTGGGAGGCACCCGCACCGTAATGCGTGAGTACCCAGGAAATGCCACCGAACCATTTTGCAGGCTATCGACGGCCTGGATCGAGACCTCCGCATTCCCAGGGTGCAGCACCTCCAAACGCAAAGTGCGAGGAACGCCCTCTAATGAGCGCGTCAAAATGAGGTTCCTCGGATTCCCGGACTCAACGACAATCGAAGCTTTGGTCATCATGCGCCACAGCAACGGAACCCCGGCCGGCAGGGCCTGGACATCGTCCTGGAGGAGCACTTGCTGTCGTGCATCCACCATTTCCACCCCGCGCATGATCCGGTGTCCCATTCCCGGGTACAACGCCGTCAAGTCTACCACCGCCTTGGCGCTGGTCGCGGTGGAACTGAACAGGGTGATGGGGGCCAACGCCACCAGGTGCTGCTGCATGCCACCCGGGGACAGGGTGTTATGTCCCTGCGTTCCGCATAACAGGTACTCCCATCGTGACCCTCCATGGTGGTCATCGCCGTAGCCGGGGAGTCCGTAATCATCGGCGCCCAAATCCTCTGCCCATCGCACGCCCTGGAAATCCATGCTGAATGACCCGAGATCATGGTGACTGTGATTATTACCACTCGCACCGCCCTTCATGGCAACCCACCAATCATCCGTTTGCGTGGGCTGGTTTCGGAAAATCGCCAATTCCACGGCATTGGTGCCACGATTCCCAAGGGGCCTTCCTGGGAAATAATCATCCTTGAAGGTAAGGTCACGCAGAGGATCGGTGTTCGCTGACGGAGGCATCCACAAGTACAGGAGGGGATAGGCATAGAATCCGAAGAACGTCCCATCATCGATGGTCGATGTGGCCGTTTTTGGCAGATCATTATCCAAGCATGTCCGGTGATAGTTTTGAATATGCAGGTCGTTGAAACGCAGGCCGAGCCAAATGAGGGGCAAACTGGGCCCGTCCGTTCGGGTCGTGGCGCTTTGGACAAATCCCGTGTCGGAGTAGGTAAATGGATTACCCGTGGGACCAATCATCGCCATGCGATAGGCCGCCGTCTTTTGGAACCCAGGACTATTCCACAGGGGTTGAACACGCTCGGTGGCGAATGTGGAGGTGGATCCAAGAGTGCTTTCGAGCATCCCGATGGCCAACACCTGGTAGACCGTGCCATAGGCCCAATAACCTAGCCCCTCGGGGTAGACGCCGGCAGGTTGGTACATGGACTGGGACGACTCCAAGGACCGGCAAGCGCCATCGATAACCCGTTGAATCTCCATATTGAGGGCACTCTGGTTTGGGCCCGACGCCACGGAATCCCCAGCGAGGGCCAGGGCGGCCGCAAGAAGGCCAGCATTACAAACTTGAGTCCAGTTGTAGGCACCATTGACCCAAAATGTCGTATAGCTGGATGGGGCATCGCCGTAGGCATCGGCCCCCCAACGAAGTGCCTTGTCATACAAGGCTTGGCGGACGAGCGGTCGCTGATCAACGCCATTGATCACCCACCAGGTACCGCGATGCCATAACCAGTCATAGGCAATGGAGACTCCCAACGCCATTTCAGCGACATTGAGAAATTGACCATTCAAAGGATCTGCCCTTCCCGGGAGCACGGCGTCTCGAGCAGGATCCCACTGAAAATTGGCAGATGAGACCGTCGCCATTTGACGGATGGCACGCCGTGCCCAGCGCTCGCTTTTCACCCGGTCATTATCCACCACTTCGGCAATACGTGACGCCATTGCCCACGTGAGGAGAAGACCTTGAACGCGCCGTGCTGTCCGCAGCCCCTGCTCCCGCAGTTCCGATTCTGATGGCGAAGGAAATTGCGCCGAAAATCGTGACGTAATCTGCGAATAGGTCTGGATATCGGTCTCCGTCGCAGCATCCGCCAGGGCATACAGGTATGCCTTCAGTTGGTTCCGGAGTTCATCCGAAGGTCCATTCTTGATCGATTGCAGCTGGGCGGTGCTCATGAGCAGGCGTGGATGACCAGGCAGGCTTGAGATCGCCGGAACCTCAACGGCCGAGAGAAAACCTGGGATGACCACGTACCACAGGGCGATCGCCCAATATCGGACATTCACAGAGATCTCCTTACGCGGACGAGACTCAGGAGGGCGAACAGGAGCATGACGCCCATGCCACTACCACACCCACCAGTGCCTTTATCGCTATCTAGATCCCCAATGCGGTCATTGGCTTGAGCAGTAAAGATAAAGGTTTTATGCGCGGGATGAGCGCGGTACCGCACGGGGCTATGGTCCTCCACATCCGCCTCAACGACCACGGCCCCGCTCCCCACCGGCCGAAGACGCTGACCGACGAGCACCGCCGCCGTCCCTTCCTTAATACGGTAGACGACTCGCATCCCTGGTGCCGTGGTCGTTGCGCCTGGATCCAGATCCGGGATTGCCGAAGGCTGGTAGGTCATCACCTGAGACCCGCCCCCAGGAAAGGATGTTTGCTGTGGTCTGGACACCTGAACCGCCGTGCGCGCTAGGACGGGATTGGGAAAACGATCCTGAATGGAGGCTTGAAACCAGTAGGTGCCGGGAAGTGCCGACGGATCGAAGGTCGCTCGATTGGTGCCCGTCGTTGTGGTCGTCGTTGCCAGGATTGGTGGGGTCCCCCCATCGGGAAAGGACAGCACACTCCAGGTATATGTCGCTGATCCTGACGACGGCATCCCGCCGACGATCAATTGGACATCCACCGCGAGGAGGTGAGTCATCATGAGAAGAATCACCAAGATCCGTACCGACACGATTCCTCCTATGAATACATGCCGAACCTGAGCACACGGCATTGTTGTTTGGTCCGTGGGGGCACTCGATGACGTCCACGGAGAGCCCAGCCCCATGAAGGCATTTGCCCCTGAGACGATGTCTTGGCGAGTTCACTCCTGCTTAATCCCCTTCGCCAGCCTGGTTGGGCTCCGTCGCGGTGCATCTCTGCAGCGACGTGCGAAAAACAGAATGCCGTGACGTGAAGTGAGCCTCCCATCCACCCCTGCAGCCTGGAGCGTCAGCGTGGGGTGGACCGCTCGGTATCTGACGCAAGCACGCCGCGTAGAGTTCCGTGGAATCGGCCGGACAGAGCCTCTTGTTTGCTTCTGGAGCCGCCGATCCGCACTTGGCACAAGAGGACTATCTGGCCACCCGATCTCGGCCAGTGATCGTGCAAAATAGCTCAAGCCTCAAGATGAACGAGGCGTTCCTCGCCCGATCGTCATGGATCACGTCCGGCACGGTTGCTGCGCGACATGGGGATGAGGAGCGGCGTCTCAATCGTCAGGTTCCGCCTGCGCTATCTGCACCGCCAGGTTCCCACGTTCGGCATCGTTGAAAGCGAGGGTGCTTGGGGGGTATGCAGGTAAATTGCACAACACTTCGATGAGATCATTAATGCCCCCTCCTATAGCCTGATCAGGTCACCAGCAGGCGATTTTCGAGCGTAATGGCCTGCTGTCTCGCGTAAACAAAGCGAAGTGAACGTTACTTTCTCTGGAGGTATTCCCGTGCGTATCGCAAGCCTGACAGCCCATGTGTGGTCTGTGCCGAATGCTGCGCTCGGTGAATTTTATGGAACCTTGCTGACTCAAACAACAGCGGTTTCGATCGTCGGCTATGGCACATTTACCGCAAATGGAAATGACGCCGAAGCCCTTGCTGGCTGCCGTCTCGGCACGTCAGGGACAGAGGCTTCCCGACGTGCCGATCCTCGCCGTCATTGCGAAACCATGACTCATCATCCGTGAATCCATCGGCAACCTTACACCGCTTACCGGGGCTCACCCAGGAGAAGCTTCATCATGTTTAGTCGTATTTTTCTTCTTACGATCGCGAGTGGGCGACTTGTCGCATCCCTCGTCTTTTTGGCGTCGGTAACGATCTTGAGCGGTCTTTCTGAAGCAGTTGAACGTCCTGACGCGGTTTATCATCTCGTTTGGCGCACGGGAATGTCTCCCGGATTAAATGACGAATCGGCACGTAATCCGCCGGCCTTTTTGTGGCCACGCACACTTGGCGCGCGGTACCAAGTGGAGGTTTCTCAGGATCCAAGCTTTACCGAGATCACTCTGAACTCGAGTGTCACGCGGCATGCATTTTATGTTCCAGACATAAGGCTCCAAAGAGGGACGTGGTTTTGGCGATTAAAGGTCATTTCGGCGAACGGGACGGTGGTCACTGGTCAAACGATTCCCTTTAGGATAACGGAGAAAACCGTAGAGTATCCAGAGATTAATCCTGGAGCCTTGTTTGAAAACATCCCCGACGAAAAGCCATTTCTCTCCACCTGGGGATCATCATTGTCTGATTTTAGAAATCGCGCATCTTCAATGGTTGCTTCTAAAAATAAAGTTACGGAAGCTGCAGATAGAGCGATGGCCTCTCCGGTTACCGGCACAGGAGAGCAACCATGGAAAATCAGGGAGCTTATCTACGGATATTTGGCGAGCGGCGACCAAAAATACATGGACGAGGCCAAGAGGAGAATGGCTGAGGTCGAAAAGAATATCGGCAATGGGACGGGCACCAACGTTATTGGTGGATTTGTGCTCGGTCTTACAATTTCCGTTATGGCTGAATTGTATGACGCATCCTACAACGAATCGAGCGACGAAGAGCGAGCGCGGTATGAAAATTATATGACAAACTGGATCCAGGGTGCGTATAATGCATGGCCCAATAATCGTGAGGCGGTGATGGCGGATAATCACTTTTGGCAAACGGAGCTATCGTGCTTGATGATGGTTGCAATGGCACTGAAAAACAAGAATCCGGAATACATGAAAAAATGCTTTGAATACTCGGTAGGGGTCTATTTGGCGAGAGCTCCCACATCGAGCGGCAATGGCGGTGGGTGGTCCCAAGGTCTCGGTTATTTTGGACTCGAAGCAATTGGATTGGTTGACATTGCCGTTCACTTAAAGTCGTTGGGGGCAGATTTATCGGGGACTCCATGGTTTAGAAACACAGCGAAGTATCTTCTTTATAACTCGTATCCGTCGTCATTGTCGAATGGATTTGGAGACATGCATGAAAGAATTGGATCGACCGGAGATAAGCTGGCTGATTTTGTGTTTTACTCCAATGGTGATTCTTATGCTGGCGAGCTTGTCCGGAAGAGGGGGCAGTGGCTAAGCGGCATGCAGCAAATTGCATTGAACATCAACAATGAACCTCTCCCGGCCATGCTGCAAGAAAGTGAATTGCCGAAGGCGATATGCGCACCTGAGATTGGCGAGGTCACCATGCACACTCGGGCCCTGACGAGTTCGAGTGATTTGGCTCTCTTTTTTAGGTCGAGCCCGTTTGGGGCGTATAGCCATGCACACGCAAACCAAAATTGCTTCAACTTGGCATATAAAAATCAAAGGATATTCTGGTCCGTTGGCTATTACGATAATGCCGCCCATTCATACTGGGACTACAAGTCAACGCGTGCCCATAATGGGATTGTCATTGACGGAGAAAGCGGCCAGGGATTTGGATCTGATAGCTACGGAAGAATTGCACGGTTTTACACCGGAAGAAATCTTTCGTACGTTAAAGGCGATGCCAAGTATAGCTATCGCCTAGGTAATGCATGGCTATACAATAGATATACTGAAGCGGAGAAATTACTGTATTTTGGCGATAAAAAATTACAGAAATTTGATAGGCATATTCTTAACACGCACGATGGCCTAATTGTCATTTATGACGACTTGGAAAGCGAGGAAGAGCGGCAGTCTTGGACCGCAAGATTTCACACGGATAAAACTAAAATGTGGTCGAGAACCGGAGATAATCGTTACGGATATTCTGTGGCGGCTGCACGCGGAGTGGTTCCTTATGCGGCGGAAATTGCATTTTTCGGGTCGTCGCCAATAGAATTATCAACCACTACCGGATTCCTTGTTAGGCCTACCAATTTTGGCAACGATCCCAATCCGCCGTTGCCTATGAATATTTCATGCACCCAGAATTCCGGAAGATCGAAGCGATTTCTGTCCATCATTCAATGCAAGGATACCACGGCTGGAATTCTCCCTATCGTTAGGATATCGGATTCCGAGTTCCGCGTGGGGAACACGACCATACGAGCAGTCATGGATGTTGATGCGGAGGCTGGAATATCGGTTGTTAACAACTCCATTGATGGGCGTTTCGGGTCCTTTGGCGACAGCGAGTCGCAAGAAGACATCATAACGGAGGAGCCCCAGAGCACCTCCCCGGTCGTTTCGAGAATTGTCGACATGCCAATCGCCGTGAATCGTCTTACCCCCAATAAAATTTATGATTATGTCCCTGTTGTGCCAACCGCATTCAATGCCGAAGTTCAAGGTCAGTATGTTTTGAACCATTTGGGATCGCCGCAGGATGTGGAGCCGGATATCTTCAACGACCTCATCGGCAATGTGTGTGGGATGAAACTCTACAGAGCATATCAAGGCGACCCAGCCAATGGTGGATTGCCAAAGATCGGATCCATGTGGAGCCAAGATGTGCCCGTGAATCCTGGTTGGTATAAAATCTTCTTCTTGGTCGCCGGAGATCGACAGATGCTGAAGTCGGCGTCATTGTTCATTGATGCAGCGCCGACCATTTCATCGTTGAGTCCGGCCAGCGGCAGCGCATCTGGCGGCACAACGGTCACGATCACGGGCGCCAATTTGACCGGAACCACGGCGGTGACTTTTGGTGGGATTGCTGCGGCGAATGTCACGGTCGTGAGCGCAACCTCGCTCACGTGCACGGCGCCGGCTCACGCTGCGGGTGCAGTGCATGTGGCGTTAACCACGACCCAGGGGGTCTTCACCAAGGCTGATGGTTTTGCGTATGTCGCCGAGGAGACTCCAGGCCCTACGGTAACCCAGCTATCACCGGATCGGGGAGCCGCGGCGGGGGGAACCCTCGTGACGGTGGTGGGCACCGGGTTGGCAGGAGCATCTGAGGTGCGCTTTGGAGGGGCACTTGCGACGGACGTCGTGGTGATTGATGCGGCCACGGTGCAATGCCGGACGCCTGCTGGGACGGCTGGCATTGTGCCCGTGACGATAACGACGGGTTCGGCTCAGGCGGCGGCGAGCTATCGCTACGTCGGTCCTCCTGTTTTGACAACGTTGCATCCTGCCAGCGGACCTTCGACAGGCGGAACGATGGTCACCATCACGGGTGGCCAGTTCGTTGACGTGCCTTCGGTCACCTTTGGTGACCTTCCCGCAACCCAGGTGGTCCTCGTGGATGAGCAGACCTGCACCTGCGTCACTCCGACGCAGGCTGCCGGCCCGGTCCAGGTGAAGATCCAAACCTCCTTTGGTGCCGTGATGCGCGAGCAGGGATTCACCTTCGATGCCGCGCGAGAGGGCAAAGTCGTCCCCGACTCTGCATCCGGTTCCTGTGGGGCAGGAAATGGATTGGCCTCTCTGCTCTTCGGGTTGGTCCTTCCGTTGCTCGCATGGCGCCGGCGGAGGGTTCTCTAAAGAAGTGGTGTAGGCTGATCCGCCCGGTGAGCCGTCAAACGGCGGCCATCGTGGCGCCTATGCTAGTGATGTCAGCCAGCCATCCCTGGCAGCTGGACCGTCGGCCTCATGCCGACCACGAAGCGCGGTACGAGATCCCTCAAGGCGGCGCGGGTTTCGCCGACGTCGCCGGCCGAGCCCGGTGGATGACCACCATTCCCACCACCACCGGCACGAGGCACAGGACGGTCGTCACCCATTCCGCCACGAGTTCCCCAGTGGTCGCCGGCCACACCGCCTCGACCTGACGGCGGGTCCACCAGGTGGCGAGGGGCAGCAGAACAAGATGGGCCACGGCCACGGTCTGGAGGGGCCAGCGCAATCCCCAGCGGAAGGCCACGACGGCGGCCATGACGCAAGCGGCTCCAACCCCGGCCACCAAGGGGGCGAGGGCTGCCAGGGGCGGCATGACGGCCTGAAGGGGCGGGATGAAGGTTCCCGCTCCCAGCAGGCTCATGGCGTCGGCCCACGCCTCGGACTGCACCTGATCGGCCATCGGCTCCAGCATGAGCGCCAGTACCACCACCAGGATCCCATGCACCAGCCAGGCCCAGGCGACGGTGCGGGGGGTCATGTCAGACCAGCATCGAACGGAGTTCACCTTCGCACACCACCTGGCCATCGACCAGGATGCGGCCAGTGCAGGCGGCTAGGCTGGCGCGGATGCGCACGGTGTCGATTTCGATCCGCAGTTGGTCACCGGGAACCACCGGGCGGCGCCACTTCACCTTGTCGACACTCATGAAGTAGGGGATCTTGCCGCCGCTGTCCTGTTCGGTCAGCAATAGAACGGCCGCCACCTGGGCCATGGCTTCCAGCTGGAGGACGCCGGGCATCACCGGGCGGCCGGGGAAGTGACCCTGGAAGAACGGTTCGTTGAAGGTCACGTTCTTGAGGCCGACGATGCGCTTGGCCGGGACGTATTCGAGGATCCGGTCGACCAGCAGCAGGGGGTAGCGGTGGGGCAGTTTGCCGAGGATCGCCTGGATGTCGAAGGCGACCTTGGGCCGTTCGGCTTCGGCGATCCGGCGGTTCAGCTCCTGGACTAGGAGCATGTTCTCGCGGTGGCCCGTGCGCACGGCGATGATGTGGGCGTTCAGGCGGCGGCGGCAGTGGGCCAGGTCGCCGATCAGGTCGAGGATCTTGTGGCGGGCCGCCTCGTCCTTGAAGCGCAGGGTGTTATCGATCAGCCGGTCGCCGTCGTAGACGCAGGTGTTCTGGTAGGTCGCACCTTTGCCGAGACCGAGGGCCCGCAGCATCTCGACTTCCTTGGCCATGCAGAAAGTGCGCGCCGGGGCGATCTTGGTGGCGAAAGATTCCTCGGTCAGTTCCACTTCGACGATCTGGGCACCACCCAGGGCCCCGCCGTGATCGTCCAGGGTGTAGGTGATCTTGAGGCCGTTGGCGTAGGGCAGGGCAACGATGCTGCTCTTGCCGTCGCTGATGGAGACCGGGGTCGTGACATCGAAGGTCCGGCGTTCCACGTCCTGCTCGACGATCCCCGCACCGCGCAGGCAATCCGCAAAATCCTTGGCGGATCCATCCAGGCCCGGCAGTTCGACGGCGGTCAGTTCGATGACGAGGTTGTCGATGCCCAGGCCCTGGCAGGCGGCCAGGAGGTGTTCCGTGGTGTGGACCTCGACCTCATGGCCGTCGATGACTTCGGCCAGGGCGGTGCGGCGTTGGCGCTGGCACAGGCGGTCGGGATGGCTGGTGATGGCCGGTCTTCCCGGCAGGTCGGCGCGGATGAAGACCATCCCCCGGTCGGCCAGGCCGGGCTTGAAGGTCAGGGTGCAGGTTTCGCCCGAGTGCAGGCCGACGCCGGTGACGCTGGCCTCGCGGGCGATGGTGCGTTGAACGCTCATCCCGCCTTCTCCGTCAGTTTCTTCACCAGGGCCTCCAGCTCGGCGACCCGCTGTTCGAGGGATTTCACGGTTTGCTGGGTGGTGCCCAGGCGGCGAAGGTGGACCTCCTGGGCCTGGAAGGCTTTGAACTCTTGAGCCGGGCTGCCGCGCATGATGGCCTTGGGCGGGATGCTCTTGGAGACGCCGGACTGGGCGGTGACACTGGCCTGGTCGCCGATGGTGATGTGGCCGGTGATGCCGGCCTGGCCGCCGAGGGTCACGTAATTGCCGAGGCGGGTGCTGCCGGCAATGCCCACCTGGGCGACGATGATGCAGTGGCTGCCGGTTTCGACGTTGTGGGCGATCTGCACCAGATTGTCGATTTTGGTCCCGGCGCCGATCCGGGTCTTGCCGAAGCGGGCCCGGTCGATGGTGGTGTTGGCGCCGATTTCGACGTCATCTTCAACGACCGCGATGCCAACCTGGGGGATCTTCGTATGTTTGCCGTCCTGGAGGGCGTAGCCGAAACCGTCGCTGCCGATCACGGCCCCGGGCTGGAGAATGACCCGGGAGCCGAGGCGGCAGCGCTCGCGGACGCTGGCGTGGGCGTAGAGCACACAGTCTGCCCCGACCTGAGCCTGGGCACCGATCACCACCTGGGGATACAGGACCGTGTCGTCCCCGATTACCGCATCGTCGCCAATGACCACCTGGGGGCCGATGCGGACGTTGGCACCGAGCTGGACCCGCTCACCGATGACGGCCGTCGGATGAACACCGACCGCCGGGTGAATGGGTTTGGGGCCGAAGGCCGTCACCAGTTTGGCAAAGGCGAGGTCGGGATTGGCGACCACGATCTGCGCCGGGCGGATACCCTCCCGGGCCTCCGCCACTAACACCGCGCTGGCCTGGGTGGTGGCCAGCATCGGGCCGTACTTGGGGTTGGCCAAAAACGACAGATCGCCGGTCTTGGCCTCATTGAGGCCGGCAATGCCGGAGAGGAGCGTGTCGGCGTCGCCGACCACGCTGCCGCCAAGGAAGGCGGCCACATCCTGGGCGCGGATCTGCATGGGGGTTCAGGGCTTCGGGGCGTCAACGGGAGCGGCAGGGGCGACCGCACCGGGGGCGCCGTTCATGAACGGGATGAAGGCCTCCGTGATGTCCATGCTGGCGTCGTACCAGAGCACCGACTTGATGCCGAGTTCGAGCTGCAAGTCGCTGAAGCCGTTGCTGTTGAGTTCACCATCCGGAGCCAGGTGGACGAGCATGATCCCGCGCTCTTGGCAGAAGGTGCTCAGCTGGGTCCGGACCTGGGCGAAAACCTTCTTCACCAGGGTCACCTGGCGCTTTTCAAGGTCGGCCCGGGCCCGGTCGATGGTCAGCTTCTTTTTCAGCTTGAGGCTTTCGAGTTCTTCCTGGAACGAGGCGAAGCTCGGATGGTCCGACTTCAGAACCTGAAGTTTGCCGTCAAGGTCCTGGAGCTTCTCATCGATGGCCTTGAGGGTCGCGCCGATGGTTTCCTGGTCCTTCTTCCACGAAGCCATCCCGTCCAGGTACTCTTTATTGGCCTTGAGCACGTCCTCCAGCCGCAGCACGCAAATCTTGGGCGCGGCGGGCTTGGTGGCCTCGGCGGCGACCAGGGCGGGGGTCAGGAGGGCGGAAAAGACCAACAGCAGGGGCAGGAAAGCGCGCATAGACGGGGCAGGATATGGCCCGAGGTGAGGGGGGAAGTCCGGGATCCTGGCCCGGGTCGGGCCTTCCCGGGCCAGGGGCCTGTGGACGATCCCCCCATGCCCCTGCTCCTGCTGATGCTCAGCGCCCTTGCGATGGCCATGGACCCCGTGGCGGTGGTGGTCGCTCGGGGCTCCGGGGTGCTGCTGCCCGGCGGGCGAGTGATCACCTGTCACCATGTGGCGGAGGATGTCGCCCGGCCCTGGGCACCGGGCTGCACCGTGCGCCTGACGGATGGCCGGGAACTGCCGGCCCGGCTGGTGGGGACGGATCCCGTGGGGGACCTGTCCCTGTTGGTGCTGGTGGAGCCGCCGGCGGGTCTACCGGGGGCCACCCTGGCCGCTGATGCCGACCTGGTGCCGGGGCGGGCGGTGATTGCCATCGGCAACCCCTTTGGCTTGGCGGACTGGGATGATCGGCCGACGGTCACCCATGGGGTATTGTCCACCGGATTGGTGGCCCGGGGGGCTTATCCCCTGGCGGTTCTTTCGGATGCGCCGGTCAATCCCGGCAACTCCGGCGGTGGCCTGTTCCTGGCCGACGGCGGGGCCCTGGCCGGGATCAACGGTCAGATCCGCAGCCGCACGGGCTTCGCGGCCAATAGCGGCATCGCCATCGCCATCGCCGCGCCCCAACTGCGGGAGGTCTTGCCAGCCCTGGAACGGGGCACCGTGGCCCGGGCGGTCCTCGATGAGGTGGTCCGCGACGGCCCGGAGGGCCCGGTGGATGCTGCGGGGATCCGCATCCTGGCCGCTAACGGTCGGCCGGTGGTATCGGCCGCGGCCGTTCGGGCGGCGGCCGTGGCCCGGGTGTGGCGGGCGGACCTGCGGATCGACCTAACCACGGCGACGGGGGTTCGGCCGGCGCGGTTGGCTCGCCATCCCCTGCCGGGGACGCCCTGGCTGGGTTGGACCGTGGAGGACCGGGGTGGGCGGGTGGTGGTGGCGGCGGTCGAGGTACCCGGTCCTGCGGGCCATGGAGGCGTGCCGAAACAGGCGACCCTGCTCACCATCGATGGCAACGTGATCCGCTCGCGCCTGGATGTCCTGCGGGCCACGGCCCCCCGGGGCGTGGGCGAACGTCTGGCCGTGACCTGGCGCACCGTCGAGGGCGCCGAGGGCCGGGGCAATCTGGAGGTCGGATGGCGGTGATCCGCGTGGCTATTTTGGCCGGGGGCCACTCGACCCGCATGGGCCGGGACAAGGCCCTGTTGGAGCGGGATGGCGCGACCCTGCTGGCCCGTTTGGTGACGGCTGGCCGGACCCTCGGCCCGGTGGCGGTGGCCGGGCGGGCTCCGGTGCCAGGACTTAAGGCGGTGTTTCTCCCCGATGCGGTGGCCGAGGGCGGACCCTTGGCGGGCATCGCCGCCGCCCTCGCGTGGGCGGCCCCGGATCCGGTGCTGATTCTGGCCGTCGATCTGCCGTGGCTGACGGCGGCGGACCTCCACTGGCTGGCGGATGTGCCCCCGGGACTGGATGGAACCGTGGTGCTGCGGCAGGGCCGGATCGAGCCCCTGTTCGCCCGTTGGCACCCGGGGTTGGCCCCGGCGGTCCAGGCGGCGTTGACGGGTGGTCGACGCTCGCCCCTGGCGGTCCTGGAGGCCGCCGCGGTCAACGCCTATGCCGCCCCGCCAGACCTGGCCGACCGCCTGGAGGACTGCGATACCCCCGAGGCCTGGGCCTTGGCGTGCCGCCGGACGCCCGACGCTGCCGCCCCATGAGCGACCTCCTGGCCCGCGACCGACGAGTGTTTTGGCACCCCTGCACCCAGATGACCGACCACGACCTCGTTCCCCCCATCGAGGTGGTCGGGGCCGAGGGGATCCACCTCCACTTGGCCGATGGCCGGAGCCTGATCGACGGCATCAGTTCCTGGTGGTGCAAAAGCCTGGGTCACCGCCACCCGCGCCTGATCCGCGCCCTTACGGACCAGGCGGGCCGCTTCGAGCATGTGATCGCCGCCAATACCGTGCAGGAGCCCACCGTCCGCCTGTGCGAGCGGTTGCTGGCCCTGCATCCCGGGCGCTGGGGCCGGGTGTTCCTGGCCGGGGATGGTTCCACTGGCATCGAAATCGCCCTCAAGATGGCGGTCCAGTGGCAGCGTCAGCGCGGTCAGACCGGGCGCACCCGCTTTGCGGGCCTGGAGGACGGCTACCACGGTGAAACCATCGCCACCATGTCGGTCAGCGACTGCGGCGTGTTCCGCGCGCCCTTTCAGGACCTGTGCTTTGACGCCACGGTCCTGACCGGCCTGCCCCGGCGCAGCGGCCCCGAGGACCCCCGGTGGCTCGATGCTTCGGCCGAGTGGCCGGCCATCGAACGCCAGTTGGCGGCCATCGCTCCGACCCTCGCCGGGGTGGTGGTCGAACCCGTGTTGCAAGGTGCCGGCGGCATGCGTTTGGTCAGCCCGGACCTGCTGCGTCGGATGGCGGCCTGGTGCCGGGCCCACGGGGTGCTGCTGATCGCCGACGAAATCGCCGCCGGCAGCGGTCGCTGCGGGGCGTGGCTGGCGAGCAGCCTCGGCGGTGACGAGGCGCTCCCGGACCTCGCGGTGCTCTCGAAGGGCCTGACGGGTGGCGTCCTGCCCCTGTGCGCGGTGCTGATTCCCGAGGCCATCGCCCAGGCCTTCGAGGCACCCTGGATCGCGGGTCGGGCCTTCCTCCACAGCAATACGTACACGGGCCACGCCCTCGCCTGTGCGGTCGCCAACGAGGTGCTGTCGGTCTACGAAGACGAGGACATCCTCGGCCGGGTCGCCCGCCACGGTCCGCGCCTGCGCCAGGGCTTGGCGTCCCTGGACAGCCCCCACCTGAACGCCGTGCGCGGCGTTGGCATGATGGCCGCCGCCGATCTAGTCCGGGCCGATGGCACGCCCTTCCCCCGGGAACGACGCACCGGCTGGCGGTGCTTCCAGGCGGCCCTGCGCCGAGGCGCCCTGCTGCGCTCCCTGGGCGATACGGTCTATCTGCTGCCGCCCCTGATCACGGAACCTGGAGACCAGGACCGCCTGCTGGCGATCCTGGCCGAGAGCGTCGCCGAGGTTGTGCGGGACTGATCAGCCGCGCCGCCGCCGGCCCGTCAGGGCCAGGCCCAGCAGCCCGATCAAGCCCACCAGAGCGGTGCCGGACCCGCAGGAGGCAGGGGTGCTGGAGGAATCCTCGCTGGTTCCAACGGGGAAGGCCTCCTCGGTGATCAGGATCGAAATCGTGCCGCTGCCCCGGCCGGCTTGGTTTTGGGCATCCACCGTCACCAGGAAAAGTCCTGCAGTGGAGGGGATCCCCGCAATCAACCCGGTGGAGCTGATGGTCAGTCCGTCGGGCAATCCGCTGGCACTGAACCACCGGGTGGTGGACGAGACGGCCACCTGGTGTCGCACGGCTTGGCCGACGATGCCCGTGACCAGGGCCGAGGTGATTACGGGCATCGCCTCCGTGATGGCCAGGCGGCCGTTGGTCAGAGTGATCCGGTAGTTTCCCGCGCTTCCCGTGAGGAAACGAGGTTCCGACGGGGTGAGGGCATAGGCCCCCGCCACCGAGTCCACCGTCGCCGTGGTGGTGGCCAGGATCGGTTCGAGGGTATCCCCGCTGACTAGTCCCGTGACCAGGCAGGGGAATTCCGGATTGTCAGTCCCGACGACGCGGGTCGCATCCCGGGCGGTGATCGTCAGATTCGCCGGGGTGATCTGGAGATCCCCCAGGACCGTGGTCAGGGCGTAGTTGCTCAGGCTGCCGACCGTGAACTGCACGATCGTCGGCGTGAGGCTGCCGACCTGGAGCCCCACTGGAGTGCTGGCATCCGTGCTGGTCGTGACCGCCGTGGTGGCGGCATCTGTTCCCTGAAGACCCGTGAGGCGAGCCGTGAAGACGGGATCCGTGGCACCGTACACCCGGCTGGCGGCGAGGGCGGTGATCTGCAGGGGGGTGGGCAGCACCTCCAGCCTCACGCTAGTGGTCGCCGGAGCGACCAGGGCGGGATTGTCGGGGGTGAAGGTGGCGACCAGGGTTTGGGTGCCCGCTCCCAGCAAGGCTCCCAGGGGGGGGTCGTAGGTGATGGTCCCCGCGGCATCCGCCACGGCATTCAGTTGGGAGGTCCCCAGCACGGAGCCGTAGGTGACGGCTGAGGGGGTAGCCCAGGTGATCACCGGGATGGTGACGCTCAGGGGATCCACCACCACCAGGGTGCCGGCCGAATAGGAGATGGTGTAATTGCCCAGGGAGCCGACGGCGAGACGGGCATTGCTGAGGGGCAAGGGATAGGACCCCACGGCCACATCCTGGGCCGGATAGGCGATGTCAGCTCCTGCCAGCCGGTCAGACCCCTGCAGTCCGGTGGCCTTGGGATTGATGGTGGCATCCAATCCGCCCTGCACCCGGTAGACGGTACGGTCCAGGTACACGGTGAGGGGTGCGGCGGTAATGGTCAGCGTGCCATTTTCAGCCGTGATGGCGTAGTTGCTGGCCCGGCCAACCGCGAACGTCGGGGTCCCCGGGATAATCGAGGCGGGGCCGATCGGCGTGCTGGCCCCGGCTGAGGTGGTCATGGAAACGGAGCTGATGGTGTCCGCGCCCACCAAGCCATTGACCGTGCTGGTGAATACGGGATTGGCGCTGCCGTAGGTCCGGGTGGCATCCCCGGCCCGGATCGTCAACGGTGCCGGACTGACGGTCAGAATTCCTGGAACGACCGTCACCGTGTAGTTGCTGGCGGAACCGCTGGTCAGGCTCGGGGCGGTAGCGGTGATGGGGTAGGTGCCCGCTGCCGAGGTCGCGATGGCCGTGGTCGTGGGGGTGACACTGGCCAGGGCATCCGTCCCGACGAGGCCGCTGACACTGGTGGTGAAGGTCGGATTGGCGGCTCCATATACCCGGCTGGCATTGGCCACCGTCACGGTCACTGGCGCCTTGGTCACGGTCAGGGTCACCGTCTGCTGCACCGTGCTGTAGGTGCTGGTGTCCGTGGGGGTGAATGTGGTTCGCAGGGTCTGACTGCCGATCGGCAACAGGGTTCCCGCCGGCGGGTCATACGAGAAACTACCGGCCACGGTGCTGGTGGCGTTCAACTGGGAAGACCCGAGGAGCGTCCCGTAGGGCACCGCCCCAGGCGTCGGCCAGGTCATCTGCTGGCCACTCGGCAGGACGCTGATGGTCACCTCCTTGGAGCCGGTGGCGGTGCCCCCGGTGGTGGTGCGGCTGGCCGTGAGGGTGATGGTCACCGACGCGGCGGTGGTCGGGGTGCCGGTCAGGGCTCCCGTGCTCGGGTTCACGGTCAGCCAGCTGGGCAGGGAACTCGCGCCGAAGGCTGTTGGACTGCCGGTGGCGGTGATGGTGGCCGTGAAGGCTTGGCCGACGCTGCCGAACAGATTGCTGATGGTGGTGATCACCGGCCGCACCATCAGGCTCCCGGTGGCAGTCCCCAAGTGATTGGTGGTGTTGACGGTGGCGCTGACGGCATAAACGCCGACGGCCGAGGGCACCGTCGAACGTCCATCATAGGTGACGACCACCGTTTGACCCGAGGGGATGGTCGAGGTGGTCACGGGTCGCAGACCGCCCGTGAAATCCTGAGCCAGATCGTCGAGGGTGATGGTGGTGGGTAACTTGGCCACCACGAGGTTCGCCGGGGTCGACGTGCCTTGGTACAGGGGGTCGTTGAGGGTCGCGCTTACCGCGTAGGTGCCTGCATTGGTGACGTTTTCAGCACTATTATAGCGAAGGACCACCGCCAATCCTGGCGGGATGGTGGTCGTCCTGACCACTCGGGGTGTTCCATCATAGGTCTGGGCCAGGTCGGCCGTTTCCAGCAGCACTTGGCCGGTCATCTTGGTGATGGTGAACGGGGAGGAGTTGGCGCCCTGGTAGTGGGGGTCATTAATCGTGGCGGTGGCGGAGTAGGTTCCGGGAAGCTGAACTGTCGTCAGAGCCCCACCGTTATACGACATCACGACCGCCAAGCCTGGGGGAACAGTGGTCACCGTCGGAACGAGATCACTGCCGGCATAGGCCTGGGTCAGGTTACCGAGGGTGATGGTGGCAGGGGCCTTGGCGATGGTCAGGGTGCCAGTGCGGGTGCCGGCGTAGAGGGGGGAATCGATGGTGGCCGTCACGGCATAAGTGCCGGGTTCAATGGCCGCCGCCGGCACCCCGTCTTTGGTGAAGGCATAGGTGACCGTCAGGCCTGCAGGAACGGTGGTAGCGATCGGTGTACGGGCGGAGCCATTCCATGTCTGGCTCAGGGACCCCAGAGTGATGGTGGCACTGCCTTTGTTGATGACGAACAGCCGCAAATCCGTGGAATTGGAGGTGGTCCTTCCCGCGTAGGCCGGGTCCCGGATGCTGCCCCGGACGGTGTAGGCGCCCGGAAGCGTCGGGGCGGTGGTGGTCGGGCCGTCGGGCGTTTCATAGACGAGATCGACCGTCAACCCTGCGGGCGTGGTGGTGACGCTGGGGGCTTGGGCGGAGCCGTTGTACGTCCTGGTGAGATTACCCAGGGAGATCGATCCTGGAGTTTTGATGATCAACGTGTCCGTCACCGTGCCCGGATAGAGGGGGTTGGTCGACGTGGCGGTCACGGTGTAGGAACCGGGGTCCGTGGGCAGGGTGGCGGAGCCATTGTAGGTCACCGTGATCGGGATGCGCAGGGCGGGGAACTGGTGGGAGGCCACCACCGTCACCGGCACGACCACCCCCGTCTCATCGAGGGCTGGATCGACATTATTGGTGAAATCGAGATCTCCGTTGCGGTCGTAGTTGGCCGTCATGGGGGTCACGACCATGGTGTCGTAACGGAACCCATCCGGGTAGTCCGCCCGCAGGCTCAGACTCAAGGGGAAGGTGGTGCTATCGGTGCTCGATAGGATCGTGAACGTGACCGGCGTTGGCGTCGAACTTCCGTCCTGATTGATGGCCACCAGGGTCACGGTGTAGTCGCCTGAGGTGGTTGGGGTGCCGGTGATGTAGCCGTAGGTCTTATTATTCCCGGTGGTGATACTGAGGCCGGGCGGAAGTCCCGTGGCGGTGTAGTAGGTGCCCCCGCTGAGTCGGATCGGCATGGGATCGGCCTTAACGGCATAGGAAAACGCCGTGCCGACCTTGCCGGTCGCATCGTAGGGTGTGATGGTGGGAAGGATCGGAACCAAGGCCGGTCGCTGGTGGGTGGTGCGGGGGGTGTAGGTCAGGCCCTGGGCCAGCCGTCGCGCTGCCACCTGAGCATCGTGCAGGCTGCGGACGCTCATCCGGGTGCCGTTCGAGAAGATCTCACCGCCCTGATTCCTTGGCACGCCACCGGGGGGATTGGAGGCCGAAAAGGTGACCGCCCCGCCGCTGGCGGTGGTCGAACCGAAGGCCCAATTCACCGCGGTCACGGCGTTTTCAACGATGTTCGGCCCGCCGTAGAGGACGCAGTTCCAGATGACATTATTGCCCGTCGGACGTTCCCGCTTGTTCTGCAGGCTTTCCATCCGGACGTTGTCCCACAGCGTGCCCGTGGTCCAATAAATATGGGCCCCGGATTCGTTGTGGCCGTTTTCCCCCAGACAGTCCACAAACGCCGCTGGGCCGGCCGACAGGAACCAGCTGGTCGGGAACTCATGGCGCGAGTGGCGGGAGTAGCTGTCGCGGACCAGGGTCAGTTCACCATTATTCAAGTACGCATAGCGGTTACCCCCCGCATCCTGGATCCGGCGGCCACTCTCATGCATGCCATTGGTAACCCAGGATACTGGATCGATCATCTGGCACCGTTCGACGCTGATCTGGCGGGCCGTCGTGGTGATGTAGCAGAGCGCATAGCCAAAATAGCGGGCGGTGACGTCCTGGACGTAACTGTCTTCGGTACGCTCCATGGCCACCACATTCCAGGCATGGTTCTGGTCCATGGGGTTGGCGTAAGCCGATGTCGCGTAGAGATTTTCGATGCCCACGTTACGGATGTACCCCTCCGCGGTCACCTTGAGGACCTTGCCGCCCCCATACGTCGGATCGATGGCCAACGTGATGGGTGCATTGAGGTGGATCGTGGTCCCGTCAACGCTGACGACCCGACGATGGGCCACCTGGTTTTGGCCGGCGCTGATGTAGGCGCTGGTGTTGAAGGCCAGTCCCTCGTCATCTACCCAGTTTTGGGTCACCGGCCGGTGGATCCGGACCAACTCCCCGACCTGGAGGGTCGGAATAGATGACACCGTGATGGACTTCGCGCCCACCGGCACCCGGCCGACAATGTCCCAGGTCTGGGGAGAGGTATTCACCATGCTGGTGGCATCGGAGGTGAAACGCGGGGTATCGTCAAAGTTGCCGCGGACCCGGATCATGGATCCACCCTGGCTGACGCCGGTATAGCCGTCATTGGTGATCATCGTGGCGATGAGGTGCGTATGGACCCCCGATGGGTCCCGGCCTTCGCCCCGCAGAACAATACCCGATTGGTCGATGAGAAGGGTGCGATTGATCTCCCAGGTCCCGGCTTTCAGGAGGATGGCCCCCCGGAAACCGTTCGCATCCAGGGGTAGTTGGGCAACCCGCCAGATGGCCGCCTGGATACGGCTCGACTGGTCGCCCGTGCCGGGGTCCAGGGTCACGACCACCGGCACGGTGATGCCGCCGGGTTGGCCGGGCAGTGGTTGATCCCCATTTCGCCACCCTACCGCCGAGAAATCCGGAACCATGTCCCCGCGCGGATTGGGAACGTAGGTAAGCGTCCCATCGTCATTAACGGTAATGGCTTGAGCATAATCCGGCTGACCGGTCGCCGCGTGCGACTGCGAGGATAGCACGAGCCAGGGCAACAGCCCGGCCACCAGCCGCAGAAGGAGGTTCGACCAGGGGGCGCAATGGGGAGAAGTCATCCCCGCATCGTTGCGGGTGGGCCTTTAAGAGAACATGGGAACCTCATCCGCCCTTGGGGGCGATTGATTCACATGTTAAAACAAGAGATACCGAACTATCAAAAACGCCAACCGAGAACGACCGCCGGTGAGTACCCCTTGGAGGTGACGGTTAAATCATATTCCTGATTTGTCAGGGTGGCGTGATGCTGGAGTTGGCCGTACATGCCCAGCAAGGCGGCACCGATCAACGGTCGCCCACCCGCAAGACCCAGGGGGGCCCAGGTCAGGCCGAGGCGGGCTCCGACTTCCCAAGCGCTGCCGTAGTGGTCGCTGCCCTCCTGCCAAGCCATGCCCCCATTGCCAAAGGCCGTGAGTTCAAGGGTGGTATTCTGCAGGACCACCCAGCCGAGTCCGAGGTGCAGGCCTCCGGTGACGGCCCGGGCAATTAACGGATCCGTGGTGGCGGTCCTGCCGCTCACCAGGCGCGTCGAGGTGATCTCGAGGATGCACATCCCGTCGCTCTGGGGCGTCAATCGGGCCACCGGCGGTACCCACTGCAGACTCCAGCGCCCGCTTTCCTCCCAGGTGATGGTGCTCGTCTGCTCGGCCTGGCTGCCAATCCGGCGGGAGGTGATCTCCGCGTTGGATGGCGGCAGTCCCACCTGGAGGCGCAGGTCGTTGGGGGTGAGGTCATCCGGGTCGGCGGCACCGAGGGCGGCGGCCAGGAGGAGGGGTACGGCGAGGCGGGGTCCGGTCATGGGAAATCCGAAGCCATGCTGGGCAAGCACCGCCCCTGTCACCCCGGAAGGCACCCGCGGGCTGGGGCGGTGCGGGGTACGGTCACTCGACGGTGTACCACTTCACCTCGACCCGGCGGTTGAGTTCGGCGGACCCGCCGGCGGGTTCCTCCCAGCCCCGGCCCACGGCCTCGACACGGCTTTGGTCGATCCGGGGATGCCGGACCAGCAGGGCAGCGCGGACGGCCTGGGCCCGTTGCTTCGAGAGCTCTAAGGCCTTGAGGCCCATGCTGCGGACCAGGGCGTCGCCGCCGTCCTTGCGGAACTGGTCCCTCAGGCTGCCGTCGACGTGGCCGCGCAGGACCACTACCGAGCCGGGGCTGACCTGGAGGTAGCGCTGGATGGTGTCGAGGTAACCGGGATTGGCGGTGTTGGTGGCATCAAGGGTCGCCGAGTTTGGTTCGAAGAAAAAGCGCACGTCCTTCGACAGCAGGGCGTCGCCCTCAAGCGCACCCCGGGCCGAGGTACGGATCGGGGCGATGGCGATGGCGGCGTCTTTCTGGTAGCCGTCGTCCGTCAGGGTCTTGCGGCCCGAGGCGTCAATAAAGCGTTCGGCGTCCGGGGGATTGGGGACCAGGGTCGGGCCATAGGCCATCACCGCCTGCTGGTAGATGCCGCCGAAGGATCCGGCGGCGTCGATCGTCCCGCTAAAAAACGCATTGTTCTCGGGTAGATTGGCGAAGTGGACTTTTTTGAGTTCCTCCCGGGCGTCCTCGGGGCTCCACTTGAAGGCCTTGTTCAGCAGGGCGAGGTAGGGCTCGGGATTCTCGCGCACCAGGCGGTTACCCTCCAGCACGCCGTGGGTCAGGCCCTTGACGATCTGGGGATTGGCGGCGGCGAAGGCCCGGTTGAGGACCAGGATGTCGGCCACCACCAGCAGGTTGCGGTTCGACACCAGGACCTTGGCCGCGCCGTTGCTGGCGGCCACCACTTCGGTGGTCTTGGGCGTCCAACTGACGGCCCCGGCCAGGCGGCGGGCGCCGGCCAGTTCGAAGCGGTAGGCGTCACAGGCGGTGAAGGCGTCCTCGTAGAACACCAGGCCCAGTTCATTGGCGGCGGGCCGGGCGTCGAGATCCCGCAGGACCTTCACCGGGATCCCGGCTTCCTGGGCCAGCATGCGGATAAAGAACTCACTTTCGTTGAACTGCTCGGCGGCGATGACCTTGCCCGCCAATTGGTTCACCGAGGTAATGCCGCGATCGACGACGATTTCGTCGCTGCCCCGCGAATAGGCGATCTGCACCGGGACGGTGACTTCGAACTGGCGGCCCATGATCGCCAGGACGTCGGTGGTGGTGGCGCAGCCGGCGATCTTGCCGTTGTTGACGGCTCCCCAGTTTTCGGCTTCACCGTTGAGCAGGCGGACCTGAAAACCGTACTGCTTGGCGAACAGGGAGTCCGGG
Source organism: uncultured Planctomycetota bacterium (assembly GCA_903902515.1). Taxonomy (GTDB): domain Bacteria; phylum Planctomycetota; class UBA11346; order UBA11346; family UBA11346; genus CAIUVD01. Next base: position 19,571 of record CAIUVD010000253.1, on the reverse strand, counting down.
TTCGGTTCCAGGCCGCCGTTGGCGACGATCAGCCCGGCGTAACCCGCGTATTCGCTGATGTCGAGTTCGATGACGTTGTTCTTGGCCTGGTGGGGCGCCGCGGCTTCCAGACGCTTGGCCCCCGGGGCCGGTTCCACCGGCGCGGGCATGGCGCCCTCGGGCTTGGCGACCACCGGGGTGGCGACGGCGGTCACGTCCGTCGTCGGGGTGGCGGCGGCAGGCGCCGGGGCGGGTTCCGGTTTCTTGAGGACCAGGAATACGCCCAGGCCCACGAGGCCGGCGATCATCACGAGGGTTAGGAGGACGCCGAGGGCGCCTCCACGGCGGGAGGTGGTTATCATTGGGATATGGCCGGGCGGGGGGTGAACAGGTGTTGGGCCGAGGGGGCTTCGGCCAAGGGATCAAGGTCGGCGAGGATGTCGCGGCGGTCGGCCAGCCAGCGGTTGGCTTCGGTCAACGACCCGGCCACCAGGTCCACGGAGCGGGCCAGCCCGGCGGCATCGGCCGCCAAGAGGGCTTGCTCCCGGGCCAGTTCCAACTGCTGGCGAATGCGCTCTAGCTCGGCATCGATGAAACGCAGGCGGGCGACGGCGGCCTTGAGGCTGGCCTGGCGTTCGATCAGGACTTCGCGCTGGCGCTCCAGGCTCCCCCGGGTGGCGTCGTCCTGGTCCGCGTCGGCCAACTGGGCGTCGATGGTGGCCTGGCGTTCGGCCAACTCCGGCATCGAACCACCGGCCACCGCCGCCACGCCGCTGCGGGCCGCCAGCAGCCGCAGGTGCAACCAGCACAGTTGGGCGGTTTCCTCCTGGCCAGTGAAGGCCCCCGTGCGGGCGAGAATGGCCACCAGTTCCGCGCCCCGGGCCTCCAGGGCCTCCTGGGCCTTGCGGGCGATTGGCGTCAGGCCGGCCAGCATCTGGGCATGGCGCAAGTCCGGGGCCGCGACCACCGGGCCATCCACCGTCGCCCGGAAGCGGGGGTGGGACGACACCGCCCACAGGTAGGCCGCCTCCAGCCCGGCGCCGATCAGCCAGAAGCCGGGATTGACGAAAACCCCCAGCAGCCCGACCACCCCGAGGGCGATCCAGTTGGGCGGCACCAGCAGGCCCAGGGGCCGGGCATTGAAGGCGGCGAGCAGGTATTTCACGGCGCTTCAGCGAGATGGCGGAAGGAGGGCGGGACGAAGGCCAGGTCGCTGGCTTCGCGCACCGCCAAGCGCATCTGACGTTCCATGACATCCGGCGGCACCGGAGGCTGCCAGCCTTCTAAGGCAGCGGTCATCGCCTCGAAGGCGTTGAGGTTCCGGGTTTGGGCGAGGCGGTAGGCCTTGACCGCCAGGGCCTCGGCGGCGCCCGGCGTGAGGCGCACCGGCAGGCCCGGGGCAAGGACGGCGCGGGCCGCCTCATCCAGGAGCAGGCCCCGCCGCTTGGCGAGCATGGCGATCAGGCTGGCGGATTCCTCGACCGTGGCGGTGGGCAGCAGGGGCACCTTCACATCGATGCGGCCCGGGCGTTTGAGGTCGACCTCAATCAGGTCCGGGCGCGACGAGGCGAGCAGCCACATGACCTTGCCCCGATTGCGGGAGTTGGACATTTCCTCGGCGAAACGAGCGTAGAGCCGGCCGCCTAGGCCGCCATCGCTGCTGTCCGTCTCGCGCTTGCCGAGGCTCTGGTCGGCTTCGTCGACAAATACCATGCAGCGGTCCAGGGCGTGGACGAGGCGGAAGATTTTTTCGAGATTCGCTTCTGACGACCCGACCCAACGGTCCCGGAAATTCTTGAGTTTGACCACTGGCACCCCGGCCTCGCCGGCGATGCACTCGACCAGGAAGGTTTTGCCGGTGCCCACCGGACCGCACAGCAGGTAGCCCATGGGCAGGGCCGCGAGGTCGCCCTTGCGCCACAGGGCGGCGTCCTGGCGGATCCAGGTTTTGAGGGCTTCCTGGCCGTGGTAGTCGTCGAGGGTCCGGTCGGCGGTCAGGAATTCGAGGAGGTCCTTGGCTTCGCCCTCGACCAGGGATTTTTTCAGGGAGCTGAGGTCGTTGGCGGCCAGGGGTGTACGGCGGTGGGCGGCCCGGCGGACGGCGGATTCCACCGCCACTAACGAACAGCCCTTGAGTTGCGGGGCGAGGACGGCGCTGGTCAGGTCGGCGGGGAAGGCCGCCGGGTGGGCGGCCCGCAGCAGGTCGAGGCCCCGGCCCAGGGCGGTGGCATCCGGCAGGCCGACCTCGACCACGCTGGCCGCGGGATTGCGCGCCAGCAGGGGGTTCAGATCGGCTACGCTGTCGGCGATCAGGATGCTGGCGAAGGGCAGGTCCAGGAAGGGCGCGGCGGTGCTCCACTCCCGCACCAGGGCCACCAGGCCGGCCTGTTCGTGGCCGGGGGTTTGGGCTGGGAAGACTTGTTCCGCCCCACGCACCAGCACCGCCACGGCGGGCGGCACGGCGCTGGTCAATGCCCGCAGATTATGCAGGTAGCGCAAGTAGCCGGAGATGGATTCGACCGCCGGCCGGGGCTGGCGGGGCGTGGTGAAGCCGGACCACTGGCCCGTCAGGTCGGTGCCGCGCAACACCCGCAGGCCATTGCCGAGGTCGTACTGCAGGACCACCGGGAAGGACGGCAGCAGGGCCTCCACCAGCCAGTCGGCCACCGGTTTGAGGCCATCGCCCTGGGGCAGGCGGTCATCGACCGCGCCATGGAGCACGAACTGGGTGGCGGCGCCGCTTTCGTAGTCCTCGGCCAGGCGCACGGCCCAGGCCGGCGCCCCGGCGGGCATGGGCATGACTTAGGCCCCCTGGGAAACGGAGGGGCCCATGGTGCGGGGAGCGGCGGCCGGGGCGGCCCCGGCGGGGGCGTCGATGGCCATGCCGGACTTGGCGGCGAAATCCGCCAGGGCCTGGTCCGCCAGGGCGGTCTGCTCGGCCTCTTTCAGCTTGATGTCGCCCATGTCGACGGCGTCCCGGGCCACCCGGGCCCGACCGGCGGCGTGGGTGCGTTCGTCCTCGACCATTTCCGTGAGACGGTTGAGGGTATCCCCGGCTCCACCGACCTGGCTGATCATGCCGGCGGCCATCTCGTTCATCTCGGCCATGGCCTGCTTCATGCGCAGGTCCTGAATCGCGCCCTTGAGGGCTTCGATCTTGGCCTTGGCGGCGCTGATGGAGACATCGCGCGCCTTCACCAGATCCTTGTAGGTGGTCTCGGCCTGCTCTAACTGGGTACGGTTTTCCGCCAGTTCCCGTTCGATGGTCTGGAGGCGCAGGGCGTACTGTCCGGCGGCCTCGCGATTGCCGGCCTTGAGGTGGGCAGTGGTCTTGGCCCGGAGGTCGCGCTCGTCGAGTTCCAACTTGCGAACCTGGCTCATCAGGCGCTCGCACATCCCGGCGTGGGAGGCCAAGCCCTGGTTGTACTGGCCGATCTGGGTCCGGAGGTTTTCCTTCTCCAGTTCCAGCAGCACCTCGGGGTTCTTCTTCTCGACGCTAGAGACGAAGATGGTGAGGAAACCTTTGAACAGGTTGCCGAGGCGGGCCAACAGCATGGGATTCTCCTGGGCCTGATCCTATGGGATCCGTCGCAGGCGCTAGGCCGTTCGCGGTGACTTACGGATCCTGAGCCACCGGCGGCGCGATGACCTGTTCGCGGACCGTCACCGCATGCCACAGCACCGAGCGGTCGGTGGTGGTCGTCGGGGCGGCGGCAATGGCCGCACCGATGTAAAGTTTGGCGGCGACGATGGCTTCCCGCAGGCCGTCGTGCCGGGCCAGGCCGGCGGCAATGGCGGCGGCGTGGCACGAGCCCTGGCCATGGACCTTGGGCCGAGGGTGGGCCGGGGTCGAGAAGTGGCGCAGGCCGTCGATGGCCGCCAGCACGTCCAGGGCCTCGGTGCCGGAACTGCCGCCGGTCACCAGCACCGAACAGCCGTGGCGGTCCCGCAGGGCGATGGCGGCGGCCTCCATGTCCTCGCGGGTCAGGCACTCCTCCATTCCGGCCAGCAGGGCGGCTTCGAAGCGGTTGGGGGTGGCGATGGTCGCCCGGGGCAGCAGGTCCGTGCGTAGGGCCTCGACCATTTCCGGGGTCATCTGGGGAATGCCCCGGCCATCGGTGGCCACCGGATCGAGGACTACCGGGATGCGGGGGTGCTGGCGCAGCCAGCGGCCGACGACTCGCATCACGTCCACCGTGGGGCACCAACCGACCTTGATGGCGCCGATAGTGAAATCGGTTTCCAGGGCCTCCAGCTGGGCCCGGACGTGGGCCTCGGGGATGGGCATGACATCGGCAACACCAGCCAATCCCTGGGCATTCACGGCCGTGATCACCGACAGGCCGTGGATCGAGAGGGCGGTGAAGGTCTTGAGATCCCCTTGGATTCCGGCCCCGCCGGAGGTGTCCGAGGAACCAATCGAGAGGCAGACGGCGGGAAAGGTCATGGCCGCCATGGTGCCCGGAGCAGGGCGAAAGTCTACGCGGGCTCCGGTGCTGCCCAGGCCAGCAGCACCACCAGGGCGGGCACCAAGCCCACCGCGAGGGTCGACCAGCCGAATAGGCCCGCGGCGGCGGCGGCCAGGACGACGAGACGCACCGGCCGGCGGGATGGCTCCCGGCCCAGGGCCCAGGCCAGCCCCAGGCCCAGGAGGACCAGGATGACCCCGCCCGCCGCCGCGCCGAGGGGGGCTAGAAAGGCCCCCGGCCCATGGGCGAGGGCCGCCAGGATGTCGCCCTTGAAGAAGACCAGCGCCTTCCACGCCCCGGCCGCCACCAGGAGCGCGCCGAGGCCGGCTACGACGGCCCCCAGCCAGCGGGAGGTCCCCGGGGCCGCCAGCCAGGCCAGGACGCAGGCTGCGACGGCCACTGCCAGGGTCCCGCTGCTCACCGAGGCCAGCAGCAGGGCCACCAGCAGACCCGGAACCCAGGTCCAGCGGGCGATCCCGGCCCGGCGTTCGGCCAGGATGGCCAGCGCCAGGGCCACCCCCGCAAAGGCTGGGATCAGCCGGCCGTTCATGAACAGGCTGACGGAGCCCAGGGCGGCCAGGGCTGGGGCTCGTAAGGCCACCTCACCACAAAGGGGACAGGCCACCTTATCGCTCGCGATAAGGTGGCCTGGCCCCTTTATGAGTGCTGCCGCCCGGGCGCACAAAAGGGCCGTGGCAACTACCAACAGAAAACAACACAACGTCCATGCCGGATCCGGGTCTATTCCGAGCCGATCCGCCATCACCGCCGGCTGCACCACCAGAAACCGCAGGGTGTGCGGATGCCCTTGCAGGATCATCGCCAAGGGACTGGCATCGAGCAGCAACCGGACCTGGTCCCACAGGGCAAAACTCTTGAGCCCCGAAAACACCACGACGGCATAGACAGCCAGGACTCCGAGCAGCTGGCGGTCGTGAGCAATGGCGATCATGGTCGGCATGGTCCAGCCAGGACGGCGCGGCAAAAGAGGGAGGTAGTCCACCAGGATGTCCCCAAACCCGGCGGTCTGCCAGGAGAACCGTAACACTCGCGCACCATTGCCCTCCCCGGGCTCAACTTGATCGTGACCGCTTATGACGATCCCCCAGTCGCGACAGGCCGGTCACATCCTGGTGGGTATGGTGGTGGGCCTCGTGGTTGGTCTGCTGTGGCAGGGCCTGCTGTGGGCGTTGCCGGCCTCTGAGGTCGGTGCCTGGGCTACGACGGGCACGTGGGTGGCGACTAACCTCCTGGATCCCGTCGGTCAGATCTTCCTGCGTCTCCTGTTCCTGGTGGTCGTGCCTTTGGTGTTTGCCAGCCTGGTGCTGGGGGTGTCTCAGCAGGGGCGGCTGGATCGCCTGGGGGGCTTGGCCTGGCGGACCATGGCGTTGTTTGGCCTCAACATGGTGATCAGTGTCGCCCTGGGGTTGGTGATGATGCACATCCTGGCCCCGGGCAGTGCCATGGATGCGGGGGTGCGGGATGGTCTGCGGGAGTCCCAGGGTCAGGCCCTGGCGGGTATCCAGGCCACGGCCGCCAGTCAGCAGGCCGGCGGTTTCGGGCTCCGGACCCTTCTCGACCTGCTGCTGCCGCGCAATGTCCTCAAGGCCGTCACGGACTTCCAGATCCTGCCCCTGATCATCGCCGCCCTGCTGACGGGCGCCGCTGCCACCACCCTGGCCGAGGACCGTCGGCAACGCCTGGAGGACGGCCTGGAGACCGTCAATCTCCTGATGGCCCGGATCGTGGCCTGGGCCCTGGCCCTGGCGCCCTATGCCGTGGCCCTGCTGGTGGCGGCGACGGTGATGCGTTTTGGCGCGGCTTATTTGACCGCCGTTGCCCTATTCGTGGTCGGTGTGCTGGGGGTCATCGCCATCCACCTCTTCGGCACCATGTCCTTGCTGCTGCTGATGTTTTCCCGGGTCCGGCCGGTGCCCTTCTTTAAGGCCATCGGCACCATCCTGGTGACGGCGTTCTCGACCTCGTCCTCGAACGCCACCTTGCCGACCTGTATCAAGGTCACGCGGGAACGCCTGGGGGTAACGCCCAGCGTGGCGTCCTTCGTGTTGCCCCTGGGGGCGACCATGAACATGAGTGGCACCGCCCTGTACGAGGGCTGCGTGGTGCTGTTTGCGGCCCAGGCCTTCGGCATCGATCTGACCCTGGCCCAGCAGATGGTCCTTTTGGGTCTGGCGGTGCTGTCGGCGGTGGCGGTGGCCGGCATCCCCGGCGGTTCCTTGCCCCTGATCATCGGCCTGTGCACCGCCGTTGGTGTGCCTGGGGAAGGCATTGCCCTGGTCCTCGGCGTCGACCGCCTGCTCGATATGGCCCGCACGACTTTGAACGTCGCCGCCGATGTGGTGACGGCGGTGATTGTCGATGAAGCGACCGGCGGCAGGCCCGAGGCCCGGTAGTCCTCAGGGGCGATCGATATCCTCTGCCGCCCGCAGGATGCCGGCGAGCATCCGGGGGAAGACCAGACCGTGCAGCGGGGCGACGGCGTACCAATACAGGAGGCCCGCCAGTCCTCGGGGGCGGAAGCGGGCCTGTTGGACCACCTCGCGTTGGTGCCCGTGATCGATGATGGTCCATTCCAGGCGGGCCTCACCGGGTAATCGCATCTCAGCGGTCAATTCCAGGCGGTGGTCGGTCTCCACTGCCGCCACCCGCCAGAAATCCACCGCGTCCCCCGGCAACAGCCGTAGCGGATCCCGTCGACCCCGACGCAGCCCAGGCCCCCCCACCAGGCGGTCGAGCCACCCGCGGAGGGCCCACAGGCTATCAGTGGCATACCAACCGTGTTTGCCGCCAACCCGGCAAATGGCCGCAAAAACCGCCGAAGCCGAGGCCCCGGTGATGCCCACGCGACGATCTCCCAGCACGGTACCGCCCGCCCATTGGGGATCCCCGGGCATCGGCCCCGCGTCACTCCAGCTGGTCTCCACCAACCCGGCAATCTCCCGGCCCACGGCCAGATCACAGGCCTCGCGCACCCGGAGCAGGCGTTGAGGCATCAGGCGGATGGCCCGGTCATCGCGGCAGACCACGGGATTCCGCAGCCCGTCGGCCAAGGGCCGAGCGAGGCGATGGTCGATCGGTGTCACCAGATGGATCCACCACGAGGACAGCCGTGGGGTCAGCACCGGTACCGGGATGATCCACCGATGGCGCAGGCCCAGGGCGGCGGCGGTGGTTTGCATCAGTTCCCGGTAGCTGATGACCTCAGGCCCTCCGAGGTCTAGGGTCGCCCCGACGGTGGCCGGTGTGCTGAGACAGGCCACCAGGGCATGGAGGACATTGCGCACGGCGATCGGTTGGCAGGCCGTGTCGACCCACCGGGGAGTGACCATCACCGGCAGACGCTCCACCAGGTAGCGGAGGATCTCAAAGGAGGTCGAGCCGCTCCCCAGGATCACCCCGGCGCGGAAGGCCGTCAGGGGCACCGGACCCGCCGCCAGGGCTTCTTCCACCGCCCGTCGAGAGGCCAGGTGTTCGCTCAGGCCTGGCCCGGTTTCGCCCAGGCCGCCGAGGTAGACGATGCGCTCCAATCCGGCCGCCCCGGCCGCCAGGGCAAAGATTTTGGCCAGGGTCTGATCCTGGGCATGAAAGTCTTTGCCGGCCACCAGCATCGAGTGGACGAGGTAGTAGGCCGGGCCGCACCCCTGCATGGCCTCGGTCAACCGGTCCACCTCCGTGAGGTCCACGGCCACCGCTTGGAGTCGGGGGTCATTGGCCCACGGCCGGGCCGCGAGTTTATCGAGCGAGCGCACCGCCACCCGGACCGACCACCCGCGATCGAGGAGCCACCGAACCAGCCGTCCGCCGATGTATCCGGTCGCCCCGGTCAGGAACACCGGCCGTGCATCCGGCGGGGCTCGGGGCAGTGCGGCGCGGAAGGCGGCCGTGGCATCGATTCCGTGGAGGTCTGAAAGATGGGCGGTTACAGAAGGAACGGGTGGCATCAGCACACGCTCGCGACGGCGTCGCGCCATCTGAAGAGCCCCTCGGAGTGGTATCGCTCAACGTGTGGCATGGGGATCTCCTGACGGGACCTGGCTAAGACGCCTCGAACGCAGGCTACCTTCGTGGCGGGGCGGAGCTGGCAATCGGGCCTAAGGTGCGTGTCTTACCCGTCTGGGGGTTTCCACCCGGAGGGATTCCCAGGGATGGTTCGGCGTGTTCTCTCCTGGCCCGCCTCCATGGCCCAGGAAGGGTAGGCATGCGCCCACTAGGGTCATGGCCGGGAATTGATGGTGACCCTAAGGTAATGATGTGCTAAAAGCTGCCATTCTCTGCCAATGGATAGCTCTGTTGGCGTGGTCCGGCATCTTCCAAGACTTCATCTGCCATCACGGATGGCATGGTATTGGGTTTCCAGCAGCACCGGGTGATGCGAGTCCAGATTTCGGCCCTCTCCACGCCTGAGAAGTCTGACGTGTCCCATGTCCTCGCAGGGTGGTGGTCCCGCCTATTCCCAGCAGCCTCCCATTTTTTTTCTACGAAAGCCCTCTCGCTATGCATTACCTCACCATTCCCCGCACCTCGCTTTCGGTTTCGGCGGTTTGTTTAGGAACTGCGGGTCAAGGGATCCTCAACACCGACGCCGAGGCTTTTGCGGTGTTCGACCGCTACCTTGAGCTTGGCGGAACCTTTATCGAGACTGCCCGGGTGTACTCGGATTGGGTTCCGGGTGAACGGGGCCGGAGCGAACGGATTCTTGGGGACTGGATGGCCTCCCGGAAGGTCCGTGACCGTGTGATCCTTTCCACCAAGGGCGGGCATCCCCTGATCGGCATTCCGGATGTTCCCTGGAGCCCGCAGCTCTCGCCGGCAGAGCTGGCGATCGATGTGGCGGCAAGTTTAGCCGCCCTGCGTACGGACGTCATCGATCTCTACTATCTGCATCGAGATGATGAACGTATTCCGGTTTCGGAGATCATCGACACCCTCGAGGACTTCGTCGCGAAGGGGAATCTGCGGTATTACGCCTGTTCTAACTGGACGCCGCAACGGATCGACCAGGCCATGCGCTATGCCCAGTCACGCCAGGTTACCGGATTTGTTACCAACCAGGTGGAGTGGCATATGGCCCTGCGGCACGCCACGCCGACCGGGTATGCCGATGTGTTGACCCACACCGACGAAACCGAGGCCGTCATGCGGGAACATCGGATCGCCGCCGTACCGCATTCCTCACAAGCGAATGGATTTTTTAGCAAATTCTTAGCGGGCGGTGCGGCCCGGGAGAAGGCCATCGCCACGCGTTACTTCACCCCGCCGAATGAGGCCCTGGCAAACCGTTTGCGTGATATCGCCAAGCGACATGCGGTGTCGATCGAGGCCTTGGTGCTCGGCTTTTTTGCGACCTCACCGCTGACGGTTATTCCTGCCGTCGGCCCCCACCGCATTGAGCATCTCGAGAGCACCATGGCCGCCATCAACACCCCCTTGACCCCGGCGTGTCTTCAGGAAATCGCCAGGGCGCATGACGGGTCAGTGGCCTCAGATACCTGAGGGCGTGAGGATCCTAAAAACAGCGGCATGAAAAAGTAATTGACCAAACAGTCATAAACGACATGCTCCTGTCCATGGGCCGACCCGCCAAATACACCCGTGAGCAAATCGTCGACCGGGTTCTGCCCGTGTTTTGGCGCCATGGGTTGGAGGGGACTACGCTTGAGCACCTGGAGGCCGCCACGGATCTTGGCCGGCAAAGCCTGTACCATCAGTTCCGTGACAAGGCGGATCTGTACCAGGCGGCCCTCGCCCGGTATCAGGAGCTGTCGGACCAGTTGCTGGCCGAGATCCAGCCGCCCCGGGATGATTTGGCCAGCGTCCCGCGCTTCTTTCGCCGCGCTCGGGCCTTCATGGCCACGGTGGACTGCCGCGTGTGCCTGGCGGCGTCCGTGGCGGCGGGTAGCGAGGGGCCTGCGGAGTGCCGCCAGGTGGCCCAGGCCACGGTTCAGCGGGTCCGTCAAGGATTCCGAACCCTCTGTGCCACGGTGGCGAGTCGTGGTGACCTTCGCCCGGGTCTGACGCCGGAACAGGCGGCGGACTTGTTGTGGGCCACGGGCAATGGCGCCGCCATGTTGGCGGCGGTAGCCGGAGAGGCCGCCGCCGAACAGACCATCGACCACGTGGTGCAGAGCCTGCGACCCTCCCCCTGATTTTTTCTGCATTAATTATTGACTAAACAGTCATAAACAACCCCGTGGCCCACGCGGCCACCCTGCAGGAGTCCGACATGACGAATCTCGCTCACCGTACCATCCTTCTCACCGGCGCCGGCCGAGCTAACGGCATCGGCCAAGCGACCATCCGCGCCTTGCTGGCGGCAGGTGCTGACCGGGTGGTGGCCACGGTTCGTGCCCCGGGCCAACTGGCTACCTTGCAGGGCGAGCACCCCGGCCGCATCGACGAGGTGGTCATCGATCTGACCAATGCGACCGCCATCGCCGCCCTGCCCGCGCAGACGGGCCCGATCCATGTCCTGATCAACAATGCCGGGGTGTTCACCGCCGACACCGCCCTGGGCGAGGGCGAAGGAGAGGCCATGTGGGCCGTCAACTACCTGGCCCCCAAGCGGCTGGTGCGGGCCTATGCGTCCTCCCTTGCCCAGGGTGCAGTGGTCAACGTCAACTCCGTGGCCGGCCTCATCAATTTCCCGATTTGTGCCGTCTACTCGGACACCAAGGCGGCCCTCCATAGCCTGACCGTCGCCCAGCGGCGGGAGCTCCACTCCCAAGGCACCCAAGTGCTGGGCGTCTACCCCGGGCCCATTGAGACGGACATGGCGAAGGGGGTCCCGTTCCCCACCACCGCGCCCGCGGTGGTGGCGGAGGCCATCGTCGCTGCCCTGCAGGAGAATACCCTGGAAGTATTCCCCGATCCCATGGCTCAGCAGATCGCTGCCGCCGTGATTCAGGATCGCCAGGCCCTGGAGCGCTCGTTCTGGCCCGCAGCAGCTACCGCCTGACGTCGTTGGATGGGTGAGCCCCGGGGTCGCGGATTGACGACTCCGGGGTTCGACAGGTCGGTGAATAGCATCATTGGGCCTAATCCCGTTGATGCCCCCACGAACACCACGGGCAGCTCGCTCGTGGGGTCGCGACCGAAGCCGAACCTCATGGGGACTGGCGCTCTTGTGGTGGCCGGGCAGCCATGATGGCGTCAAAGGTCGGAGGTTCGGGTGAGAGATCCTTGAAGGGCCATCGCTGTTCGATGGTGATCCTCCTGATGAAGAAGCTCAGGGGCGATGCTGACGCCTGCTTGGGTCACGGTACCATCACCAGAAGGAGGAAAAAAATTCACATAACGGCATGGAAAATGGTTGCCGGAGGTTCCCCGGACGTCGTCCGGGCCGAGGTTTACGTCTACGCCAGGGAGAATGCCACGAGCCGCAAAGTGATCGGCATTGGTGTGGCGAGAGGTGAGTCTAAGCCGTTTTCGGCCGACCGATTGGACACGCCTAGACCGAGGAAGAAATGCAAGGTCCATTGATGGCCTCCTCGATGCAGGCTTCCAAATTTTCACCCCGGAGCTGTCAGGCATCGACCGCAAATCGGAGCACAATCGCGCAACTACGGGCATGCGTATAAGATTTGCTTACGGAGGGGATACGACGCCTGCGGTGGCCTCCGCGAGGGTCTGTCGACCGCCATGGCCATCCACAAAGGTGACCACGAGTTTACCACGGTGCCGTACCTCCAGGTCAGTGACCGGTGGAGAGGATCCGGTCCAGAAAGCGTCGGTATCCGCGAAATAGACGCGTGAGGTCTGCTTCGTCACTGTGCCGGCATTGAATTCGGTAAAGTTGAGAGCTCCAAAGCTTCCGCCAATCCGGTTGTGAAGGTTGTTCGAGTTGCCACCGCCACCGTAGGCAAGGAAGGTGTTGGTGCCGTAGGAGAAGGCGGTGGTGTCGGCAAGGTCAAAGGTGAATTCCGGACAGCCACGAATCACGGTTCCTTGGTAGTAGCTGCTCTTTTTTCCTTCGAGGTAGTCCTCAATCAGCTCATACCAATACATGTTGTTTACCCGGGTTGCTGGAAGCCCACCGGCTTGGTCATTTGCGTACCCGTAACACGCCAGCACCACCTGGCGCTGTGCATTGGCACACTTGGAGGTCTTTGCATTGGCACGGACGAGGTTGACCCCCGGGAGCAATAGGCCTGCAAGGACGGCGATGATGGAAATCACCACTAGGAGCTCGATGAGAGTGAAGCCATTGTGGATCAGTGGCTTGCATTTAAATGAGGTATGGTGCATAGGTTGATGCCATAAGTGGTCAGGGTATTTTACCGCAAAAATAATCGCGGCGATGTACCGAAGGGGGATGCGCGGGCTTGGCGCCCTCAGGCGGCTTGAATACGAGGGAAATGAGAGCCCTTCATGGTTCATCGTTGGATTTTTTCGGGCTCCAGGTGTTCGAAAATGGCCATCAGCGAATGATATCAGGTCGTGAAGTCGAAGAGGTTGAGATCCTCATCGTGGCGTTCAAAAGCGTCATTCGTAATGATCTGGGTTCCAGACTACGACAAGAGTCTGGGAAATGACCTTATAGAGAGGGAAACGGCACAACATCATCTAAGGATAACAAAAATAATTCCAATGTGAAGATGGTCATTAATGGCATAGACCTGCTTATAAATGACTAGGAAATGGGATTTCAAGTTAATATAAATAGCCGATGACATCGCGGGCGAAATCAAACAACCAATAACCGATCATTTCGGTCATTTTCTTTGAGTCTAGGGGGTTTTATGTCGTCGTTGGCCAATCGCGCTATCAAGATTACATCAAGATTCGTTTTCTCTCTAATGGCCCTAATAATTTTCCACCAGGGATGGGCTCATGGGGAGGATGTGGATCCTCAATTCCATCTCTATCTCTTGCTTGGTCAGTCCAATATGTCGGGACGTGGTGTTCTTGATGCCGAAAGCACAACAACACACCCACGAGTTTTCATGTTTTCCAAAGCGCAAGAATGGGTGCTTGCCAAGGATCCGCTGCATTTTGATCGTCCAGAAGCTGGGGTAGGGCCAGGGCTCACCTTTGGAAAGCTTCTGGCTGACGCAGATCCAGGGATTCGCATTGGACTCATTCCGTGTGCTGTCGGTGGTTCTTCGATACTGAGTTGGGAGCCAGGAAAAACACATCCACTCGTGGGTGCCTCCGGCAGAACGCGTCCCTATGATGATGCGATGGTGCGTGCTAAGGAAGCGCTTAAGCGCGGTGTCTTAAAGGGCATTCTTTGGCATCAGGGAGAGACAGATCGGGGTACGCCCGTCGACTATGCGGCCAAGTTTACTGAGCTTGTTGCGAGATTAAGAAATGATCTAGATAGCCCCTCGGTTCCCGTTATTGCGGGTGAGTTGGCATGGTTCATTAATTTCCAGAAAATACCGACGAATAATTTTAATGCCGTTCTCCAAGGAATGGTAGGAAGCATAAGAAACTATGAGGTGGTTTCTTCAAGTGGCTTCGGAAAAGTTGATACCGATGATGTACATTTCGATGCGATTTCCGCCCGAAAACTAGGTGAGCGGTTTGCTGAAAAAATGGTAAGGCTCAATGTCGCACCCGTTGCGGCGTGGGACTTGACCACCCTCGTGGCAACGAGGACTCGCACCCGCACTGAAGGTGAAGCGGATCTGGCGCTCAGGGCCCTGTTGGCAAAAGCCGCAAGTGCCTTGAGTGAACCTGATGTGGCCGTTACCCACAAGTCTCGATTTATGACACCTGGTGGCGTCCACGTTCCTTCGCCCAGCGCAGATCCCCATAACTATGTGAGTATTGCGACATACTCGTGGCCATTCATATCAGATCCGCCCCAAGCTTCCGATGCGGAAAAAGCGTGGGTGAATCGTGATGGAGATCAAAACACGTTTATGATCAATCAATCGGATTATCCACGTTTAAAGAAAATGACCGATCGGATCGAAACCTTTGTCATGGCCTGGTGGTTTGGCGGTGAATCAAAATATGCGGAAGCTGCCGTAAAGCAGTTGCGCGTTTGGTTCAACGACCCCGCGACGAGAATGAATCCGCATTTACAGCACGCCCAGTTTATCCCGAATAGTAGAACGCAGGGCAGTGGCAGTCGTTACGGAATCATCGATGCTCGTGGTTTTGTGTCTATGTTGAGTGCCGTTGCTCTCCTTGAACGAGAAAACTGTATTCCACTGAAGGATCGTATCGGTTTGCGTGTTTGGTTCAGATCCTACCTTGAGTGGCTGAATACGAGCGATTTTGGCATCCAGGAAAAAAATGCCGATAACAATCACGGAGTTCTTTTTGATTTGCAGGCATTTGCAGGCGCGGCCTATGTTGGTGATATGGAAGAAAGGCGGGATATAATCAGCCGATTTATTAATGAGCGTATTGGCAAGCAGATTCAACCAGATGGTCGTTTGCCAAGAGAGTTGGATCGACCGGATGGAGCTGGATACGCATCATTTACCATTAATGCAATGGTTCAAATGATGATTTTGGCGCGTGTCAACGGTGATGATCTTTATAAGTTAAAGCTTGACGATGGTCGATCGCTTCAAGTTGCGGTCGAGTGGTTCATGCCGTTCATTGACGGTAATCCCTGGCCGTATAATGGTGATTTTAGTCCGGTTCCATCGGATGTGAGAGATGCATTGACGATGCTGGCGAGTATCACCAAAGATCCGAAGGTGATCGACTATGCTCGCCTTCGCGTGAGCGGCGCGAACCACATCGACAACTTACTGTATCCGATTCCTCCCAAGGTGAAGCCTGCCATAAGAATTGCCAAGGTGTCTGATGGGAGTGAATCTGGTGCCCCGATTGTCTTTAAAGTCGCTTACGATAATGGACCCGATGGTCGTCCTCTGGATCGAGCCATTGTGGTCCAGCTGAAGATCGATGGGGGTACGGCAACGGTTGGGGCGGATTATGGTGTTCCGCCTACGCAGGTGATCATTCCGGCTAATAAAAATGAGGTTATCTTTCGTGTTTCGCCGATGGACGATGGAGTGGTAGAGCCATCAGAATCCATGGTGCTCGGAATCAAGGATACTGACTTTGCCGTATATGTGCTCGACAGCACACGTTCTACGGCGACGGGTTTAATTGCCGACAATGAACCCGTTCTTTCCCTGGCGGTGTCATCGGGCACGGCAAAGGAGGGTCCGGCGCCCTCTGCTATGGGAGAGCTAGCCGTTCGAAGCAGCATCTTTTTAAGGTCTCCTCTTACGGTGCGAGTCTCGTTGGCGGGTACGGCAACGACAGGTATGGATTATGCAATCAAAGTCGTTACGGGTGGGGTGACTTCCACGCTGGCCATCGCATCAGGTGTGGGGTCGTTCGTTATCCCTGCCTCGGCCACGAACCAGGTTGCAAAAATCCTCGTTGTGCCGAATGATGATTCCATCGGTGAGGGTCAGGAAACCGTTACGGTTACCTTGATGACAGGAACTGGCTATGGCTTGGGTGGTGAGAGTTCTGGGACAGTCAACATTCAGGATGATGAGCCGGTCCTGAATTTTACCTCATCGTCGTCCACGGCATCTGAAGATCCGACGTCGCCCAGGATTGGTGAGGTGATCATTGGCAGTAACATGGCGATCAAGAGGCCAATGACGGTCCATGTTGCGGTGTCAGGCACTGCGGTTCCTGGCGCTGATTATCTCCTGAGAGTGATCACGGGACGCGAAACGTTGTCGGTTGTCATCGCCTCGGGAGTTGGTTCTTTTGTCATTCCTGCCACCGCTGTGCAATTGAATCGGCTTGCCGTGTTGCAGGTAACGCCCCTTGATGATACCGAAATAGAGTCGGATGAGTCCGTGCTGTTGTCCCTGAATGCGGGTGTTGGTTATTGGAGGGGGGCCACGAGTTCGGGGGAGATTACCATTGAAGATAATGAATTGATCCTCGGATTCAAATCCTCCTCCTCCATGGTCTCTGAAGATTCGGATCCACCAAGGGTTGGCGAGTTGATCATTGGCAGCAATACCCCTGTGAAGAGGCCCGTGACACTGAATTTCACAGTTTCGGGCAGTGCAGGCATAGATGCGGATTATCAGTTAAAAATGGTTGTGGGTGGGGTGAGCTCCTTGGTTACGGTCAGATCGGGTTCCGGTTCCCTCAGCATCCCTGCATCGGCAACAGCCCAGGAGGTCAGGCTCGTGGTGGTTCCCATTGATGATGCCGTGGGTGAACCCTCGGAAGAGGTCAGAGTGGCATTGGTTGCTGGTGTAGGCTATGCCATCGGGCCAAGAAAAATCGGAACGGTGACCATTCAAGATAATGAGCCGACCCTAAGTTTTACTTCGTCCGCGGCCATTGCGTCAGAGAGTCCGGTAAGTCCGATGGTTGGTGAATTAATTATCGGCAGTGCCGGTGCCATAAAACATGCTACGACCATCAATTTCTTGGTCGGGGGCACTGCCAGTGTCGACACCGATTACGCTTTGAGTGTCATTGTGGGTGGGGCGTCATCATCCGTCCTCATAACGTCAGGCACGGGTTCGCTGGTGATACCCCCCACCGTTACTCAGTTAAGTCGGCTCGCGGTGCTTCGATTAACGCCCATCCACGATGCGATAGCGGAGCCTCACGAATTCATGACGGTGACCCTAAATTCTGGTGAAGGTTATACGGTTGGCCCCTTGAATTCCGGTACGGTGACCATTCAAGAGGACAGCGAGCCGACGATCAGCTTCCTTTCGCCCACGTCCGCCGTGTCGGAGGCGCCCGTAACCTCCTCTTTGGGTGAGTTGATGATTGGTATCGGCACGGCCGTTAAGGAATCCTTAATCCTCAACGTCATGGTGGCGGGTACTGCTACCATAGATGTCGACTATATCTTGAGCGTGGAGGTGGGTGGTGTGACATCACCAGTTGTCACATCTCGTGGGGTGGGTTCGTTGGAGATTCCCGAGTCAGCGACGAGCCAAAAGGTTCGGCTTCTGGTGACCGCTCTCAATGATGACATCGCTGAAGGGGAAGAAGTTGTTCAAGTGACCTTGGCTGCTGGAACGGGTTACATGATCGGGTCGGCGGACTCGGGCACCGTGACGATTCACGATGATGAGCCAACGTTGAGCTTGATATCCTCCCGGGCCATTGCTTCTGAGGATCCGTTATCTCCAAAGGTGGGCGAGCTGGCTGTCGTGAGTGATCATTTCCTAACACAACCTGTGACGGTTGCTCTTCGAGTAGAGGGGTCTGCGACCTTAGATGTCGACTACGTCTTGACGACGGAAATCGATGGCATGAGGGCCTCGTTTATAGCGCCCTTGGGGGTCGGTGCATTGGTGTTCCCCCCCTCGGTGACGAGTAAGGAGGTGAAGCTCATGGTAACGCCTATCGACGATCTTCTTGGCGAAGGGGAAGAGTCCGTGACGGTGATCCTCATGGCCGGCGCAGGTTATGTCGTGGGTGGCACCACCTCAGGTACCGTGAGTATACACGATGATGAACCGACGTTGCAATTTACATCATCGTCATTTACCATTGACGAAGATTCCGTTTCGGCCGGTGGGGGCGAGTTGGTGATCGGGAGTGATAGGGTGATAAAGAGGCCCATCGTGGTGGCTATGGCGGTGGCGGGGACTGCTACTTTTGAGGTTGATTACATCTTGGAAGTCGTTGCTGGCGGTGAGGTAACCCCGGCCGTCGCTACGTCGGGTGTTCTGACATTCTCAATTCCTGCCAAGGAGAGCGGGCTGGATCACGTGGCCCGACTGCGGGTCATTCCTGTTGATGATCGGCTCCGTGAAGGTTCGGAAATTGTAACGGTGATGTTGACGATCGGTGAGGGTTACGCACTGGGAGCCCAAAGTTCCGGTGAGGTAGGAATACTTGATGATGAAATGGGCGTATCGGTGACGACCTCGATTCGTAGCTTGAATGAGCCGTCTTCAACGGCGGTGGTCACCGTTACTGGGCCGAAAAAAACCACCTATAAGATCTCGGCGAGTGGTACTGCCACAGCGGGTGATGACTACTCGGGGCTTCCTGTATCTGTGACGCTTCCCGATTCCGAAAGTGAAATGTCTTCGATATCGTTCATTGTTGCGGTCGTAAACGATGGAATTCACGAGGAAGACGAGTCTATACGAATTGATGTAACGGGCGAAATGCGCGGTGCTTCCGTTGATTTAACTATCAGCGACCAGGTGGCGGACTCTGATGGTCGACTGTTGGCCGATGGTGGAGGAGGCTGCGGTTCTGGGGTTGGTCTAGCTATGATATTGACCGGCGTATTCATAGGGTTTCGACGTAGAAAATCTCAATGACGGATTCGATAATGTAGGCGTCGTAGATGATTCATCATCGCATGGGTACGGGGATGGCGAAATCGTCAGAATAACCATTAGGCAATCGCATTACCTTTGGATGCGGTGTTAATGTCAATTCGTTCATCATGGCCATGGATAACTTCAATGAAAAACGAAAAAACCACTCAAAAATCTTTGTTTAAACGGGATTCACGCGGCGCATTTACCATCATTGAAATCTTGATCGTCATGGTGATAGTGGCTGTGCTTGTTGGATTGCTTCTTCCAACCATTGAGGCAATTCGAGCCGGAGCGAAATTCACCCAATGCATTGGAAGTCAAAGGCAAGTGGTTCTTTCCTGTCATGCGTATGCACTTGATAGCCGGGGCGGGCTCCCAGCTACACGAGTATCAAATATCTACTGGTTTTCATTAATCGGTGATTATCTTAGTTTGGCTCCGAACATTCCAATGTCTAAGACTGTTATTGGTGGCTGTCCAGAATTTACATATGATCCTTCAAGTGCGCCGGCGTACTCATTTGGCATCAACGCATTTTTGGCCTATGGGAATGGTGGAGTTTCAAACCTCCTGCATAATCGAATTGGCGGCTCTATGGGGAGTGAAAATTTCGTCGAATTCAAGTTATCGAAGGTTTCTAAGCCGAATACCAGAGGGTATCTGGCAGATTCTTCTGAGTTTTGGACTGGGGTAAATCCGCCAATCGGTGATCTGGAAGTACGTCATCGTTCCAGAATGTCTGTAACATTTGTCGGGGGAAACAACAAAGTTTTATTTAGGTATTGACCCAAATAGCAACAATCACTCTAACTACCAAAAACAAATTGAGTTCTATAAAAAACATACAACATTT
>CAIUVD010000252.1 GCA_903902515.1 uncultured Planctomycetota bacterium | reverse complement strand
CTGCATCCGTTCCTGCTGCGGTACTTGGAGGAAGGGATGAATCCTGCTCCTACCTATGACGCACTACGGAACGTGACCGGGCTCGATCTGGGCCCCTCCATTGCCAAGGCCTGGGCCAGGACGTGCTGCAGCGGCCGGCACACCTACCTGGCATTGGCCCCGATCGCCATGGCCCAGGGCATCCCCGATGCCCTCCTGGCCTGCCTGAAGTTGTTGGCGGATCCCAAGGAATCCTACCGCAAGCATCTTATCGAAGAGGCCCTCGACAAGGCGACCCGCGACGGCCAGGGCAGCAGGTGGACCCCGGCCATGCTCAAGGCCCAACCGCCGGTCATCACCTGGAACGCCACCACTCGCCAGTGGGAAAGGGTGCTGGCTGTCGAGCCCGCCAAGCCCGGCTTGTGAGTCCGGTTAGGCTTAATTCTGCTTTCTTCAAGGGTTTCTTGGCTTCATCCCCCCAGATCAGGCGGAAGAGGCCGTCGATGGACAGGATCCCGGGTCCCCGGGCCAGGAGCCACATAAGGCAGATGCCGAAGACCACCGCCGCGAGATCCCCAAGGCCGCTGTCGGGCCGCAGGAAGCCTTGGAAGGACCAATCCCCCAGGAGGGTGCCGCCCTCGGGGCCTTCTGTTTCGGCGAAGCCCACGGCCCCCAGGAATCCGATGCGATCGGCGATGATCAGGGCCACGACCATGGTGCCCAGGGGCATGGCCGCCATGGGTCGGGTCAGCAGATGTATCCCGGCCCTCGCCTGCCCATGCTTCGCTTAACTTCGTCCGATATAATCAGAGCAAGAAAAGTCATATCAGAAAGAGAGCGTCGTTCCACTCTGGAGGGCCATGCGCCACTTGCTCCTGCTCTCCCCCGCGTTGACGGCATTTCTGTGGGCTGTCGAGGCACCGCCATCGTCAGACGTCCAGGCGCTAACGGCCCGGGTCCAGGCCCTGGAGGCCCACCTGATGGTCTTCGAGGCCGCGCTCACCGCCGTGCCACCGCGCCGGGACTGGGAGCCTGGGCTCGCCAACTACGCCGTACTGGCGACTATCACCTTGGCCGAGAATCCCACCCGGGCCCAGGTCCAGGAGTACGTCCAGCGGATCATTAACGTCTCGGCGGGCCAGAACCGCATGAGACCAGGGGATCCCCAGGTCGCCATGTTGACCAAGGTCGGGGCCGCCCACGTCGATATCTTGCTCAACACCCTAAACGGGGGATGGGCAGCGCGGTCTTATGTCCGGGACGCCGTCTACAGCCTAGCTACCGACGAGCATAAAGCCCTGATCCTGGCAAAATTGCCCGAGATGCGAGAACTGGCGCTCGTGGTCCTAATGCGTGAGTGGCAGAACGACGCCAAGGACATCCTGCGTCGTGGCCTGGAACAGCAGGCTAACCTCCCCACCGAGTGGATCCGCGCGGCCATCAAGACGGGGGACCCTGCCCTGCATCCGTTCCTGCTGCGGTACCTGGAGGAAGGGATGGATCCGCATTATACCTATAACGAACTACGGAACGTGTCCGGGCTCGATCTGGGCCCGTCCATTGCCAAGGCCTGGGCCAGCACGAGCCGCAGCGAGGGGAAATACCTGCATCTGGCCCCAATCGCCATGGCCCAGGGCATCCCCGATGCCCTCCTGGCCTGCCTGGAGACGTTGGTGGATCCCAAGGAATCCAAGGAGTCCTACCACAAGCGTTCTATCATAGAGGCCCTCGACATGGCGACCCTCGACGGCCAGGGCAGCGAGTGGACCCCAGCCATGCTCAAGGTCCAACCGCCGGTCATCACCTGGAACGCCACCACTCGCCAGTGGGAAAGGATGCTTGCCCCCAATCCCGGCTTCTGAGTTTGATCAAGTCTTCTCGGGCTTCTTTTCCGGCATTTTCCCTTCATCTCCGCCCCAGGTCAGGCGGAAGTAGCTGTCGATGGATAGGATCCCGTGTCCCCGGGCCAGGAGCCACAGCAGGCAAATGCCGAAGACCACCGCCGCGAGATCCAAAAGGCCGCTATCGGGCCGCAGGAAGCCTTGGAAGGACCAATCTCTCAGAAGCGTGACACCTTCGGGG
>CAIUVD010000251.1 GCA_903902515.1 uncultured Planctomycetota bacterium | reverse complement strand
TGGACCGCCTCGCGGAGCGGGTGGTACTTGAAGCCCACCTCGGCGCCTCAGCCCCGCGCCGGTCTCCCAGTGAGGCAATCATCGTCGCCCTCCGCGACGCCATCGACCGTGGGGACCCCACCCTCCACGATCCGGAGGTCGAAGCCCTCCGACGGGGTCTGTCCCGGACCCACTTCCGACGCCTGTGGGCGCGGATCGTCGGCCCGCCCCCGGCCCGCTACCTGATGGAACGGCGGCTTCGCCAGGCCGCCCGCCGACTGGCGGAGGAGGACGTCACCCTGGCCACCATCGCCCATGATGTGGGATTTGACGATCCACTCTATTTCTCACGCCGATTCAAGGCCGCCTACGGGGTGAGCCCGGGCCGGTACCGGGAACGTCATCGGACGGCCCTGCCGTAAGGGGCTGACTCGGGGGACCAGGCCCCCCGAGCCGAACCGAAGCCCCTCAGTCCGCCCGCAGGACCACCACCTCGGCCAGCCCCAGGCGGCTCTTGGGATTGGCGAGGGTCAGGCGGAGGCGTTTGGTGGTGACCTGGCGCAGTTCCACGAAGGCGCCCATGCCCGTGGTGACCTCCTTGCCGATGGTGATCCACTGGCCGTTCCCGGAATCCGCCTCGACCCGCAGGTGCTGGCGCAGGCGGGGCCAGACATCGGGTTCGTCGAGGGCCAGGGCCGCGAGTTTCTCAGGCTGGGCCAGGGTGATGGTGACCTGGGCCTCAGCGGCGCCCACCGGGGCCATCCACCGTCGGGACGCGTTGCGGTCGAGGATATTGGTGACGGGCTGCCCGTCCTCGCTGACGGTCGCCTCGACCGTGGCCCCGACCGTGACCAGGGGCAGGGCCTGGGGCTGGCCGTCCAAGGTGACGACGATGACGGTGTTGCGGGCATCGACGGGCGTCGCCGGGACGGTGATCACCAGGCCGCTGGCGTCTTTGGTGATGACCAGGGCGGTGTCGGGGGTGGCCAGCAGGTGGGCACCCGTGACTCCACTGGCCAGGGGCAAACGCAGACGACCGTCCTTGGGCCACGCCAGGACATGGAGGTACAGGCGCTCATCCTTGCGGGTCACGCAGCCCCAGGGCAGGCGAGGGAAGGGGCCCGCCTCGGTGCCATAGATGGCCTCACCATGGAGGCGCAACCACTGGCCCAGGTCCCCCAGGCGTTCCGCCACGGGAGTCGGGATGCGGCCCGCCGCATCAGGAGCCACACCGAGCAGCAGGTTACCGCCCTGACTGGCGACCTCGGCGGTGCGGCGGATCAAGTCGCTTGCCGATGTGAATTCCGTGTCGGTGGCATTGAAGGTCGTGAATCGACCGACATTGAGACGGACTTCGAAGGACTTGGCGGGGGGGACCGTCAGGGGAACGATGCCGCTGATGCTGGTGAAATCCCCTGCCTGATTGCCCCCCAGACGATTATTGGTCAGAACCGAGGGATGCTGGGTTAGGAGGGCCGTGAAAAGCCCCGCGCGGGCCGGGGTCATCAGGATCGGCGTATCCCACCACAGCAGATCGGGCTGGTAACGGGCCAACAGTTCCTGGACCTGCGGGACAGCGACCTGGGCCAGGTAGTCATCGAATCGCCCTCGATGGCCGTCGTCCCATCCGCCGCCGTCCTCGGTGCCCGGCTTGGCCCCGCCCGGATGCATGAGGTCCTGGGCCTGGCTATAATGCAGCCCCAGACGCAGGCCCTCCTGACGGGCGGCCTTGGCCAAGGGTTCAACCAAATCCTGGCCGTAGGGCGAGGCGTCGGCGATGTCCCACGTCGAGGCGGCGCTGGGCCACAGGGCAAAGCCATCAACGTGCTTGGCGCTGAGGACGACATAGCGCAGCCCGGCATCCTTGGCCATCCGCACCCACACGGCGGGATCCGCCGCGGTGGGATTGAACCGCTGGGCGATGGCCCGGTAGTCCGCCAGGGGCATCTTGGTGGCGGCGAGGAGACCCTCGCCATAGCCGGTGGCGCCTCCGTGGGCACCGCCGGTAACCGCCACCGGGCCCCAGGCGATGGCCAAACCGACCTTGGCTTCCCGCCACCATCCAAGGCGTTCAGCGGCCGGGTCGGCCGCCGACAGGGCAGCGGTCCCCAAGGCGAGGACGGACAAGGTGGAGAAGAGCAGACGCGCGGTGACCATGGAGACCTCGGGGGAGCAATGGTGGAGGGATGCGGACACTCGCCGGGGAAGGCCCGCAGGATGACGGGCGCCAGCATGCCTGACCCTCGACCCACGGACGATGGACGCCGCCACCGAGGGCATGGACATCTGCAACAAGTCCTGACGGCACCTGATGCCGGGACCCCGGTCAGGCCATGCCCCCGAAATGACGATGCCCCGGGACCGCACGTCCCTGGCGCGCTCGGGTCATGCAGAGCGCGCCAGCGGCGCGCGGTCCCGGGGGGGAGACGCCATCCAGTCTTATCGGCGTGCCACCTGCTCGCGCTGCCACAGGAACAGGGACGGAACGCTGGGCGTCGGCAGGGGCGGGAGATCCGATGGCACCGTCGCCTCGGACCGGTTGTCCTGGTCACGGGCGAGGGTGGTCAGCCCCCCCTTGAAGCCGACCACCGGGCCGGTGACGCCGTAGAAGCGGTTGCCCAGCAGTTCCACGCCGACGGCATCAACCCCGAGGAACACCGCCGGTTCGACGGCCCGTCCCAGGACGAAGACATTGTTGACGATGGTGTGGTCAAAACTCCGTTCGCGGACGAAGACCGCCCGACCCTGGTCGGTGATGAAACGGTTATGGAGGATCATCCACGCCTCGTTGCCGCCCAGCATGTGGAGGGCGTCTTTGCGGGCGATGATGTCATTCCCCCACACCACATTGCGGGGCCCCTGGGGGCCGTGGATGCCGCTGGAGGGGCCGGAGGCATAGAGGCCATGGCCGTAACTCCCGTGTTTTCCCCGGGCGTCGATGACATTGCCCTCGTAGAGGTTCTCCAAGGTCCACCCCGCATGCCATTGGCCGTCGCTGCCGTCGAAGCGGCTCTGACGCACAACATTGCCCGAGGCATTCCACTGGCAGTTGGGGGCGTGGCGCATGCCCCGGACGTCGAGGCCATCCATTAGGCAATCCCAGCTGCGGTCGAACCCGACATAGCCGGTCCCACCAACGCCGGTGAACAGGCTCCCCTCCAGGCGAGCGTCACGGATCTCGATGTGCTTGGACATCGGAACATAGACGGCATTGCGCCCGGCATTGATAACCCCCACGCCCTTGATCCAGCAGCCCCAGGCGAACTGGGTGACGATGCCGCTGGTCCACAGGTCTTCGATGGCGGGCGAGCCGGTCACGGGGATCACCGGGCCCCGGGGGCCCTGGTCCGGTACTTCGATCTGCTCCAGGGTCAGGTCCTCGATGCCGCAGCCCCGCACTGTGCGAAGCTTCTGGACGTAGGACCCATCCACGACGGTGAAGGCCGTCCGCACCGGCTGGTGGAGGGTAATCTGGCCGCCCGCCACCGCCGTGACCGCCCACATGCCTTGGGCCTGGATGGCCCAGTGGGAGACATGCCCCACCAGGGCCCGCCAGCGTTCGCTGGCCGGAGCCACGAGGGTCAGGTGGTCGCCGACCACGAGGCCATGACCCTCGGTCAGGGTCACAACCCGGCCACCCCGGGGCACGTCCGCCTGGACCAGCAGCTGGGGCCCGGTGGTTCCGGCCCCGACGAGGTTGATGGCGGCCAACTGATTGGTGGTGGGTTCGGTGGGACCGGCACCCACCAATCGCAGACGGATAGTGCCCTCGGCCCGGCGGCCATCGGCATACTCGGCCACGGCGGTAAAGGTGTTCATGCCCTCGCCCACCTGATCGAGGGCCGTGCGACCAGTCACCCGGAGGGAAAACGTATTGCCCCAGTGGTCCCGGCGCTCGCGTCGATCCAGGCGTTTCTCGCCGACCCGCAGTTCCAGGGCCACCAGATCCTTGGGATTGGCGTGGAATTCGATGATCCCCCCGGGGGCGAGATCCTGCCCAGGGGTCAGTCGGAAGAACGCCACCTTTCCCAGGGGGATGCGGTAGCGGAACGTCAGGCGGGTGGCCTCCCGGCCGGCACCGCGCACCACCACCCCATCCCGGAACAGGAACACCGGCCGGTCGAGGTGGAAGGTCCCGGCCCCCAGCTCAATGGCCCCGCCACCAGCCGCACCAACCCGGGCCGCCGCCGCCTCCAGCAGGTCGGCGATGTCCTGGCCGGGCTTGGCCCCGGCATCCACCAAGCGTTCCACCACCGGCACCCGAGGGATGCCCCCAGGCACACCGGCACCGGTAAAATCTGGATAGACCCGTCCATCGGGCCCGACGACATCGGCGGCCGTCAGGTGCTCCCGGTCTTCGGGCCGCAACTTGTAGGTGCCCGGCCACGGGGCGGCGACCACCAGGGGCTGGCTGGTGAGGACCAGCTGATCGATATCGATGGTGTAGACCTTGGCCCGCCAATTCGGGCGGACGATCTGGACCTCCATCGCCACCGCGCCAGCGGGGGGAATGGCGACAATCTGCCCGCGGTTCCACGGCGGGCCCTGCTCGGTGCGTTTGCCCTCATCATTGATGCGGCCCTCATCCCGACCAATGTCCTGGCCTGCGGCGTCAAAGAACCGCAGGTAGAGATTGGTGCCGCCCCCCTTCCACACCCGCCCCTGCCAGGTCAGCCGGTAGGATACCCCGCCAACCACCGGCACCCGCTGGCTGGTGATATCGGCCTGGCGATCATCAACGGGGCTTTCCAACCGCAGGCCGAGACGTCCCGCCGCCGCTGCCTCGGGGCTTACCGTGGCGATGTCCGACATGCGGCGGAAGTCCCAGGTCGTCCCGCCGTCCTCGAAGTCCCCCCCCGGGAAGGGGATAACGGTCGAGGGCGGCGGTGCCGGGGCAGCCGGCGGGGCGGGAGCCGCCACCCGTGGGGGTGCCATGGGCAGTTTGGGCGGGTCATCGCCCCGACAGGACACCACCGTCACAAGGGCCAGAAGACTGAGGGCAGAGGAACCGTGACGATACAGGGAAGGCAGCATGGGATTCATCCAAGGATACACGGAAAGGCCCCGCAGGGGGAGCCTCACCGATCGGTGAGGGCCTCGCACACCATCAGCAGGGCCAGGGATTGGCCGGAGGCCATCTGGCAAATGGCGACGCGACGGTCGAAGTCCAGTTCCGGCCCTATGCCGGTGCCGTAGGAGACCCCCGCCACCTGGCCCCGATCATCCGTGCGAGCCAGAATGGCCCCCAGGGCCCGCTGCCCGACGGCGGCGAACTCCGGCGGGAGGTGGCCCAGACCCACGCCCTGGGGCCACTCCCATTTTTCGAAATCGATGATGCCGATGGGATAGGACTGCTGCTCCCACCCGGCCTCGGTCAGGGGTGCCAGCAGATCATCGACCAGACGCATGGGAACCTCCACGGCACGCAGGACGGCGCCGGCCAGGACCATCACGAACAGGACGATCGGCAGGCGCATGGCCGCCGATCCTGCCGCCCCCCGGGTGGACGCCGATGGACCGCGCCACCCAGACTATGGAGGAAAACACCAGGGAGGATCACCGCCACCAAGACCGGTAGCGGATATGGTCCGCCGAGCGTCACCCTCAGCCAGGAACACTCCGACCAAAGACCGACAAGTCCGTGACCCCGGGCCGGAGCCCCGCGGGCCAACGGGTCACGACCAAGCGGATCCGCCGGACCGCCTGCACCGGGAAGGTGCGGTAGTCGATGAGCAAGTCCTGGCGGTTGTCCGACGCATCCACCAGGACCTGGAAGGGCCCGTCGGCAGGCGCGCCTTCCAAACGCCACTGGATCGGACCCGGCACCCGGCCCTGGGCGTAATCCAGGTCCACATCCCGCCACACCAGGCGCACCGCCTCGACCGCTGCGGATATTCCCAGGTCCTGCTCCAGCCAGGGGGCGGCATCACCGACGGCGGGCTCCCACCAGGTGTGGAGGCAGTTATCGACCGCATAGAGACCGTTCCGCCCGGGAGCAGTAGAACTGGTCCGGACCCGGCGGCGGTGGTTCATGGGCAGGAGGCCGGCGAGATTGCCCTGCTCGGGTTGCGCCAGCACGCCGGGGGCGTGTTGGGGGAATTCACTGACGTTCACGTACAGTTCGCCGTCCGCATCGACGCCACAGGGATCGAATCCCAAGCGGCGTTCAAAGATGTGCTCGTAGCACAGGCGGCAGGTGTAGAAGGCCCACAGGGTGTCCCGGGGGCCGCGGACGATGCAGCCGTGACCGGGGCCTTGGATCAGGCCCTCGGTCCGTTGGCAGAAGGGCGTCCGGCGCTGGCGCGTGAATGGCCCCAGGGGCGAGGTGCCCCGGGCTGCACCCATGCCGTAGGTTTTCCATTCCGTCCCGGGGGCGGCGTAGGTCAGGTAATAGCCACCCGCCAACTTGACCATCCACGGACCTTCGATGTAGCTGCGCGAGGCATCCTCGTGGTACTCGCCGTAGCGTTCCCACACCACCTGGGGATCGTACTGCACCACGAGCTGCGGCGGGGTGATCAGGCGGGTGCAATCCTGGGGATCGACCTCGGCGGCGAACAACCCCGGCGGCCCCAGACCCCAATAGGCATACAGTCGGCCATCATCATCGCTGAATAGCATCGGATCGTTGAAGGCTTTGACCTCCGTCCCATCGACATCCCGCATGGGCCCCAGCTGCGTGAAAGGACCCAAGGGCGTGGGAGCACTCCAAATGCCCGCTTGGCAGGCGGTCAGGAGGAACCGGTCGCCATGCCGGACGATGGTTGGGGCATAGCCGATGTCGAAGGGTTCGATCCGATGGTGGGTCCAGGTCTGGAAATCTTCCGTGACCCAGGCCATGCCGCAGGAGGGGTAGAGGTACCAGCGACCTTCGTGGTACAGCACCGAAGGGTCCGCCAATTCCCGATAATCCTGCGGAGGATCCTGCAGGTAACCAAAGGTGGCCGCCGTGGCACCGATCGAAAGTCGGCCCCGGGGATAATCCGGCAGCGGGATGGGGTTGCAGACGGTCAAGGACATGGGCGTATCGTGAGGTCACACGGAGGATCTGCCACCAGTGGGAGGGCTGGTTCGGGGCGACGTGATTCATAGGGGTTCGGGCGGAGTGTAGGACTTCAGGCCGCCCAGGGCCTTGAACTCGCGGTACAGCCAGATCCAGGCCCCACAGGCCACCAGGGCGATCACGCCCGCCATCAGGAAGGTGATGCGGTAGTCCCGGCCCGTGACATCAAGGATCAAACCCACCCCGGTGCTGACGGCCGCAATCAGGGCCATGCTGATGCAAGCGCCCCCGGCGGCCATTTGGGAGTACTGGGCCCGGGGCAATAGGCGCGGGAGCAGACTGAGGGTGGTGGTGAAAAAGGCCCCGGACAGCACCCCGTGGAGGATGAAGAAGACCTCGAAGGACCGGGGACCATCCACCAGCAGCCAGCCAACCACCATGGCGATGCCGTAGGCCAGGGTGGCGATAAACACCGTGCGAATGGGATGATAGAGATCCGACAACCAGCCCAGGGGGAAGGCCAGGACCAGGGAACAGGTATAGGTAATGGCCCGGGCCTGGCCGTAGGCGGCATCATCCAGGCCAAAGGCCTGGGCAGATTTGAGGGCGAAGGCGTTGATCGGAATGTTGGCCAGGGCCGCCACCGCCTGGACGATGATGAGCACGGCGAAGAACCGCACCCCCAGGCAGGTGCGGGCATACAGGACGGCATGGTCGATCAGGGACGGAGCCGGCACCCGCTTGGGGAGCGGAGCGGGGTAGACCCCCTCCCGGACCTTCCAGCACATGATGCCGAAGAACACCGCATGGATGGCGGCAATGACCAGGAACATGGTGGCGAACCAGTCGTGGGCGAACTGGAACAGGTAGACATTAAACAGGATGCCCGCGCCCAGGCCGATGATGCGGAAGATCCCATAGAAGCGGCCGATGACCTTCGACGGCACCACATCGTTGATGAGGGCCCCGAACAGCATGTGGGCAATGATGGAGCCCGCCTCAAACATCGCCCAGAAGAGGGCCAGGGACATGACGGCCGCCACGCGGGAGCCTTCGGCGCCACCACCGAACAAGGGGGCCAGGGCGGGAGCCAGGGCCGGGGCCGCCGCCAGACCGAGGATACCCACCACCACCACCGGAATGGTGACGATCAAGAAGGGGATCCGTCGCCCCAGGCGGCTGCGGTAGTTGTCACTGAAAACGCCCACCACCGGCACAATCACGAGGGTCATGAGGGCTGGGATAGCCGTCGCCAACAGGCCGAAGACGAGGTCTGAGACCTGGTACTTCCTCAGCAAAACCTGGAACAGGTCCGAGACGCAACGTTCCCGGATGGCCTGGGCGAAGTCCCCCAACAGCAGGAAGGTAAACAGGACCGCGAGGCCACCAAACGTGTAGGTGAGGGTACCTGCCCGGTAGGTACCGGGGGCCTCCGGAACGTCCGGCGCAACAGGGGGAAGGACAGCCATGGTGAGAGAATCCGGATGTGGGACGAGGTCAGTTCTCAGCCCGCAGGCCGCGTTGGAGACGACTGAGGTCCGCCAGGTCGTTGTGGCCGTCGAGGTACGTCACCACGGCCTTCTGACGGTGGCGCACCATGCGGATCAGGTCGGCAACCAGGGCATCCCCGTTGGTAAAGACCCCCATGGCCCCGCCGGGGGTGGCCGGATCGCTGGAATCCAGCAGGTAAGCCCGATCCGCCGCCTTCGTGACCCTTGCCATGCTGAAGGGCACCCAGTTGGCCGCGCCGCCGAACCAACGGTTGTGCTGGGCGTTACTGGAACCCCCATTGCCGTAGGCGAGTTTGCTGTTGAGGGCGTAGGCCGAGCCGGTGGAAGTTTTGATGACCGCCGGACAACCCTGAAAGAAGTTTGAGGAACTGTAGGTCGTCAGCTGAAAAGTGCCGCTGCCCGCCTGGTCCAGATAGTCCTTGACGAGGACCATCCAGTAGGTCGGGAGAGTTCCCTGGTCGGCCAATTGAACATCCGGCAGGCGACCCTCGTCATCATTGCCGTAGCACTGGACGGCCAGGTAGATCTGTTTCTGGTTGCTGCGGCACTTGGCCACGCCGGCCTGGTGCCGGACCAGACCGATGGCGGGCAGCAACATGCCCGCCAGCACGGCGATGATGGACATCACCACCAGGAGTTCGATGAGGGTAAATCCGATGCGGGTGGACATGACGTGATCAGGTCGCGGCAGGAGTCGCCCGAAAATGGACGGCACCACGGGGCGAATGGACCAAATCACCCGTATCACCAACCGCGAAGAATCCCCGCACCTCCAGCAACAGCCGGCCCTTGGCCACGGGCAGGAGGAAGCCCTCGGCGGTGCGCGGCAGGGACTCGCCCCCGGGCCAAGTCCTGACCTCGGTGACGCCCGGTGGGAGGCGCAGAACCTCACCCGCGAAGGACGAGCGTTCCTCGATCATATCCCCGTCGAGGGCCTTTCGGATCGGGATGTAATGCAGGAGGGTCAGGCGGAGGTCGTCGCCGTGGCGACGGGGACAGGCAAGAACGGTGGTTGGCAAACCAGCCCCGACCGACGGCGGCCCCATCATGCGGTGCATGGCCGCCCGCCAGGCATCGCGCACGGCGGTGTTCCCATGCCGCCGGAACTCGCGGAAGATCGGGTCGGCGAAGGCCACGAAGTCATCGCCGAGGAGGATCGCCGGATGGTCTTCGGCCGTGGCCCGGGGCGGAGCGTGGGCGTGGGAGCAAAACGTCAGGTCGGTGCGCGGGAAGTACGGCAGAACCCGGGCCCCACCGGACACCACGCCAGGTCCGGCAACCAGGACGCTGCCCGGCTGGTAGATCACCCGGTCGCTGACCGCCAGGTCCGGCTCCAGGGTTTCCGCCACCCGCCAGTAGGTGGGGGCGCAGGGCACGTTGCCCAGGCGGCGTAGGGGCAGTCCACGGATGCGGCAGGAGCCATCGGCGGCAAAGCCACTGCGATCGGAGAGCAGCAGTCGGCCGCCCGCGGCACGAAAGGTGTCCAGGCGCTGCCGCAGGTCGTCGGTGACCTCCACCGAATCCGGGAGGATGACCAGGGACAGACCGCTGAAATCGCTCTGGTCATCGAGGACCACGGCCTCGTAATGGGCCTCCTCGCACATCTGGACCGCGCCCTCCAGGGACAGGTCCGTGTCCGCCGGATCCTGATCCGGGGCCCCCGGGGCGATGATCCCGACCTGGGGCACCAGCACGGTGTCGGCGTAGAACGGTTCGGCCGCCGCCCACTGGGCGTACACATTACCGATCAGGCGGTAGGCCCCCTCATCCAGGCGACCCCGGGGCGGCAACTGATCACCGATGGAACTGGCGCCCCCCAGGGCCTGGGTGCGGAAGCATTCGTATTCCAAGGCGGCCTGGGGTTTGAGACCGCCAAAGTCGCCCCACATGCGCTGGAAGCGGCCGGTCATGCCCAGCCACGGCTTGCCCCAGGAGCCGAAGGAACGAGCCAGGCGGGGGAAGTGGTGGTAGCCCCAGAAACCCGAGGGCAGGGATTCCAACTCCCAATGGGTTTGCAGGTGGTGGCGGGTGCGGACCCCGGCCCGGCCATCGGTGAACACCGGGTTGTGGGAATTATAGAAGACCGTCGAAGTCGGGCTCAGACTCTGAACCAGATCGGTGAAGCGGCGGGCAAAGGCCACCTGGGCCAGGCCCTCGAAGCGCACCTGGGTAGCGCGGTCCGGGGACTCCAGGCCGTGGGCCGCCCGGAACCGCCGACTGGCGTCGCTCCAGCAGGCCTGGGGATGGAAGAACAGGATGTCGAAGAACAGGCCGTCGAGGGCGCCATAGCGACCAAACAGTTCGCGGACTTGGGCCTCCAGGTGCTCCTGATACCCCGGATGCAGGAAATTGTTGTACCACCAGCCACCCGGCTGGGTCGGGCGCGAGGCATCGGGATTGGCGCAGCGGGCAAAGGTGCCATCGGCCATCTGCTGGCGCCACTCCAGGTGGCGGGCGGCTTCCTCATCCCAGGCCACCGTGGTGTAGATGGGGCAACGGATGCCCTCGCGGTGGAGGGCCTCAATCTGCTCCCCCAGCAGATCCCGGCCCGCCAGGGCTGGATGGGGCGTGCCGACCGTCGACGGGTAGGTGTGCATGCCGTGGTGGCACTTGGCGAAAATCGTCACGCTGGTGACGTGGGCCGCCTTGAGCCGGGCAGCAAACGCCCGGGCATCGAAATCCGCCGCCACATCGCCGATCAGGGGCGAGGTGTGGAAGTCGAGGTGGACCTGGCGCTGGTGGGAGACGAGGGGGTGGGGGGCGGTGGCCATGCCCCCATCGTGGCCGCCCGTCGATGACCGGCGATGACGCCCGCCACCTTTA
The DNA here is from genome assembly GCA_903902515.1 of uncultured Planctomycetota bacterium. Classification (GTDB taxonomy): domain Bacteria; phylum Planctomycetota; class UBA11346; order UBA11346; family UBA11346; genus CAIUVD01. The sequence continues at coordinate 28,383 of CAIUVD010000251.1, read as the reverse complement.
TCATGGACAATTCCACCACCGAGGATTCCTAACACCGCCCCAACACTACCGGGGCACCTCCTAACATTCGTTGAGCACGGCCACGCCATGCTCAACGACATGACCATCCTTGCCCTGATCCTCAGCGTCCTCGCGGCGCTCTACCTGGTGGCGGTAATCGCCAAGCCGGAGTGGTTCTCGTGACCCCCACCGACGGCCTCCAGATGTTCCTCTTTCTTGCCGTGGTCCTGGCCGCGGCGGTGCCCCTCGGGTGGTGGTGCCACCGCCTGCTGGATGGCACCTGGCGGATCCCCGGCGAGACGTGGCTGTTCCGCCTCGCGGGGATCGATCCCGCCGTGGGCTATTCCGGGGGGCACTACGCCGTAGCGGTTCTTTGCCTGAACGGCGTCGGCATCGCCGTGGTCATGACGCTTCTCCTGCTTCAGGGGGTGCTGCCGGGCAATCCCCAGGGGCTACCGGGCACCTCCTGGCACCTGGCGTTCAATACCGCTGTCAGTTTTGCCACCAACACCAACTGGCAGAGTTACGGCGGGGAATCGACCCTGTCGTACCTCAGCCAGGCGCTGGGACTGACGGTGCAGAACTTCCTGAGCGCGGCCACGGGCATTGCCGTGATGGCGGCCGTGGCCCGGGGGTTCGCCCGCAGCACCACGACAGACCTGGGCAATCCGTGGGTCGATATCACCCGCGTGACCCTAGGCCTGCTGGTGCCCTTGGCGGCGGTCTTCGCCCTGGTGCTGGTATGGCAGGGCGTGCCCCAGACCTGGGGACCGTCCGTGACCGCCCAGCCCCTGGCGAGTGGTGAACAGGTGATCGCCGTCGGGCCTGCCGCGTCCCAAATCGCTATCAAGCAACTGGGCACCAACGGCGGCGGTTTCTTCAACGTCAACAGTGCCCATCCCTTTGAGAATCCCACGCCCCTGACCAACTTCCTGCAATGTCTGGCCCTGATCGCCATCCCCGCCGGCCTGGCCCTGACTTGGGGAAGGCTGGTGGCGGACCGCCGCCACGGCCGGGCGGTACTGCTGGTCATGACCCTGCTGCTGGTCACAGCCCTGGGATCTGCCTGGTGGAGTGAGACTCGGCCCGTGGCGGGCCTAGCGGGGCTCAATGCCGAGCCGGTCAACCTGGAGGGCAAGGAGGTCCGCTTCGGCATCGGGCCCAGCGTCACCTGGCTGGTGGCGACAACGGCCGCCTCCAACGGCTCCGTGAATGCCATGCACGCCAGCATGCAGCCCGTCACCACCCTGGTGGGCATGGCCCTGATGCAGGTCGGGGAAGTGGTCTTCGGTGGCGTCGGCAGCGGCGTCTATGGCCTGGTTCTATACCTCCTAGTAACGGTGTTCGTCGCCGGGTTGATGGTCGGCCGTTCGCCGGAACTGCTGGGCAAACGCATCGAGGCGCGGGAGATGAAATGGACCGCCGTGGCCCTGCTCGGGCCGTCGGCGGCGATCCTCCTGGGCACCTGGCTGGCCTGCGCCGTCGGTTCCACGTCGATTGCCAATCCCGGGGCCAGCGGCTTTAGCGAGGTGCTGTACGCCCTGTCCTCGGCGGCGGGTAATAACGGCAGCGCCTTCGCTGGTCTCAACGCCAACACGCCCTTCTGGAACGTCCTGCTGGGGGTCGCCATGCTGATCGGGCGGTACAGTGTGCTGGTGCCGGTCCTGATCCTGGCGGGCTCCCTGGCCGCCAAACCCCGGCGGGCCGCCGATGCGGGCACCATGCCCGCTCATGGCCCTCTCTTCATCCTCCTGGTGGCCGCCGTGATTGTGCTGGTGGGGGCCCTGACCTTCCTCCCGGCCCTGGTCCTCGGCCCCGTCCTCGCTGCCTTGGGAAGCCCGTCATGAAACCCGTCTCTGTTGATGTTGCTCGGGTGCTACGCGACAGCCTGCGCCGTCTCGCGCCCCAGGCCCACCTCCGCAATCCGGTCATGGCTATCACCTGGCTGGGGGCGGCTTTCACGTCCCTCCTGTGGCTGACGGCCTTGGCGGGCCATGGCTCCGAATCTCCGGCCTTCGTCGGCCAGATCTCCGTGTGGCTGTGGTTCACCGTGTGGTTCGCCGGGCTGGCGGAAGCCATGGCCGAGGGCCGGGGCCGGGCCCACGCCGAGCACCTGCGGGGCGCCAAGCAGGCCCTGAGTGCCCGGCGCGTGAGCGAAGCCCGGGTCGATGCCCCAGTAACGGCAGTGGAGGCCACAGCCCTGGTACCTGGGGATCTGGTGGTGGTCCGGGCTGGGGAAGTCATCCCCGCCGATGGCGAGGCCGTCTCCGGCATCGCCTCGGTAGATGAAAGCGCCGTCACGGGGGAAAGCGCCCCGGTGATCCGCGCCAGCGGTGGCGACCGCAGCGCCGTCACCGGCGGCACCCGGGTATTGTCCGACCACCTGATCATCCGCATCACCGCCGCCCCCGGCGATGGTTTCATCGACCGCATGATCGCCCTGGTGGAGGGTGCCAAGCGCCAGAAGACCCCCAACGAAATCGCCCTCACCATTCTGCTGGCGGCCATGACCCTGGTCCTGCTGTTGGCCGTGGTGACCCTGGGGCCCTACGCCGCCTTCGTTGGCGAACGCACGGGCACCTCGGGGACCATCGGCCTGGCGACCTTGGTGGCCCTGCTGGTGTGCCTGATCCCGACCACCATCGGCGGCCTGTTGCCCGCCATCGGCATCGCCGGCATCGACCGCCTGCACCGGGCCAATGTCATCACCCGCTCGGGCCGGGCGGTGGAGGCGGCGGGCGATGTCGGGGTGCTGCTGCTGGACAAAACCGGCACCATCACCCTCGGCAATCGCCAGGCCTCGGCCTTTCTGCCCGCCCCCGGGGTGACGGAGGAGGACCTGGCACGGGCGGCCCAGATCGCCTCCTTGGCCGATGAAACACCCGAGGGCCGGTCCATCGTCGTCCTCGCCAAGGAACGCTTCAACCTGCGCTCGGAGGCCCCCGCAGGCGCGGTGGTGGTGCCCTTCACGGCCCTCTCGCGCATGAGCGGTCTCGACGGTGCCGGCCTGTGCCTGCGCAAGGGAGCCACGGCGGCGGTGGCAGCCTGGGTCGTCGACCAGGGCGGCACCATGCCCGCCGCCGTGACCGCCGCCGCCGAGGGTGCGGCCCGGGGCGGTGCCACGCCCCTGGTGGTGACCGATGGGCCCCGGGTCCTCGGCGTGGTGGTCCTCAAGGACATCGTCAAAGGGGGCATTCGCGAACGCTTCGCCGACCTCCGGCGGATGGGCATCACCACCGTCATGATCACCGGCGACAACGCCCAGACGGCGGCCGCCATCGCCGCCGAGGCGGGGGTCGATGACTTCCGCGCCCAGGTCACGCCCGAGGACAAACTGCGCCTGATCCGCGAATACCAGGCCGGGGGCCGCCTGGTGGCCATGGCCGGGGACGGCACCAACGACGCCCCCGCCCTGGCCCAGGCCGATGTGGCGGTGGCCATGCACGCCGGAACCCAGGCGGCAAAGGAAGCGGGCAACCTCGTGGATCTCGACTCCAACCCGACCAAACTCATCGAGATCGTCCGCATCGGCAAACAACTTCTGATGACCCGGGGCGCCCTGACCACCTTCAGTCTGACCAACGACATCGCCAAGTACTTCGTCATCATCCCCGCCGCCTTGGCTGGGGTGGCCCCGGCCCTCGGCGGGTTCAATCCCCTGGGCCTCGGCTCGCCCCAGAGTGCCATCCTGGCGGCGGTGATCGTCAATGCCCTGCTCATCCCCCTGCTCATCCCCCTGGCCCTGCGGGGCGTGGCCTGGCGACCTGCCTCGGCTTCCCAGGTCCTCGGGCGCAACCTCCTCATCTACGGACTTGGCGGCCTCCTGGCGCCCTTTCCCCTGATATGGGCCGTGGACCGCCTCGTGGTCCTGGCCCACCTGGCCTAAAGGACTTCCATGCCTGCCCTCCTACGTCCGTGTCTCGTGCTGATGGTGGTGTTGACCCTCATCACCGGCGTCCTCTACCCCCTGGTGGTCACCGTGGCCGCCCAGACGGCTTTTCCCCACCAAGCGGCGGGAAGCCTGGTGGTGGAGGAAGGCCGCGTCCTCGGCTCGACCCTGATTGGTCAACCCTCCGATGGTCCCGGCTGGTTCTGGCACCGGCCCTCGGCCTGTGGGTGGGATGCCAGGGCCTCTAGCGGGGCCAACCTAGCACCCGTAACCCCACCCCAGATCCAGGCCTGGCATGATCGGGCCACCGTCCTGCGGGCGACGGGCCTGACCGGCACGCTGCCCGTGGACCTCGTCACCGCCTCCGGTAGCGGCCTGGATCCCCACCTCAGCCCGGCTGCCGCCCTGGCCCAGGTGCCACGCATCGCTGCCCACCGTCACCTCAATCCGCAGCAGGTGCGTACGCTGGTCGAGGGGATGGTACAGGGCCCGGACCTGGGCGTCCTGGGGGCGCCCCGGGTCGAGGTGCTGGCACTGAACCGGGCCCTGCGGACGCTCGGCAGCGGAGCCCCCTGATGCCCGATGCCGCCGCCCGTGGTCGTTTGACCGTCTACCTCGGGGCCGCTCCGGGGGTCGGTAAAACCTGCGCGATGCTCGATGCGGCCCAGGCCCAACGTCTTGGCGGCACGGACGTGGTGATCGGCGTGGCGGTGACCCATGGCCGGGCCGAGACCGCGTCCCGCCTGGTGGGCCTGGAGGCCCTGCCCCTGCGCAGCCTCACCGAGGGTGGCGTCACCCTCCAGGAGTTCGATCTGCCGGCGGCCCTGCGCCGGCGGCCGGCGGTGCTCCTGGTGGATGAACTGGCCCACACCAATGCCCCCGGCAGCCGCCACGCCAAACGTTGGCAGGATGTGGAGGAACTCCTGGACGCCGGCATCGACGTGGTCACAACCCTCAATGTCCAGCACCTGGAAAGCCTGCGGGAGCCCGTCGCACGGTTGACCGGTATTGAAGTCCGGGAGCGAGTGCCCGACGGCTTTCTGGATCGAGCTGACGCCATCGAACTGGTGGACCTGCCCACGGAAGTCCTCCTAGCCCGGGTCCAGGCCGGGAAGGTCTACCAGGGCGATGGGGCCGTCCGCGCCCTGGGAGGATTCTTCACCCCGGACAACCTCGCCGGTCTGCGGGAGCTGGCCCTTCGGTTTGTCGCCGGTCGGGTCCGAGCCGGACAAGAGGCCAACGGCCTAGCGGCCAACCGCCAACCGGCGGAACGCTTGCTGGTGGCCATCGGCCCAAGCCCGACCTCGGCGCGGCTGATCCGGGCCGCCAAACGGATGGCCGACGCCACGGGCGGCACTTGGCTGGCGGTCCATGCGGAAACCGCCGCCACCCTGCATCTATCGACCCAGGATCGGGCGCGCATCGGGGAGCATCTCCGCCTCGTCGAAAGCCTGGGCGGCCAGACCCTGACGGTCGGCGGCGAGGATGCGGCCCACAGCCTGATCGAGGCCGCCCGCCGCCAGGGCGCGCGCCGGATCCTGGTCGGCAAGCCTGCGGTCGCGCGCTTCCTGGACCGATGGCGCGGCTCCCTGGTGACTGACCTGATCCGCTTGAGCGGCGACATCGAAGTACTGGCCATCGCCGGCGATGGCCCGGTGACCGAGGATCCGACGGACCCCGCCGAGGTTGGTGTCCGCGATCCCGATGCTCTGATGGCCTGGGTGTGGGCCCCGTTGGCGGTGGCGGCGGCCCTCGGGGTGGCCTTTCCCCTGCGGGGCTCCCTGGAACCGGCCAACCTGACTCTGCCGTTCCTGCTGGCGGTGGTCGGCATCGCCCTCCTCGGTCGGCGGGGGCCGGTGATCCTGGCCACGGTTCTGGGGGTCGCCCTCTTCGATGTCGCCTGCGTGCCGCCCTACGGGAGTTTCGCCGTCAGCGATACGGAGTACCTCCTGACTTTCATCGGGATGCTGGTGGTCGGTCTGACCATCGCCCACCTGGTGGCCCGCCTGCGCCGCCAGATCGACCAGGCCCTGGATGAAGCCGAGGGCGCGGCGGCCCTCCACCGCCTGGGGGCCGGTCTGGCCACCACCCGAGGACTCGACCAAGTGGTGCGCACGGCGGGCACCCTGACGGGCGAGATCCTCGGCTGCCGGGCTACGGTCCTGGTCACCGATGCCCCCGGGTCCTCCAGCCTGTCCCAGGAGGCCCTGCTGCGCCTGGCCGATGAGGACGCCCTCATGACCCCGGCGGAACTGGCGGTCGCCCAATGGGTGGCCCGCCATGGCCAACCGGCAGGCCTCGGCACCGACACCCTGCCGGCCGCCGCCGGGCTGCACCTACCCCTGGCCATCCCCGGCGGCGCGACGGGCGTTCTGGTGCTGGCCGGCCTCAGCGCCACCCGCAGCCGCGACCCCGCCTGGCGGCGTTTGTCCGAGGCCGCCGCCCGTCTGACCGCCCTGGCCATCGGCTGCGAACGGTTGTTCCTGCAAGCCGCCGAATCGCGCCAACAGGCCGACCACGCCCAATTACGGGCAACCCTGCTGGCGGGAGTTTCCCACGACCTGCGCACACCCCTCACGGCCATCAGCGGTCTGGCCCAGCAGCTCGCCGACGACCCCGACCCCGAACGGCGGGCCACGGCCCAGACGATTGCCGAGCAGGCCGATCGTCTGGCCACGACCGTGCGCAACCTGCTGGAGCTGACTCGGCTCGGCAGCGGGAGCGTGGTTCCCCGCCGGGTCGCCCTAGCGGCAGAAGACGTCATCGCCACCGCCATCGCCAGCGTGCGGCCCCGAGCCCATGGCCGGGTGTTCACCGTCTCCGCCGAAGACTCCCCGCCCGTGGCGGCCGACGAGACCCTGCTGCACACGGCCCTGATTAATCTCCTCGACAATGCCCTGGTGCACACCACCGGACCCATCGACGTGGCAGCAACGGGAAGCCCGGAGGGCGTTCTCCTGACCGTTGCGGATCGGGGGCCCGGGGTTCCCGCCGAAGAGCGGAAACGCATTTTCGAGGCCTGGCAACGGGGCCCGGGGGCGGTTCCCGGCGGAGCGGGTCTGGGCCTGGCCCTGGTGCGGGCCATCGCCCAGGCCCACGGGGGCCGGGTCGAGGTCGAGGACCGTGTCGGTGGCGGGGCCGTATTCCGCCTCACCATGCCCCGCCATGCCGACGCCTGACCCCGTGATTCTGGTGGTGGAGGACGAAGCCCCCATCCGCCGCTTCGTGGTCGCCGGTCTGGCCGCCCACGGCTTCGCCCCCCTCGAAGCCGCCACCGCCACCGCCGCCCTGATGGCCGCCACCAGCCGACGGCCTGACGCCATCCTGTTGGACCTGGGCCTACCGGACCGCGACGGCCTGGACCTGCTTAAGGATCTGCGGGGCTGGTACGACCGGCCCATCATCGTCCTGTCCGCCCGAGGGCGCGAGGAGGACAAGGTGGCCGGCCTGGATGCTGGGGCCGACGATTACCTGGCCAAGCCCTTCGGCGTGCCGGAACTCCTAGCCCGCCTGCGGGCGGCCCTGCGCCGCAGCGTCCGGGACCAGCACCCGGAGCCTGTTCTGATCTGCGGCGACCTCGCCCTGGACCTCGTCGCCCACCGCGTCACCCGGAGCGGGGAGGAGGTCCACCTCACACCCCTGGAGTTCGCTCTGCTGGCGGAATTGCTGCGTTTCGCGGGGCGATTGGTCTCTCACCGGCAACTGATTTCCGCCGGTTGGGGGCCCCAGGCGGGCCCCGAATCGGCGGGCCTGCGCTTGGTGGTCCATCAACTACGACGAAAGATCGAGGAAGATCCGTCCCAACCTCGACGGTTACATACGGAAGTCGGCATCGGCTATCGGCTGACGGACGGGGCCTGAGGGTGGTCCGATACCCGGGACTGGTGGTTCCATCCATCGTCCCGACCTCAGGCATCGGAGAGGCTGGAGTCCATGCCCAGCCCCCTCCTGATCGACATGGTCCACCACAACCCGGGAGAAGCGCCCTTCGCCACGCGGTACAATGACCCCCGGTCCCTGGTGCCCCTGGGCTATTCCGCCAAAGTATTTGAACTGTTCGAATCGGCCCAATTCGGCGTCGACTGGGCCTCAACCGACCCCGAGGTGGCACGCCCCGGCTCGCTAGAGCAGGCCTGGGTCACGACCAAGGCCCAGGAACTCCATCGGTTGTACAACGCGACCAAGGACGCCGGCCTCCAGGTGTTCTGCCACACTGACATGATCGTGCTGCCCCAGAGCCTGATCGCCGCCCGGGGGCTGACCCGGCCGGGGGATATCAGCGATCCTTCGACCAAGGCGGCGGTGCGTGACCTGCTGGCGGGGATTTTCGACCAGTTTCCCGAGGTCGATGGGTTGGTGGTGCGGATCGGCGAAACCTACCTCCATAGCGCCCCCCATCACCACGGCGCCATCGACGGGCGGACCGACGCCCACCGCACCATCATGCCCCTCATGAGCCTCCTGCGGGAGGAGGTCTGTGTCCGCCGGGGTAAACAGGTGCTGTTTCGGGCTTGGTACAGTTTTGATACGGATCTGGCGACCTACCAGGCGGTCAGCGATGGGGTCGAACCCCACCCCAACCTCCTGATCGTGGTCAAGCACTGCGAAGGTGACTTCCACCGGGGGAATCCCTTCAGCAAGGTCCTGGGCCAGGGTCGCCACCGGCAACTGATCGAGGTCCAGGCCCAGCGGGAATACGAAGGCAAGGGTGCCTATCCCAACTACATCGCCCACGGCCTGATTGATGGGTTTGAAGAACATGCCGGCCAGCCCGGGGCGAATCTCCGGACCCTGTGGGCCCACCCCCTGATCGCCGGGGTTAGCACCTGGAGCCGGGGCGGTGGGTGGAAGGGGCCCTACCTCCGCAACGAGTTCTGGTGCGACCTGAATCTCACCATCTTGAGCCGCTGGATCCGGGAACCCCGGCGCACGGAGGAGGACCTGTTCCACGAGTTCGCCCAGGGGGATTTGGGCCTGGATGCCCTCGGCAGTACGCGCTTCCGGGCCCTGTGCCTGGGCTCGGCGGCGGCGATCCTCCGCGGCCGCCGCTCGACCGTCCCCGATGACGTGTCCCCCTGGTGGACCCGCGACCAGTACATCGGCGTCCCGCCCCTACCGGCAGCGCCTACGGCCCGAGCCCGGGTGTTAAGCGACAAGGATGAAGCCGTGGCCCGCTGGGAATGGATCGTGAACCTCGCGGATTCCCTGGTATTTGCCGATACGGCCATCACCCGCTACGTCCAGACCTCCTCCCGCTATGGCCTGTACCTGTACCGCATCTACCGGGCCGCCTTTTATCTGGCGGCCCACGGCGGCCGGGGGGATCCCGCCACCCGCAGTCTGATCCGGGACTATGACGCGGCGTGGGCCGATCTGCGCCACCTGCACGCCACCGCCCCGGATTGCGCGACCCTCTACGAAGCCAACGGCTTCACCCTGGACGACACCACCCAGCCGGGCATTGGTGCTTTCGTCGACGCCCTACGGGAATCCCGATCCGGGGTCAGGCCCCGTCGTGACCCTTGCGGTAGGCCGCCGGGGTGATGCCCAGGTGGCGGGAAAAAACCCGTGACAGGTGGTAACGGTCGACAAACCCCAGGCGTTCGGCGATGGCTTCCAGGGACAGGTCGGTGGTGATGAGGTGCTGGGCGGCGATGGCCACCCGTCGTTCCAAGCCATACCGCGCCGGAGTCATGCCGAGGGCGCTGTTGAAGCGGCGGATCAGTTGGTTGGGACTGACGCCGCACAGAGCCGCCAGGTCCTCGTTGCCCGGGGGATCAGATAAGGAGGCCTCGATGGCGTCGAGGGCAGGACGGATTCCGCCATCATCGCCGAGGAGGGCCTGGCATAGGGCGGTGACCGGTTCCGGCAGGGATTCCACCACCCGGGCAAAAGCGGCGTGGGCCAGGACCCCGGCCCAGGTGAAATCCGCGAGACTCGCGGGGCGACCGGGGGGCGGGGACGGGGCACCCCGGCGCACCGACGGGGTGGTGTCGAGGAGGGAGGCCTGCCAGCGGGCCACCAGGCCATCCAGGAGGGGTTCCGGACCGAGACCCACGGGCTCGGCAAATAGCCGACGATGCAGGCCCGGGGGCAGGCCGGCGACGGTGAAGTGCAGGTAGTCCTGATGGACCGGGGCCGAGGTCTCGGCATGGAACTCCAGCCAGGCGGGAATCACCCAGGTGGTACCGGGGTCGAGGGCCAGGGATCGACCCCCGCTGCGGAACACCACGCCCCGCTCCCGGTGCCGGTAGAGTCGCCAGAAGGGGCTGCAGAGATCGAACCCCCACCAGGACGGATCAATCGCGGCCCAGCGGGAATTAAGGACCTGAATCTGGAACTGGCGCAACTGCTGGTCACCAGGCAGGGGTGGGGTCGAGCCATCAATCATGCCAAGAGGTGTTGCCGATCCCTTCCGTCATACCAGTCGAAAGCCCGGTATTTTGCCAGGGCCGCGCCCAACACCGGGAGTCAGCCCGCCGCCCACACGCCCGGCAGGGGCCGACCACAGGCCCGACAGGCCCCCGCTTCGAGGGCATCGGGGCGGGAACGGCCGGCATGGCGCCATACCAGCCGTTCACCACAGGGGCAATCCGTGTGCTGGTGATGGTGATCGTAGACCGGCACCACCCCGGCCAGCCGGTCCCGGGCCTCATCGCACCAGGCATCGAGGTGATCCGCCTCGGCGGCCCGGCGGGCGGCCAAGTGCAGGGCGGCCGCCCGCTCCCAGGGCAGGTCCGGCAGCACGGCCCCGTCCTCCAGGCCGATCACGACCTCGACGTGCTGGCCCTGTTCCAGGATCCGGGCATCCCACGGGCCGGGGACGGCGGTGGTCAGCAGCACCAAGGCCTCGGCCCGGTCGAGCCATCGGCCCAGGTCGTCGCCATGGCCGTTGGTGGCGATCACCAGGGGCCCGCCGACCTCGGCCAGGAGGTCCAAACCGTCGGGCACCAGGGCCGGGGTGTTCCACCACGCGAGGAGGCCTTGGCAGCCGAGTTTGGCGCCGGTGGCCCGCAACAGGGGCGCATCCACCGGGCGCAGAAACGTCCGGGCATCGGCCTCAGGATTGGGCGTAAAGCCGACGCCATCACGGCTGCCCACCGCCAGCAGGCGGGTACCGGGGCGCCAGTGGTAGAGGGGAATGCGTTCGACGGGGATCGGGGCGACCGTCGCCGCGGTGACCGAAGTCATGGAAGTTTCCTCAGGATGGCCGGCAGTTGCGAAGCCTGCCAGGCGAACACCACCACGGCCATGGCCGCGATGTACAGGCCCAGGCCGACCAAGGCCAGGTGACCGGTGGTGGCCCACCACGCCAGGGCGCCCATGGCCACCACCGGGCCAATGGTCGATCCCAGGCCGAGGAAGGTTTCATGGAGACTGGCGGCCCGGGCCGCCCCATGGGGGAGGCGCAGACTGTAATAGATGCTGCCGGTGTAGATCGCGCCGTAGGTGAAACCGAGCAGCAACCCAACCACCGCCATGCCGATGACGGTGGGGGCAGACGCCTGGAGGAGCAGGACCAGGACCGCCACGGGCAGGAACCCCTGGAGAGCCAGCAGGCGCAGGGGCCGCAGCACCCAGCCGCTCCATTGGCCCAGCAGGGCGAACATCAGGACATAGCCCACGGCGTAGGCAGCCAGAGTCGCCGTCGCCAGGCGGTGGGCATCGGTGATGCCGGGGGTACGAGTGATGCAGGTTTCCAACAGGCTGATGACGGCCATGCCGATCAGGGCATAGAGGGCCAGGGCCAAGCGGCCCATGCGCGTCAGGAGCGGCAGCGCCGCATGGGGGGCCCGGTCACCTTCGGGGGACGGGGGCCGGGGCGGCAGGGACCACCAACGGGCCAGGGCCACCATCGGCACCAGGCTCAGGCCCAGGGCAGCCGCAAAGGGCCACCAGGGCGGCGAACCCGCAAGCAGGAACGCTCCACCAAAACCCAAAACATTGCCGAGGGACCACCCCAGGTTGTAGCGGCTGACCTTGACATGGAGGGGCACGGCGGCGCCCGTCTCTGGCCCCTTGGCGTCGGAAAACAACCCGGCGTTGCCGGGGAAGAACATGGCGCAGCCAAGGAAGGCGAGGACCGTGGCCACCGCCGCCGCCAGGGGCGAGGGCACCAGCCCGACCACGGCCCCCAGGCCCACCACGCCCGCGCCGACGATGGCCATCCGGGTCCGGCCCCAGGAATCCGCCAGGCGGCCAAAGAATCCGACCGTGGACATGTAGGTCAGATTGGCAGTGAACATCGCCGCCCCGACTTCCCACTCGCGCCATGCGCCCTGGGACCACACCCCAGCGGCGCTGGCGATCATCAGGTAACTGCCGCCACCGATGCACAGGTTAAAGATTTGGAGCAGCAGCAGGGAGGGCATGGGGCGTTGACCAGCAGGGGGGCGGAATCCTCCCCCACCATCGGGAAATGGAAACACCCGCCGCCGAAGAGGCCCACGATCACCATCCCCGCCCGAAAAGCCCTCAACCGGCCGGAAGGATCTGCAACCGCCGCTCCATCACGAGTTCATCATCAGCCCGCACCTGGACCCGGACTTCCTCGGGACCGGGGAAGACCACATCGGTGAACTGAAACGACAATTCCGCCACGGTCCGGGGATCCGGGAAGGTGACGTCCGCCGACAACCGGTGGATGATGGTCTCGCCATCGGGCCGGGCTAAGCGGACTTCCAGACGCAGGGCCCCGTAGCCCTCGGTAACCGCCACATGGACCGCCAAGTAGGGGTGGCGGGCGGGAAAACTGCGGGCGGTCAGGGCGTTGAAACACCCCATCAGGAAATGCTTGCCGGTGGACGGATCCCGGTGAACGGCATCGCACACCAGCAGGGCGATGACCTGGGGCCGGACCACCGCCACCTCACAGCCCCTTGCGGCTGTAGGCCCGGGCGATCACCCCGTCGAGGTGGGGCTGGGCATTGCGGAGATCCGCCGCTTCGCCGTGGACGGCGGTGAAAAAATCCGCCCCCCGGTCGGTCGCCTTGATGCCAATCATCACGAAGGACATGCCCGACAGGACCAACTGCACCGCCTTGCGTTGGTCCTCCGTCAGGCCATCGGCGCCAATCTCAGGGGTGGCGGAGGGAGCCGGCGCAGCGGGGGCCAGGCCTGGAAAGCGGATGATCTTATCGCTCATGACGGGCGGCATGATCGACACCGGCTTCCATGAGCAATCCGGGAAGGCACTTGCCCCTTGCCCATCCTCGGCCCCAGCGGTCTGATGTGCCACGAATGACGACCCTGAAAACGACGGATCACGGCCCCATCCCGGTCGTGCTGGTGGTGGCTGGCTGCACGGATGCCCGTGAGCTGGAGGCCGACCGCACCCAGGAGATGATCAACCTCCTCGATACCGCCGGCCGGAAGGTGGTGGCGACCGCCACCCAGCACCTCCCGAAGATTGCCGCCGGTACCTACATCGGGTCCGGCAAGATCACCGAAGTCAAATCCCTGATGAAGGAGCATGGGGCCCAGGAAGCCGCCTTCGACGTCAGCCTGTCGCCTCGTCAGCAGCGCAATCTGGAGGAGACGCTGGAGGCGACCGTCCTCGATTACGACGAGATCATCCTCAACATCTTCGCCAGCAACGCCCGCACCCACCAGGCCCGCCTCGCGGTGGAACTGGCCCAGACCCAGTACACCCGGGGTCGCCTGCGCCGGATGTGGACCCACCTGGACCGGCAGCGGGCCGGCGGTTCCGGCGGCGGCGGCTCCGGCTTCTTGACCGGTACCGGCGAGAAGCAGATCGAGATGGACCGCCGCCTGGCGCGCAAAAAAATCCAGGATTTGCGCGGCCAGCTCGACGAAATCGCCGAGCGAGCGGACCGCAGCGTGCAGACCCGCTCCAAGGCCTTCAACATCGCCCTGGTCGGTTACACCAACGCTGGCAAATCGACCCTCATGAATGCCCTCACCGGGGCTGGAGTGCTGGCCGAGAACCGGCTGTTCGCGACCCTCGATACCCGCACCGCCCGCCTGCGCCTGGGGGATCACCGCAACATCGTCCTCTCGGACACCGTCGGCTTCATCCGCAACCTGCCCCACAGCCTGATCGCCAGTTTCCACGCGACCCTCAGCGAGGTCCGGGAAGCGGATCTGCTGCTCCACGTTGTCGACAGCGCCAGCCCAGTGATGGAAGAGCAGATCGCCGCCGTGACCAAGGTCCTGGAAACTATCGAGGCTCACAACGTCCCGATGATCACCGTCTTCAACAAGATGGATGCCTGTCCCAGTCGCACGGTCCTGGCGGCCGTCCGCCGCCGCCACAAGGGCGCGGTGGCCATCAGTGCCTTCACGGGCGAGGGCATTGAAACCCTGCGGGACGCGATTGCCGTCCACGTCGAACGGACCACCGCCACCGCCGAGGTCCGCTACCCCGTCACCGACGGGGCCACGGACGCCTGGGTCCGGGCCCGGGCGGCGATCCGCAGCGAAACCCTCGATGGAGAGACCATGGTCCTGACCGTCGCCGCCGACGAAAATATCCTCGGCGAACTGGAAGGCCGGGCCAAGGTCACCCGGCCCCGAGCTTCATCGCGCAAATAACCCTCAGGAAGCCTTCAGGGCCTCCCGGGCCTTCTTGGCAATGGACGACAGGAACGAACTGGGGGCCATTCCGAGGTGCTGACGCAGCAGTGCATCCTTGAGGCCCGCCTGGACGCCCTTGGGCAAGCGTTTGGCCAGCGTGTCGATACCGCCGGAGGTCGCTTCGGCGAGGCCGTGGATCGCTCGGTGGTAACCGACTTGACCCGCGACCTTGGCGATGCCCGCCAAGAGGGCGGCGAGGACCTCCGCCCGATCGTCGACGGACAGGGCCTTGTTGGTGGCCACCGCCGCGCCCCAGACCTCGAAACACGGTCCGAGGGGCAGCAGAAGACCAACATCCCGACGCAGGGCCTTCACCTGGCGCAGGGGATAATGGCGGTGGCCCTCGGCGGACACGGTCTGGTAGACGGCTTTGGCCCGTAAAAATGCCTTGTTCCAGGCTCCGCCGTTTTCGTGGGCCAAGCGATGGAAGCGGTCGCGCCACGGCTGGTAGGCCGGGGCCTCTTCCGGCCAGAAGGAAATGCCCTGGTCGAGGTCGCCCACATTGTGGGTCAGGATCCAGGCGAGGCGGATCAGATCCCAGCCATCGCTGCGGTAGTCCTTGGCGGCGGCCGTGAAGGCGGCGACCTCCCGGTCCAACTCGGCCGCGATCGAGTCCCCGACCTCGTGGGCGAGTTCCGTGTCGCCGGTCCGCAGAGCCGCGCCTAGGGCACCGCCCTGGCAACCGAACCACTCACCATTGTGACCGCTGACCGGCCCGAACTCCGTATCGACCACCCGGGTGGAAACGGCGTGGACATCCCACGTCATAGCGTCCTTGACCAGGGCCCAGCGGCGACGCACCACGTCCCGATCGCCCCGGGCCCACAGCACGCCCCGGATCTTGGCATCGACGTCGGTTGGCACATAGGTGGCCACCGTGGCATGGTGACAGGCCAGGCAAAAGGCCAGGTAGTCGTCCCGGTCCTCGGTGGTGGTCGGTTCCTTGCCAATCATGTCAGCGGCCCGGCGGAGGACATGTCGCCAGCCGTCGGGGCCGGAAGACACGGTGGCCGGGCGGCCCGGGCGGAGGGTGAGGGGATGGCGGGCCAGCCACGGGGCAGCCTGATCCACCAGGGCCAGCAACTGGCTGGGTCCGATCATGCCATCGAATTGGTCGACGAGGCGGAACTCACTCATTCTGGGCTGGCACGATCTTGACACGGATGGCACCGGAGGCGGACTGGACGCCCCCCGGGCGGTGGGGCTCGAACCACAGGGAGCCAGGACCCGAGATCAGGCCCGGCACTTGGCCATTCCCGTTTCCGAGACCCATGGAAAAGGCCCCGAAACGCAAGCGGCCCGCCGACCCGTCGGCACCATCGCCCTCACCCGGGTCCAGGAGGCCCCGAAAGTCGACGGTTTTTTCACCCGTCCAGGTGGTGCGGAACGTCCAGCGATCCTTGGGATGGGGAACCACGCGCACCTGTTCTCCGGCTTTCAGGACCACCCCGGTCTGGGTGCGATCAACGCGAAGTTCGACGGTGACCTCCGTGCCTTTCAACCGCTCCCACTGGGCTTCGGTGAGGGCCGACCAATTCAGGCGGTCCATGACCAACGGCACGACCTTTACGATCTCCGCCAGACGCTGACTGACCCGTTGGGCGGCTTCGCCGCTGAGTTCCGGGGCGACCTTCTCGTACCACACCTGTGCCCGCTGAAAGCAGGCGATCCGCAGGTCTCGCTCGTTGCGTTTTTTACCGATCGCAAACCAGGCATCCCCAACCTCCAGCATCCCCTGGGTCGTGGAGGGCTCCAGGAAGTCGGCCACCGCTGCGGACCGAAGCTCCTGGTCCGCCCCATGGATCCAAAACGGCAAGGCATCCTCCCAGGAACCGAGGTTTACCGCAAAATACCGTCCAACCACCACGTTTGCCGCCTTATCCTGGGGGTTATTCACCAACGCGATCACGGCTTGGGTGACCGTACCCCCTCGCATCTTGCGGACAGAGGCCAGCACCAGTGCCTGGGGATCCATGCCGGTGAAGACCGACAAGCGCTCTACCGCCGCCAGCACCGCCTCGTAACCATCGATTTCTTCCGCCTGACGCAGGACCTCCTGGAGGGCAGCCACCACTACGGCGGGATCCTCCGCCCGGCGGTCGGCCTCGGCCAGCAATCGCTCAATCAATTTCCGCCGATCAGCCGGGGCACGTTTGCTCCACAAGGTTGCCAGGGTTTTCTTCAATTCCGCCTGACCGCGTTTGAGGTCCGCTTCAAGCGGCAGGGGCTTGCCAGCCCCAACCGGGGCCGGAGCCAAGGGGTTGAGACGGGTCGCCACGGGGATGTCGCCACGACGAATCCCTTCCTCATAGCGGCGCTGTTCCGCCTCGGCCAAGCCCTGGGCTTCCAGCCCTTTGGCGGTATCCGGGAACGACTGGGACACCGTGCGCCACGCCCGGATGATCGCCTGGTGATCCCCCGGATGATGTCCGACCCATTCCTTGGCCTTGCCAAACGCCACCTCCTCGGGGGAGAGGGGGGCTGGCTCCGCTGCCGGGGATTCAGAGGCAGCCGGAGGAGCGGATGGCTCCGCCTCACCGGCCAGACGTCGCTGGAAGGCCTGGATGGTCGGCTGATTCATCTGCTTGCGGCACCACAGTAACGAAGCCTGGGCGTCGCATTGCGGATCGGTCAGGCCGGCCTTCGCAAAAAGGTCCTGGGCTTGGTGAAAGGCCAGGGCGGCCGCAATAAGATGCTGGGACTTGGTAGGATCCGCTCGGTAGAGGTCTTGCAGTCGTTTGGCCTCGCTCATGACCCCCTCCGCGTTAACCCGGAGGGCGGCCTTGGCGGGGACTTCGGCCGCGACCGCCGTGATGGTCACCGTCACCAGGAGCACCCAGCTCATCGCCAGGCGCTCAACAACGACGAGGAAGGACAGGACACGGGGACGCATGATCATGTTCGCGGTGACCTTGGATCGATAATTGGGCCGCGTCGGGTCCTGGCAAGATGCACCTTATTAGCGACCCCTTGTCTTCGGGGATTTCCTCCCATCATCCCGCCCCTCTTCAGCCATTCCCAGATGTCCTGCATGACGCATGACCCCCTGGACGGCAGTACCCGGTGACCTTCACCGACCCCGCAAGGCAGACCTCCATGTCCCGCTACCACGGCCCCAAGCTCCGCATCATTCGTCGCCTCGGCCAGGAACTCCCCGGTCTGACCACCGGCACCCTGACCCGCCGCCCCAATGCCCCCGGCTACGCTGCCAGCCAGCGCAAGGGCATGCAGAAGGTCTCCGAGTACGGCCAGCGCCTCAAGGAAAAGCAGAAGCTGCGCTTCCACTACGGCCTGACCGAGAAGGCCCTGCGCAACCTCTTCGACAAGGCCTACGCCAGCCAGGGTGACACCGGCCGTAACCTGATCGGCCTCCTGGAGAGCCGCCTCGACAACCTCGTGTGGCGTGCCGGCCTGACCCGCACCATTCCCGCGGCCCGTCAGCTCATCGGCCACGGCCACATCAACCTCGGTGGCCGCCGCGCCAAGAGCCCCGGCCAGGCCGTCAGCGTCGGCGATGTGATCCAGGTCCGCGAGAAGGCCCGCAACCGCGAAGACATCCGCGTCACCGTCAACGCCCCCCTCCTGGAGCGCCCCAGCGGCCTCAAGGTCGACCTGGACACCCTGGCCATCACCATCGAGGCCCTGCCCGGCGCCGACCAGATCCCGATGCCCGTGAACATTCAGAAGGTTATCGAGTTCTTCGCCAAGTAATCGGCGGCAGTTCACTCGGATGTGACCTCATCAGGGGGCCGACCAATGGTCGGCCCCCTGATGCATTTCAGGAGATCCTGCCTAGGCTTCCGCCCCCGCAGGAGGACTCCCCGTGAGCCAGCTCGTCGCCGTCATCGATCTTGGGAAAACCAACAAAAAGGTCGCCCTGATCGACCAACGGCTCCAGGTCGTCGACCATCGCAGCGCCTCCTTTCCAGCCATCCTCGATGCCGACGGCGTGCTGGTGGAGCAGACCACCGCCATCGAGACCTGGCTCCTCGACAACCTCGCCGACCTCTACCGCGCCCATCCCTTCCAGGCCCTGTCGGTGACCACCCACGGCGCGACCTGGGCCGCCGTGGCTGACGATGGCACCCTGGCCATCCCAGTGATCGCCTACGAGCACGACCTAGGCCCCGCCGCCCAAGCGACCCTCGATGCCGACTTCGCCCGCCTGTGCGGCCCCCTGGACATGCTCCAGGACGAAACTGGCACCTGCGACCTGCCCCTGCTTATCAATCCGGCCAAGATGGTGTTGTTTGCCCAGCAGAAATACGGAGCCCGCTTCGCCCGGACGGCCCACCTCCTGAATTACCCGCAGTTCTGGGGCTGGCGCCTCACGGGGGCCCTGGCCACCGAGGCGACCTATGCCGCGAACCACTCGTTTCTCCTCGACCTGCGGGCCAAAAAGCCCTCCACCGCCGCCCATACCCTCGGAGTCGCCCATGCCGTGGACTGCGCCTTCAAGAACCCGTGGGACCGCCTCGGCACCCTGACCCCCGAGGTCCAGCGCCGCACCGGCCTGCCAGCCTTGCCGGTCACCGTCGGCATCCACGATTCCAACGGCGCCCTGCTGCCCTACCTGATTAAGAACGCTGGGCGTGACTTTGTGCTCAACAGCACGGGCACCTGGTGCGTGGCCATGCACCGCGTTAGCGAAGCGGTATACAGGCCTGATGAAATCGGCCAGAAGGTCATCTTTAACATCGACGCCCTCGGCGGGTTGACCAAGGTCAGCTTCCTGATGGGCGGCATGGACTACGGCCTGTACCACGGCCTGATCGGCGGCGCGGATCCGGCCTTCGACGCCGCCCGGGTGAACGCCACCCTCCAGGACCACGGTCGCGCCATCCTGCCGGGGGCCTATGCCAGCCAGTTCCCTCGCCGTCAGGGTGGACTCCTGGAGGGCGGCCAGGAGATCAGCCTCGCCGACGCCAGGGCCGGGAAGGTGCCCGCCTGGTTCCGGGACGAGGCCGTGGCCCACGACCTGCTGAATGTCAGCTTGGCCCTCCAGACCGAGGTCGCCCTGCGGCGCACCGGCATCAGCAACACGACGACGATTTTCGTCGAAGGCGGCTTCCGCAACAACCCGACGTTCCTCGGCGTGCTGGCGGCCCTGTTCCCCGAGACCACCGTCGCCTGCACCGACCTCGCCCAGGCCACCGCCAGCGGCGCCGCCCTGTTGGGGCACGCCCTGCTGGCGGGCACCACCCCGGCCGGGGTGGGCCAGGCGATCGTCATCAGCGAGCGCCCCGTGGCCCGCCCGACCATCCCGGGCCTAGCGGCCTACCGGGCCGCCTGGATGGCGGCCTGCGCCTGAGCGAAAGCCTCACCACACCAGCGCGGCGAAACCCGACAGGGCCAGGCCACCGGTCACGAGGGACGCAACGAGGCTGAGGCGGGGGTGGCGTTCCATCAGCAGGTAGAGGACCGGCACCACCAACAAGGTCAGGAGCGTCGAAAGCATCAGGCCGGCCACAAACGCCGTCGCCATCGGGCTCCAGGTGAGGTTGAACTCCGGTATCCCGATGGCCGTAGGAAGGAAGCCGGCGATGGTCGTGGTGGTCGTGAGCAGCACCGCCCGCAGGCGGAGGTGACCGCTTTCGCGCAGAACCTCCAGCAGGGCGCGGCCCTCGGCCCGGCGGTTGTTGATGAAGTCGATCAGGATGATGGCGTTGTTCACCACCATGCCCGTGAGGGCGACGATGGCGATGAACGAGTTGACCGTGAACAGGGCCCGCTCGGCCCGCACCAGTCCGCCGCCCGCCTGGACCAGGGCCCCGAAGACGCCCATCACCAGCACCACGCCGGTGATCGAAAACACGATGGACGACATAATCAGCAAGGGCTGGACGTAGTTCCGGAACTGCATCGCCAAAATCGTGTAAATGGCAAACAACGACACGGCAAAGGCCAGGCCAAGGCTTGCGTAGGTCCGACCCGTGGATTCCGCCTCGCCACCAAAGCCGAGGACCACCCCCGGGTATGAGGCCTGCCGCTCCGCAACCCACCGCTGAACAATCGAATTGGCCTGGAAGGCATTGATGGGGCTATCGGCGGCCAGCAGGGCCGTGACGGTCAAGGTTCTGACGAAATCCCGGCGGATCAGTTCCGTCGGCTCCTCGGTCAGGGTCAGGCGGCCAACATCTGCCAGGCGAACCACCTGACCATCGGGCAGGGACCGCAGGGGCACGGCGTCGGCCACCGCCAGGTCCGCCGCCATCGCCGGACGGGACAGGCGAACCGTGACCGGGATGTCATCGTCGCTCCGTCGCAGGTCGCCGGTGTAGGAACCCTCCACCAACGAGGCGGCAAAGGCAGCCGCCTCCGGCTCACCGATCCCCAGGCGGGCCAGACGATCACGATCGGGCTGGAAAGACAGGATCGGGCCCCGACGGTCGCCGGTCACCGCCACATCCACCACCCCCCGCAGGGGATGCTGGGGATCCGTGGCCGCGCCCTCCATCCACGCCGCCAGGTCCCGGGCAGCCCGGCGGACCATCGGATCATCCAGGCCCGCCAGACGGACATTGACCGGCAGGCCCGTGGGCGGACCCCCCTGGCCGGCTTGGACGGTCAGGCGGACGCCATCCTTTTGGAAACGGTCGGTGAGCTCCTTACGCAGGCCCTCGATCCAGGCCGCGGGGTCGTCGAAGGTCCGGGTCTCGCGGCCGGCAACCTCGATTTGGAGCATGCCGTACTGGGACCCCCACTGGGGCTTGTAGGTGGAATCCACCGTCAGACCGGCAATGCCCTGGACGGCCGCCGACTGGCCCGGGCCCTTGGCCGCGACATAGGCGGAAATCTCCCGCACCGTCGCATCGGTCTGGGCCAGGGTGCTGCCCACGGGCATGGTCACGCGGGCTTCGACGATGCTCGCATCGGAGGGGAAGAACTCGAGTTTCAGCAGGGGCCGCATGCCGATGAACGGAGCGGCGGCGGATTGGGCGAGAACGCCGATGGCCAAAAGAAACAGCACCCCCGTAAGCGTGACGGAGGTCCAGGGACGGCGGAGGCCCCAGGTTAGCAGGCCATCGTAACGCCGGGCCAAGGTCCCCACCAGGGAGCGTTCCTTGAGGTAGCCGAGGACGGCCTCCTCGCTGCTCCGCTGGCGGATGCGCGGAGGGCCCAGCACGCGATCGAGGGCCTGGACGTGGCCCGGCAGCATCAGTAGAGACTCAATGAGGGACAAGCCAAGGGCCACCACCACCGCCGTCGGGACCAAGGAGAAGAACTGGCCGACGACGCCGGTCATCATCAACAGCGGCAGGAACGAGGCCATGGTCGTAGCGACGGACGCCACCACCGGCCAGAAAACCTCGGTGGCCCCGTCGATCAGGGCCCGGTCGAGGGGCTTACCCTCCTCGCGGTGACGCATGATATTATCGAGAACCACTACCGCGTCGTCGACCAAGATACCGACCACGATCACGAACCCGAGGAGCGATAGTTCGTTAAGGCTGCTGCCCGTGAGCTTGAAATAAATGAGGGTGCCGAGGAAGGCGAAGATCATGCCCGAGAGGCTGAGGCTCGCCGCCCGCAGGCCGAGAATCGCCGTCAAGACGATCAGGACCAGGGCAAAGCCCTGGAGCAAATTGGAACCCAGCACGCTGATCGAATCACTGATCGGAATCGTCGAATCAAGGCTGATGACCGTGCGGAAGCCCCCGTCCGGATGGGCGGTGCGGAACGCCCCGAGGGCCTCCTCGACCAGGGCTTTCACCGCCCGGGCATCGGCCGTCGGATCCTTGAGGACCTTGCAGGCCACCGCATCCCGACCATCCAGGGTGATGCGAGTGCCGCCATCAAAGGAGACCGGGCCCGTAGCCTGAGCATCGATCAGATCCGCCACCCGCAGGAGACCGCCGTTGCCATCCCGCCGCACGGCGACCGCCAGGATGGCCTCCCGATCCTGAAAACGCCCGTCGATACGCAGGGGGCGCTCGCCGGCGGCCGTGCCGAGGACACCCCCCGGCAGGCTAATGCCGGAACTTTGCAGGGCCGCCACCACTTCGCCGGGACTGACGCCATGGCGGCGCAGGGCGACGGGATCCAGACCGACCACGAACTGTTCGCTTTCATCGCCCCACAGGTCCACGCGCTTGACGCCCGGGAGCCCCTCCAAACGGGTCTGCAATTCCTTCGAGAGCAGGGTCAGTTGCCGCCGGGCCACCGGGGTCGCCCCATCGGGCACCACGGATACCTGAAGCACCGGCAACCACTGGTCGGTTTCCACCAGCGCGAAGATGGGCGTCAACGGCTTGCCGTTGGCCGACGGCAGGCGGTTCTGGGCCGCCAACACCCGCAGGCGCAATTCCTCGTAGAGTTTTTCGTAGGCCGTGTCGTCGATGAACTTGACGTTGATCTCGCCCTGGCCGGCGATGGCGGCGCTGCGCACGTACTCCAGGTCATCCATGCCCCGGATCGCGTCCTCCAGGACCTTGACCACCAGCCGTTCCACATCCTGGGGCGAGGCCCCGGGCCAACGGACGGTGATGGTGGCCTCCCCGAAGTTGAAGTTCGGGTAGCGGTCGACCGGCAGCCGGGGCAGAGCCCAGATGGCGGCAAAGATGACGGTCGCCACAAAGACGACATTCATCAGCACCGTCTGACGGAGGCCGAAGCGGACGAGGGAGCGCATGGGGTCGTCCGATCAGGGGGCGATAAGGCGGGCGTCGGTGGGCAGGCCGGTGGGGCTGACAATCACCGCGTCCGATTCCCGGCGCAGGACCAGGACTGGAAGGCGGCGGCCGTCCTCCAGACGGACCGTCGGCTGCTCCAGGGTCCAGGCCACCAGGTTCGCCGGAATCCGCAGACCCCCCGAGGGATCCGCGACCGCCACCGGGACTTCCACCGCCAAGCCGCCGCTGGCCTCGGGGGCGGCGCTGCCGGGCAGGGCCAGTTCCACCAGGCGTTTCTTCGACACCGGGTCGAACCCGACCTCGATCCGGCGGAGGGTCGCCGAAGCCGTGACGCCGCCGGCAAACCGCACGGGAATTGCCGCACCCGCCGCCCGCAGGGCGGCGACCTCGGCTTCATCGCAGCGCAGGCGGATGACCAGGGCACTGGTGTCGGCCAAGGAGAGTAACAGCGTCCCGGTACCGACCTGGGCCCCGGGATGGACCTGCCGCCGGGTAACGATCCAGCCGGTGGGGGCTCCGATGTCGTGACGGGCCCGCTGGGCCTGGGCGGTCTTAAAAGCAGCGGTAGCCTGGCTGACCGCCGCCGCCGCCGCCTGGCGCCGGGCTGCGGCAGCCGCGGCATCATGAGTTGTGCGCTGGTCAGCCAGCGCGGCGGCATCCCGCTCCTGCTCGCTGATGGTCGCCCCCAGGCTCTGGGCCCGCTGCCAATCCCGACGGGCCTGGGCGCGATCGCCTTCGGCGCGGGCCGCATCGCTGACAGCTGCCACTTCCTGGGCCTGGGCCTGGGCCAGGGCCGCCTCGGCGGAGGCCACCGCCAGATCCGCCAGGTCGGTTTCCAGGACCACCACGGGGCTGGTCGTTACGGGTTGACCTTCCTCGACCAGCACCTGGGCCACCCGGCCGGGGACTTCCGGCATCAGGTCGAGGGTCCGTTGGGGCTCGGTCCACCCCGCCAAGACCCGGATAACCGGGGCCGGATGATCCGCCAGACGATAGCCGGTAACGGGTTCCACGGCCCCCAGGGACACCGACGCAAGAAGCAGGAGAAAACGCATGGGCGCGGACCCTACCTCGTGATAGGGAACCACAAGACGCCCAAATCGGCGCGGCCGGGTTCAGCGATTTTTCGGATGGACGACCGCCGTGAGGCGGGCGATATCGTCGAGGACCGCCTTCCGTTCCGCCCACCACACGGGGGCCCGTTCCGGCTGGGCCCGGGCCGCCCGTTCGAGGAGGCTGGCAAAGCGACGATGGAGATCGAGATGCGCCGGGGCCCGTTCGATGCCGCTCCGTGCCTCTGCCACGGCGTCCTCCCACCGACCCAGCACCATCAGGTCCTCGGCGCGGTTGAAACGGAGGCCCGCATGCCAGGGCAGGTGGGGCCGGAGCCCGTCGAGGATCGCCAAGCGCTCGGCCCCGGGAGGCGTGAACAGGGCCAGACGCAGGACCAGGGGATGATCATCGGCCGCCGCTTGTCGGGTGCGCGTGAGGACCTCCATGAATGCCGCGGATCGTCCGGCGGGCGGCACGGGGCGCTGGGCCAGCATTTCCAGGACCTGGGTTCCCTCTTCGCCCCCCTGGGCCGCGATGCGGAGAAGACTGGCATCCTCGGCGGCCTGCCGTTGTCCCACCGCCAGGACCCCCCAACCGAGGGTGGCCAATCCCACCAGCGGCAGCACCAAGGCCGTGACCACCACCGGGCCCCGCCCCGGGATGGGCCGCCCCCCGTCACCCGCCAGCACCGCGAGCACCGCGAGGGTCCCGAGGCAGGCAAAACTCAGGAAATCCATGTCGATCTGACTGTGGAGCAGGAAGGCCACCATCGCCAGGACCAGCCACGACCGGGGAGCCACGGGCAAGGCCCGGGTTCCCACCACCACCAAGCCCAGAATCAGCCCCAGCAGCGCCCCCCAGGGCACCACCGCCAGGCCGCCACCACCCGGCCACCAGCCGAGGTTGCCATCTAGCCCCCCCAGGAGGCTGCCATAGAGGACCGCGAACACCGAGATCGCCACCACCAGGCCCCCAGAGACGGTCCCCGAGCCAGCGGCGGGCGCCCCGAGGGACTTCCGGGGCCAGACCAGGAACACCACCCCCGCCGCCCACAGCAGGGCGATGGGAATGCCGGCCGACACCGCCACCTCCAGCAGGCCCTGATGGACGATGCGAGTGGGCTCTGCCGTCACCGGCATGAAAGCCGCCGAGGCTTGGCCGAAGGCCCCCCAGCCGTGGCCGGTCCACGGAGCGGTGGTCACCAGGCCCCAGGCCCCCTGCCAGTATTCCCAGCGCACGGTGGCCGAGGCTTCCAAGGCTGCCGCCACGGAGGGCATCTGAAAAAGTCCAAGGACCGCCAAGGGCCCAGCGGCCAGGATCCACCAGGCCCGGCGATGCCAGGCCCAGGCCAAACCCAGGACACCGGCTGCGATTAACCACGCGCCCTTGCTGGCCGTCATGGCGAAGGCCAGGCCCCCGCCCAGGGCCGTAACCAGGGCCACCATCCGGGCGCCCGTCGGGCCGCCGCTACGAACCGCCCCCAGGGCCACGGGCACCGCCAGCAGCAACCACGCGGCCAGCAAGTTGGACAGGGTGAACGTACCAAAAATGCCGCCATTGGCGATGCGTTCGCCCAAGTCGGCGGTGGGAATATCGGCCATGTTCTGGGCCAATTCCCCCTGGTGATTCGACAGGGCCATGGCCGGGAGGACGAACACTTTTTGGCCCAGGGCCAGCACCCCTTCCACCGCCAGTCCACCGAGGAGGGAAGCCTGGATCAGGGAGCCGCGCCCCGGCAGTACTTGCAGGAGGTACCACCCCAGGACACCCGTCGTTACCAGCTGCACCCCATAGGCCCGGCCTTCCGGCGGAACCGGGGCGAACCAGCACGCCGGTAACAGGCTAAGGATCAGGGCCGTGGTCACCGTGGCCATGGGGGACCAGCGGAATGCCATGCCTCGACTGATGTCCACCAGGGCCGCCATGGCCGCCCCCTGAACCACCGCCAAGTAGACCAGATTGGCCATCGACGCCGGGTCGCCATCCCACACCAGGGGGCGGAGTCCCACGAGCAAAACGATCAGCAGGTCGTGGAGGCGGGGCATCAGCGAGGGCCCTCGTCCCGGGCAGTTTCGAGCATCACCACCGCCAACAGAATCGCCGCGTCGGTCAGGATCACCACCACCCCGCTGGCCAGATCGCCAGAACGCAGGGACAGCACCGACCCCGCCAGGGCCACCTGCAGGGAGACCACGGTGGCCATGGTCGCCTTGGGCGACAGGCCCAGACGCCCCAGCCGGTGGCTAATGTGGTTGCGGTCCCCCTGCATGATGGGCTTCCCGCGACGCAGGCGTTTGACGATCACCGCCCCGGTATCGAACAGGGGAATCGCGGTGATGATCAGGGGTGACAGCAGGGCCAGGAAGTTACTGCTGCTTTCCGCCGGCCAGAAGGTGATGGAGAGGGTCCCGACCCCAATCAGGAATCCCAGGGGCAGCGCCCCCGCATCACCCATGTAAATGCGGGCCGGCGGAGCATTCCAGAACAGGTAGCCCAAGAGGGCCCCGCCGAGGGCGATGAACAGCAGGGCCAGGGGCACATCCCCCCCCAGCAGGGCCCCAATGACCAGCACCACGCAGCACACCACCGCACAGCCACCGCTGACGCCGTCCGCATGATCCAGGAGGTTGAAGGCATTGGTCACCAGAACCAACCACCCCCAGGCGGCCAGGAACGACAGCCACGGCCATGCCCGCAGGCTGTCGATGCCAAGATCGCCCAACCACACCGCCCCGACCGTAAACACCGTCTGCAGGACCAATTTCGTCTTCGGGCCCAGGGCCCGGCGGTCGTCCCACAGCCCGACGAACAACAGGCCAACGGCGCCGACCAGGATCGGCCACAGGGGCCCATGATCCGGGCGGGCTTCTTCCACGGGAACCTGGGATGCCCAGGGCAGGGTCACGGCCAGGGCAACGGCCAGGGCGATGCCCATGGCCGGTCCGCCGCCATAGGGAACCACGGCAGCGTGTTGTTTATGGGCCTCGGAACCGGGCCGATCGAGGAACCGCCAGCGGGGGGCCAGGAACAGGGCCACCCGGGTCAGGACGACCGCGAGGGCGCAGGCGGTGAGGCCCGCCACCAGCAGGGGCCACATCCGTCAGTGCCCGGCAAAAACCTTGGCCATGTCCTTCGGATCGACCTTACCGAATCCCCCGGCGGCATCGAGCACCGTGCCCTTGAGGACGGCCGCGGCGGGGGTGCCGCACAGGGTCGCCACATCCGCCGTGTCCTGGGTCTCGAAGACCTTCAGGCCCTGGGCCTTGGCGTTCTCGACGCCGGCATCGAGGCCGCTCATCAGGGCACTGCGGGTCCAAGCGATGGAGAGGCCGGTGTAAATGCCGCCCTTGCGGTCACCGACCTCGTGCTGGCCCTGGACGACGATCGGCAGGAGGGCCTGCTTAGTCGCCGGGTACAGGCCCGAACCCTGCAGACGGCCATCATTGGGCGACAGGGGTACGCACACGAACCACGGCCCCTGGCGAGGCGCCCGACGAGCGTGCTGCGTAGCCAAGTGAAAGACGCCGAAGACGTTGACACTAAACACCTTCAGGTAGTCATCCGGCTTGATGCCGACGAACAGGGCCGGGTGGTTGATGGCGGCAAACGGGTAGAGGTGGGTGACCGCCAGGTTCTGGGACTTGAGGTGTTCCAGCAGGGCATCCACCTGGGCCAGATCCCCCTGATTCACCTGGGCCGGCAGCACCGACCCGGTGCCGAACTCGGCCGCCAGCTTCTCGGCGGTGGCGGTGATCTTGGGCAGATCACGGCTGCCGGTGATCACGACCTTGGCCCCACCCTGGACGAAATTCCGGGCAATCGCATAGCCGATGGAATTCGGATCACTGGCCCCGGTGACCACCACCACCGCATTGGCAAACGACACGCCCGCCGCAGCCGCCTCTTTGAGGGCCGGGAAACGCGGGTCGTCGACCAGGGCGTTGTCGATGCGGGGCGTCCAGGTGCCGGCGGCGCCGGTCCCGATCCAGGTTCCGAAGGAAGCGGTCATGGGGTATCTCGTGAAGGGGCGGGCACTATGGCGGATTTGAGCCCGAGGGAAGGTGCCTGAGGGCGCCCAGCGATCAGGACCTCTCCGAAATCGATACCCAACCTGGCACGAGCGTCCTTGGCCACCAGAAACCCTGTCGTCCCCGGGACCGCATGCCGCTGGCGCGCATCGGAAATTTCAGCCTTCGAGCGCGCCAGCGGCGC
>CAIUVD010000250.1 GCA_903902515.1 uncultured Planctomycetota bacterium | reverse complement strand
TGGCCCCGGAATACCATCCGTACCCAGGAGAGGCATAGATGATCGGCGTAACAGACTCAGCCTTCGTTGGACCACCATGCCAGCCGTTTAGTTCCTCTTCCTTGTCATCATTCACAGTCGCAAAAAATTCCTGTGTATTGAAAAGCAGTACAATATCTCCCGACCGCTTTATGGTCTGTCCTACTGCCATTCCGTTCAACCGATTTACGGCATCTATCCATGCGGAGCCTCCATTTTCATTAACGGTAATATCTCTCGTTTCAGAAAGCTGAGGTGAATTCAGGGGGACAAATCGCTGATACCTACCTTCATTCCAAACAAACACCGCCGCAACCGTTTCACCATTGATCGTACACTTCAAGGCATCCTTGAACTGACTGCCCTCGCTGGGATTACCAACGTTTTTCGGCATCAAAGGCGCATTGCCTGGGAAACCCGTAAAATCACCAAGCGATTCCCTAGCGATGTACCACGCCAACTCGCGAACGCGCTGGGGGAGGTCGGCAGGGCTTCCGGAGTTCCATGCAACGTCATTGTTTTCGTCGTTCCCAGCCCCACGAACGTAGATATGGGCCAATCCACCATCTGGACTATAGATTCCACGAACCGGGAATTCTTTTGCCCATAAGGCGTCTACACCCTCTTTAGTTTCACCATTCCATGTGATTTTACGCCCATACCAAACCGAATTCGTGGTTTGATCCTGATTCCGAACTGTGGCCGCATCGTCAAAGACCCTTCGGAAAAATACCTCCATTTCCGAATAAAAGTCATCTACTGGTCGAGGACTCCGAATATTCGAGTAATCCATACCACGCCGGGAATCCCGCAAGCTGAACAAACCCCCGGTCAGCCCGTTGTTGCCATCACCCGATTCCGGAAATGTCACGAGCGGATTGAAAGACCTTTTTCGGCTTTCTGGGAAAGCGTGCTGATCACGATTCGTGCCCATTAAACCGTGATCGCTTACGGCGAGCCAGATAACCGCATTCTGCGCCCCCATTTCACGAACACGTTTATGCAGCCGCTGCAATTGCCCATCGGTTCCATCATGGGACATGAGATGGTCTTTCGTGACGGATAGAGACTTGCTCGGATCATTTCCAGGAGACGAACGCCCTTGAGCATGTCCGATATTATCAGGCCCAGGGAAATAGATGCCCATGATTGCTGGAATACGCGCAGGGTCAGTCAGGTAGTTCAACGCACGTGCGCCACTGATCGCATCCGCTGCGCGGGCCCCCTCCTCGTTATGCTCTAATGCGTCCAAGTAGTTCTCTATGCCTAAAAACTTTTGCATGGATGCCAGACCACCCGCATTTGATAGCCAGAGGTACCGCTCAGATATCTGATGCCCAAGGGAAATACGAGATTTTCCGTAGTCCGCTTGGTCAAAGAACTCCGTACCCTTCTTTTCTGGATACCAGGTGTGCACTGACACCACCGGGCCACGCTGTTCAATGGGGGTGCTTGCCGAAATCCCGTTAAAATCCTGATAGAGGGTATCCACGGTTGGTCGCAAAAGTGGAGAAAGCCCACAAGTGGCCGCCAATTTATGATCTTTACCATCCCCCGCCACCTCCGCATTCGCCGAAAACACCGGCCGACTACCCTCCACTTCCCGTCGGAAGAAACTATTTCCTAGGATACCATGCTCACCGGGTTCCTTACCGGTGAAGATCGTGGCCCAATTGGTCCAGGTAATGGATGGCAAGCTGTTGATGGCCGTGCCCGTGGGGCTGGGACTGAACCATTGCGGATTCGGCATGGTGGGCAGGCCGGTCGGCTCCGCGCCGGGCGGCCGTTCCGCCTTGCCGAAAATGAGATTGAGGCCTGATCCAGCCCCGGCTTCGGCGATGGCCTCCTTGAACAGATCGCCATTCACCCCGTCCAGACAGATCATGATGATACTGGGATTGACGATGCGCACCTGATCCCGCAGTTCGTGGCGGTGACCATCCGGATCGGTCCAAACCATTTTCCACAGGCCAAGAGTCGCGCCGGGCGGGACGGTGAGTTTGAAGGCAAACTCCGTCGTTCGCAGGGTGCGGCCCACGATGATCCATTCCTGACTATCATGACGCTGGGATTCCACCTCCTGGGGCTCGACAAGATTCATGGCGTAGGCAGAGGAGTCATTCTCTAGCGTCCATTGGCCCTGGGTCAGGGACTGACCGGCTTCCGACGGAGTCCAACCCTCAACCGCGGCTGTGATGCGCACGGTCAGACCTCGTCCAACACTGATCGTGTCATGGGGGCTGTCGCGGATGATCAGGGCTTGGTAAGTTTCTTCTGCCTGGCCCCGGGCGTTTCGCACCGCGAGATCCGCCGGGTGATCGGGGACCCCGGTCCGGATCACTTGCGGCGCGGTTGCGCCCGGCAGTTGGACCAACATCACCGCCTTATCCGAAATCCAAACGCGGGCATCATCCGGCGAGGCCACCCAGTGGAAGGGTACCCCGGCAAAACTGAAAGCCTCGACAGGCACGGGGAGAACTTCGGGAAATTCACGGCGTAAGCGAATGGACTGGATCAATCCCGCGCCTGATGACGGCTCCATACGACAGGTGATCGCATCCAATACGGGCACATAGGCCGCCTCGGGATCGGCCACCTCGGGGGGCTCGACGGACCGGGTGACATACATTCCCACATCCTCCGACCACGTCACATCTAGGTTGATCAACCACGGATCCACTTCGAGAGGCCATACGATCAGGATTCCCGAAAGATTCTCGGGGAGGGTACCGAGCCCCGCTGATGGGGCTACGAGTCCTGAGAGGCTCAGGGTAAGTATGGTGCCGTCCTCCAGGGTCGCGGATAAGTCGCCACTTCCGGCCTTCGATTCCACCAGCACCAAGGACGACTGACCGCCGCCCAGATGGACGGTCACCGTATTCGGAATCTCTCGACTCAGCAGATGGCCGACGG
This sequence comes from uncultured Planctomycetota bacterium, assembly GCA_903902515.1. GTDB lineage: Bacteria > Planctomycetota > UBA11346 > UBA11346 > UBA11346 > CAIUVD01. Next base: position 12,943 of record CAIUVD010000250.1, on the reverse strand, counting down.
CCACCCACGGCATCACCTCCACCTCGCGGCTACGCGTCGATGCGCCAGGATCGGGTCCTTCCAGGTGCACCTTGGCCGACAAGACAAGTCCTGCGGATCCCTGATTCCCTAACGCATTCTCCACCGTCACTCGCACCAGGTTGTCATCCGCCGTCAGGGGGATCTCGAGGGGGAGGGAGAACTTGCCTCGCCACGCGTGGGGTTTCCACACTGGGTCGGCGGCGGGGGGCGCGTCATCGACGATGGCGGCTTCGTGACCGAGGCAGAGCACCCGTTTGGGCCGGGCATTTTCGTCCATGTCCGCCACGGCATCGGTGACCGTCCCCGTGAGGAGGAATCGGGCAATGCCATTGCTGACTTGGGACAGCGAAATCTGGACGGGATCCAGGGTGATGACTGGGTGGGGATCGCTGATGGGAAGGAGGCGGTCATGTTTGACCACCTCTTCCTCGACGCCCTGCGCCTTCTCGAGACCCTGCGCCTTACCGATTACCAGGGCATCCTTGATGCGGTAGCCTCCCAAAGCCTTCACCAAATCATCAGCGTTGTCATAGGTCCCACCTAAAACTACGTCGTAGGTACCTGGCTTGACGTTTTTGCCAATCTTCAGCAGGAGGTCATTTGTGGGGGCGTATTCGGCGTTGGGAAGCCAGGGGTGGTTGTCGAGGCCGGTGAGTTGGATTTTGTTGTCCCCCGTACCGAGGAGGTTCGTGCCTTGCGCGTCTAGAATGGCGAGGAGGTCGGTCTTTTTAATCGGGCCACGGATGCGCAGGGCGCCGGTGGTGCCGGCGAGGGCGGTGGATTTTTGGACGGCAGTTAAGCAAGCGGCGCGGAAGCCGGTAACGATGTCAAAATCGTATTCGGGACGAACGACGGTCGCCCGAGGAGTATAAAATCCCGTTCTTTCGAGTGTTCCGGAATAAATCCACTCTTCGATATCTAAATCGTACGCTTCAACGCCTGTCTCAATATGCATTGTTAAATCTTCGCTCGATTCCTCACCCTGAAATTCAATCGTACGTTCCAACAATTTGGCCTTACCAAGGATACGATTAAAACCAGGACGAAGCTTTACCTGACTTACCTGATATCCCGATGGAATGACGTTAACAGCATACTGCTCACTTTCCCCGGCTTCACTCTGCACCGAACGCAAGCAGTGACCGCTCGTTCCACCACTAGTGCGCATAACCAACTTAAGATCCACAGCCTCGTGGCCTGTGACCAGACTCGACGAGGCAAGATAATTGCCAGCGACGATATCCGTGAATCCACCTGAGGGGATCATCGACTCAAAGGAACTCGGTAACAATCCCACCCGACTCTCATCACGCATCAGTCCATAAGCCTCTGATTCTTCCCCCATTGATCCGTCATATTCCCCGAATTCTAAAGTCGATTGTCCACTTAGGTAATTTTGATATGTCGTCTCGAAGATCATTTTCATTTTATAGGCGTTGTCATTATAGCCAATGAAAGATGGATAAAATAGAGTTTTCCCACTGCGGGGATACCATGGCGTTACTGACGCCCGAACATTTCTCTTATAAAAAATGGGGTCAAGCTTGTGCGAGGGATAAGCCTGAGAAATCTCGAGTTCGAGGGTCGTCAACTCATTTAGAGATCCTTGTACTGGGACCAATTGAAGATCTTGAGCGTCACTGCCATACCCTTCAGTCAATCCCAGCCAACCCTCACCAATTAACTGATACGGCAAGACCAATGGACTCCTTAATGCAAGTATCCATTGTTCCATTACAGTTATCTCATACTGATGATTATAGACATTTGACTGATGAATTGTTGGATCTTGCAATGGAGCTATGGTGGTTTCCATAAACATCCATCTATGTTTATAGGAATGAAGACCTGGATTCAGCGCTGGCAGAGATGCTATTTCTTTACGAAAGAGTGACTTTTGAAGAAAGAATAACGTTTTCCAACGATTGCCATAAACATCCAACACCTCGGGAGATAAAGCTGTAGGAGTATTAACCTCCAATCCATGCAGGAATCGATCTTCGAGGCCCCACCCAATAAAGGTGCTTTTAGGCGAAGCAGAGGCCTCTGGCGGAACCGACAGGCTCCAAGAGGGCAGACCGGGATGACCCGGCAGAATCTGGGACAACTTCCCAACCCCCACCACCGTGGGTGGGGTGAGTATGGTCGAGAGGATCGGAGACTCGCCGAGGGCATCCTTTACCGCGAGATTTGAGCCCGTCGGGACCACCACCGGCGATTGAAACTGTTGAACGCCGAGCCGCATTGGTGGCTGCGTGCACATACTCCACACCTGCACCACCGGCAGATCCGTGGCCGTATTGCCTCCGTTGGTAGTTGCGCGGTCTTTCAAGGTGAGCTTTACCGTCCCCCGGCCGTGACTTTCCGACGGTTCCAGGGTCTGGCTGTCGTAGGTCACCGAATCCGGAAGGTTGCTGAACCCAGTAATGCGGAGTTCCGGTCGAAGGTCGTTAGGTGAGGTCACCTCCACGGTCAGGGAGACGGTCGTGCCGTCTTCGTACACCACCTTCGCGGTGGGCGGCGATTGGAGCGAGAGGGGCTCGCTGGCCTGAACCGTGACCGCAAAGCCGTTGCGGGGAAAGGATAACAAACCCTGACTACGCTGGGTCGTGCAATCGCTGGCGCTGGCCTGGTTCAGGATCGCCAGGGCTCCCGGGGCCAGGAGGGCCTGGGCGGGGGCGTCGGGGTAGTCGGCAGGGATGGTCAGGACGGCGGTTGGCGGGGTGCTGTCCCGGTAGATGGGCAGAGGATCCCCAGAGCGCGACGCGTTTGGCGGCGGATTGGGCGGGTTGCCGGGGGCTTCGCGGACCGGACGCGGGGCGCGGGGCGCGGCGAAGGTCAACGGCAAACTGAACAACCGGGTGCTGACGCCACAGACCGCCCGACCCCGGGCTCCGTGAGGGCGACGGGGGGCGGCGCGGGCCTGGGGGGATGGGCCCTCAAAAAGGACCGTGGTGATCAGGGTATTGGCGCCTTCCTGGAGGGGCACCGTGAGGGCGCCAAAGGCGGTGGCCTTGGCTGGGGACTCGCCCCCGGTGATGGTGACCTCTTTGACGTTCCAGCCCTCGGGAAGGGCGACGTTGGTGCCGACGGTGAGGGAGATCGAGGCTTGGTTGGTGACGAAGACCATTTCCCCATCGCGTTCCTGTTGATTCCCGGCTAGGGCGGCATCGGGGGTGATAACCAAGGTTATGCCGGCCAAGGGATCCGGGACGGGGTCGGGGCCATCTCCGCCGCCGCCATTGCCGTCGGCTGGGAGGACCGTGAGGGGGACTTGGAGCAGCACCGTGGTCGCGCTGCTCTGGTCTTCGGGGAGGAAGGTCACCTTGAGTATCGACGTGCCCGCCGGCAGCACGGTGCCCGGCGGTGGGGTGTAGACGAATTGCCCGGGGACATTGGCGGTGGCGGATAACTGCAGGGTGGTGAGGGGCGTCCCGGCGACGATCGGGGCCGGCGGGGCCCACGTCAGGACGGGCACCGCAGCCACCACCTCAATGGGGATCGTCACTTGGCGGGCGGCATAACGCTGGGTGTCAGTGGGCACCAACAAAGCGGTCAGGGTGCGAATCCCTGGCGCCAGGCGGGTGCCCGCGGGGGGATCATAGGTGATGGTCCCTGGGGTCTGGGCCTCGGCGTTCAGATGCGTGGGACCGAGGGGCTGGTCAGCCACGAGGGTGGACGGTGGGTTCCAGGTCAGGTCTGCGGGGCGTGGCAGGATGACCAAGGTGGCCTGGGCCGTGGCGGTGCCGCTCGGGGTGGTGGCTGCCAGCCCCAGGGGCCAGGTGCCCGGATCTGCCGCCTGTCCGTGCAGTCGGCCGGTGGCGGGATCAACAGTGATGCCCGGGGGAAGCCCCGTGATCTGGTAGGTCGGTGCCGGACCGCCTGAGGGTGTTTCGGCAGTCACGATCAGGTCGAGCGGCTCGCCCCAGGGGGCGCTGAGGGGCGGCAGAGCCCCGAATCGCGGGGCTTGATGCAGGGCGGTGCCGGACCAGGTGGCCGTCAGACCCGCCGTCTGCAGGCGCAGGTTGACGAGGCCGGGGGCCTGGGCCGTGAGGATGGGAGGTTCGGACGCAAACTGGGCCGGGCCACTGACCTCCCAGGTCGGGTTGCTAGGCAACACCATAGGAGTGCCAAATTGATCCTCCAGGTCAACCGTCACGACGGCGGGTTGCTGCACCAGGAGGGGTTCCGGGGCGGCCACGGCGAGGGTGGTCGGCACGGCGGCCACCACGCCCTGGAGGGTGGCGGTGGTGGAGCGACCGGAGGCACTGGTCACGGTAACGGTGGCCGACCAGGGGCCGGGGGCGGTGGCGCGGGCGGTGGTGGTGGCGGACCGGGGATCGTCCAGCACCAGGCCAGCGGCGCCCTGGGTCTGCCATTGCACGGTGACCGGCTGGGCCGGGGCGGTGATGGCGGCGGTAAGGAGGAGGTCCCGGGGGCCACTGATGGTTGCCGTCGGCTCAACCTGGGGCGGGCCATCGAGGAGGACATTGACGGAGGTCTGGAGGCTGCCGGCGTGGACGGTTATGCGATACGCGCCCGGTGAACGGTCGAGGATCATGCCGTCCTCGGTGAGCAGGTCGGCGGGGTCCGAGGTCCAATACAGGCGGGGGCCCGGCAACAGGGCACCCTGGCCATCGCGGAGCTCGGCCGTGACCCGGGTGCCCGGGGTCAGCAGGGTGCCGGAGGCGAGGTGCGGGACCAGGGTGGCGGTACGCAGGGCAAGGTGGAGCCGACTCAAAATGGGGCCGTTCGGGACCTGGGCGGTCACCACGGCGGTCTGGTCGTAGGAGACATTCGTGGGGGCGGTGTAGACGGCGCCCTGAAGATTTCCGGGGCCATCCAGGGTCCAGACCAAGGGCGTGGTGCTGATGGGCTGATGAACCTGATCCCGGAGGTGAAGGGCCTGCAGATCAAGAATTTCCCCCGCGATGAGGACGCCAACCCCCCGCTCAAGACGGAGCGTTGAGGTGGCGGTCGTGGCTCCGTCCGCGTCGACGACAACGGCCTGGACCTCGAGCGTGGGGGCTTCGTCGAGGTCCACCTGGGCTTCCATGCCGTTCTGGTGGAAGAGCCAGCGGGCTTCATCCGCAGCCGTGCGGCCTGGGAGATACCAACGCACGGTCATCCCCGGCTGATCATCGCTCGCGGCCAGCATCACGCGCACACGGCTGGCGCCGGGAATGCCATAGTCCCGCTCCAGATCCGCCGTCAGGCGCGGTGGGTGGTTCAGGTCCACGGTCACCTCGGCGGTCAGGCCCGTGCCGGGTACGCGGGCCGTCAGCCGCAGACGAGCGGGCGTATGCTCGGCCAGTACCGGGGCCACCTCCAGGCGGCCTTCGACGGCCTGCCAGGTCACGGACGGCGTCTCGGGGACCTCCCAGATGACGGGGAGCGCCACGGGTTGGCCGACCTGATCCAGCACCCGAGCTTGAGGACGCCAGGAGGCGCCAGGCGACAGGCGGGCAGCGGGTGGATCGACCTCAAGACGGGTGGGTACAGGGACGGTGGTCACGGCCACGGTGGCGGTGGCCACCGCGCCGTCAACATCCGTGAGCGTCAGGGCAATGGGCACCGTGCCGGTGTCGGCTAGGGCTACGCGCCAGCGCCGCTCTTCAGGGCTGCGGGTCGAATCGGTGCGGTCATCAAGGGCGGCGATGGCCGTCCCCGTGGTGGTCGGCGTCACCAGGACGGCGGCTAAGGGTCCATCATCAGCGAGGGTCAGGTGGAGGTCCACCGTGCGAGCATCGATGGGCTCGACAGTCGCCGTCACCAGGGATGGGGGTTGGTTAACGACGGCGGGTGCCCGACCGCTGAGGATCACGGGCGCGCCGGTGGCGGCGGGCACACGGGCCTCGGCCACTACGTCGCGGTCCCCGAGGTCCGCTGCGGCGCCCAGCAGGACCTCCGCCGTGGCCCCGGGGCCGGTCACGGTGGCCCCGGCACAGCGCCAGGACCAGGCGACCTCCTGGGCCCAGGGGGAACCGAACTGGTCCCGCACCAAGGCGGTGATGGTGGCAGGCACTCCAGCGGTCAGGCGGAGCGTCGCCGGAACCAGCACCACGCGGTCGGGACGGGCCGTGATGCGCCAGGTGGCCGTGACGGTACGGGCCGGTGCGCCCGGGACCTGAACCTGGGCCGTCACCCGGACGGTTCCCGGGCCGGTCAGCAGCACCCGGGCTTGGTCGGCGGTTGGCAGCACCGTCAGGGTCGTCGGCTGTGCCGACCAGATGCAGGCGGTGCCCGGCAGAGGTGGCGGGTCCAGACGGACGACCAGCGATGATCCCTGGTCGTCGAGCAGCAACCGTTCAGCCCCCGATAGGGCGACCGCGATCACGAGCAGCAGCAAGCAGCGAAGCATGAGGTAACCTTCAGCGACGGGTGGCCGCCACGAGGGCGGTAGTGGGCACGACGGGGACGACCACGGCGACGGGGCTGACGGTGACGGCGCCCGCGGGATCCGTGGCCTCCAAATGCCAGGTCTGGGAACCGGTGGCAGGCACGCGGGCCGTGAACGACCAGGGCACGGGTTGGCCCGGGCGACCCAGGACCTGACCGGCCAGGTGGCGGGTACCGGCGGCATCCTGGAGAATCAGTGCCACCGGCAGGCCCTGGGGATGGGTCACGGTGGCGGTGATGTTCACCTGACGGGCGGCGGGCAGCAAAGTCGTGGCCTGAACCTGGTCTACGCGGGGTGGTGGGCCACCGGGGGCCGGGTGCCAGGCGCTGGTGGGGATGACCTGCAGCGGCAGGCCCGGCGCGGACCAGGACACCTGGCACGAAGACCGACCCCCCGCCTGGTAATAGGTGATCTCCACCGGATAGGCGACCCCGGCGATCAGGGGAACCGTGGCGGTGCGGGTGGTCGCTGACTGGGCCCGCCAGGCATCGATCACCAGGCGATCCGCCACCCGGAGGCGGCTGCCATCATCTGAGCGCAGGTGGAAGGTGACGGGGCCCGTGACGGGACTGAGGACCTGCCCAACCCAACGGGCCGACCATGTCGTAGCCGGTACTCCCGGAGCAGGGGCTTTCCCCGCCCAATCGGCCCCGACCAGGGTTTCCTGCCGACTGAGGAGCACGTCGGTCAGGTCCGTACCCCGGAAGTAGGTCGCCCAGGGACCGGTGCCGCGGCCGAGACGGTCCGTCCGGGTGACGGGCGTGGGCGGGGTCGGGGATGATATGCCACCCGCGGAATCGCGGGCCCGGACGGCGTAGGAGACCGTGCTGCCGAGGGTCAGGTTGCGGTCGGTCCAGGTGGTCAGACCCGTGGAGGCAACCACGACCCCTTCCCGCAACACGTCATAGCCGGAGACGGCTACGTTGTCGTAGGCCGGATTCCACGACAGGACCGGCCCGATGGCATCAAGGCGCAGGGTGAGGCCCGTCGGGGTAGCCGGGGGGAGGATGTCCACGGGCCGGAGGGCCGAAGGGGGGATGAGGTCCCAAGGCTGCCCCGGCGGAGCCCACTGGAGGAGGATCCTCGCTAGACCACGGCGCTCGTAGAACTCGAGACGCAACCGGCGGGGTTCGCCGGCCCGCAGATCGACCGTGACCGTGTTGGACCGGATGCTGCTGTCGGACCACCGGTCGATGAGCAACTGGTCATCCAGCCACAGGCGCACGCCGTCATCCGCTCGTAGGCCCACCTGGTGCAGGCCGCTGGTCGTGGCCACCAGATGACCGGTCCAGCGGGCACTGAACTGGTCGATGGGCAGACCCACCTGGGGACCCGAGCGCCACCAATCGAAGGCCACCTGGGGATCGATGCGGGTCAGGAAGGGCTGCGCCAGGGCGCGGTCACGGAAGTATTCGGCACGTAGGCCATCCTGGGCGGGGAGAGCGCTCGCCAGGACGGAGACGCACATCGCAAAGAACATGGATCGCATAGGAGGATGCCTCAAAGGGGGGAGCATGATTAACGTGACGCATCATCGCGCAAGCCCATCGTTTCAAGCCCGCCATTCCTGCTGGCCATAGGTTCCATCTGCCCCTGGTGCCGTTCTCGCGAGCACACCATCTCCCCAGCCGTCGGCCTTGCCGCAGCCCCCGGGCTGGGATAGTCCCGCCCGACCTTTGAAGGGACCACCTCCGTGACCATGCCCACCGATCCCGCGTCTGCCCAACAGGCCTTGGCCGCCCTCCGCACTTCCCTGGCGGCCGTTATCGTCGGTCAGGATGCGGTGGTCGAGCAGGTCCTGATCGCCCTGGCGGCGGGGGGACATGTGCTGCTGGAGGGTGTGCCGGGCTTGGCCAAGACCCTGTTGGTGTCGTCCTTGGCCAAGGCCACGGACCTGCCCTTTAATCGCATCCAGTTCACGCCAGACCTGATGCCGTCAGACATCACCGGCACCGAGGTGTTGCGGGAAGACCGGGCCAACGGGACCCGGGATCTGGTGTTCGTGCCGGGTCCGGTGTTCGCCAGCGTGCTACTGGCGGATGAGATCAACCGCACACCGCCGAAGACCCAGGCGGCACTCTTGGAGGCCATGCAGGAGCGGCAGGTGACCGCCGGGGGCCAGCGTCGGCCCCTGCCGGAACCGTTTTTTGTGCTGGCGACCCAGAATCCCCTGGAGCAGGAGGGCACCTATCCGTTGCCGGAAGCCCAGTTGGATCGCTTTCTGTTGAAGGTGGTGGTGCGTTACCCCTCGGCCGAGGAGGAATTGGCGATTGTCACCCGCACCACCGGCACGGGGTCGGCCGTCATTGAGACCGTGTTGTCGGGCGACCGCCTGCGGGCCGTCCAGCACTTGGTGCGGGCCACCCCGGTGGCCGATGACCTGGCGCGCTACGCCGTGGCCCTGGTGCGGGCGACCCGCCCGGTGGCCGATGGTGGGGATCCAACCATCGCCCCCCTCCTGCGTTGGGGCGCTGGGCCCCGGGCTGGGCAAGGCTTGTTACTGGCGGCAAAGGCCCGGGCGGTCCTTCACGGGCGGCCCTTCGTAGCGGTTGAGGACATTACGGCGGTCGCCCATCCGGTGCTGCGGCACCGCCTGCAGCCAGGCTACGAGGCCGAGGCCCAGGGCCTGACAGCCGATGCCATCATCGATCGCCTGGTGAAGGCCGTGCGCCTGCCCGCCGCCGCGCTGGAGGGCGACCGTTCGGTGCGCTCGGCCCTCGGATGACGGACGGACCCTGGGCGGCCCGGGTCCTGCGGTCCTGGTCTGCTGATGCGTGGTTGATCCTGTGGGGTGCCGGTTTGAGCATCCTGGGCCGCGTGGCGATGATCCTGGCCCTGCGGGACCAATTCACCACCGCGCTGACGTGGGATGACCTGGCCCAGGCCTTCAGTTTTGGCCTGCGTTTCGATGCCCGTCAGGCGGTGATGGTGGCCCTGCCGACCCTGGTCGCCGGGCTGATCTGGCCCGGCCATCGGATCCTCGACCGGGTGCGGATCGCCCTTGGGGCAGCCTTAGCCACGGTGCTGATGATCGCCACGGTGTGCTCGGTCTATTACTTCCACGAGTACCAGGACCAGTTCAACCACTTCGTATTCCTGGGAATGCACGAGGACCAGCAGGCCCTGCTGGGAACCATCTGGAAGGCTTATCCGGTGGGCTGGCTGGCTGTCGGGACCGTGGTTATGGCCATGGGCAGCACGTTGCTGTTGCGCTGGGCTCTGCCCCGCCTGCCGCGCCTGAACCTGGCCGGGTGGCGGGTCGCCCCCCTGGCCGGAGTACTGCTCCTGGCCATCGGCCTGGTGGTGTTCGGTGCCCGGGGATCCGCCGGGCGGCTGGTGGTGTCGATCAAAAGCGCAGGAGTGACCGGTAACGACACGCTGAACAAACTGATTCCGCCGCCCCTGGATTGCCTGCGCTATGCCTGGTCCCTGTGGAAGAAGACGGGCTCCACCGGCGATGTGGCGACGTGGATTCCCGACCGGGATCTCAAGACTGCCGTCGCCCGCCTGGGGGGCGATCCCACGGCGCCAGACCTGGATCACGCCTTCCTGCGGCAGGCCGCCGGAGCAAAGGCACCGCCCAAGCACGTGGTCGTCGTGCTGATGGAGAGTTATTCCGGCTGGCCCCTGTGGGCCCCCTATGACGCCCTCGGTCTGGCGGATCAAGGCGCCCGCCTCAGCCGGGAGGGCCAACGTCTTGACCGCTTCCTGTCGGCGGGGCCAGGCACCATTTACTCCCTGTGCACCCTGATCATGGGCCTGCCGGATGCGGGGCTGATGGCTTCCTACATGCCCCAGGCCACCCAACCGATTCCCAGCGGCGTGGCCCCGATTTTCCACCGTCTGGGCTACCGGACGCGGTTCGTCTATTCCGGATTTCTCACCTGGCTGCGGATCGGGGATTGGGTTCGGGCCCAGGGGTTTGACGAGGTTCACGGGGCCGGCGACCTGGCCCGGGGCCTGGGGGGCCAGGAGTGGGGCCTGCCGGACGAGGCCCTGTTCGAGGCCAGCCAACGGCTGATGGACGGCGACGACCGACCGACCCTGACGGTGATCCTGACCACCAGCAACCATCCGCCCTATTCCATTGATGTGACGGCCCAGGGCTACGTCCCCCGACCCCCTCCGGCGGGTCTGACGGTGGAGGACGATGATCCCCGGATCCTCGGCCATTTCTGGTATGGCGACCGCTGCCTGGGCCGATTTGCCGACCACCTGCGCCAGCGACCGGGGGTGCTGATGGCCGTCACCGGCGATCATTACGGGCGCCGCTTTATTAACGGCCACCCAAACCCGGCGGAGCGCACCGCCGTACCCCTGATTCTGTGGGGTTCCGGCTTGGATCCGACCCTGCGCTTTGCCCCAGATACCTCTGGCAGCCACCTCGACCTGACGGCCACCCTCGTGGAGCGCTGCGCCCCGGCGGGTTTTTCCTATGCCAGTTTTGGCAGGGATCTTTTGTCTCCCGGCGCAACCCTGGGCCTGGGCCGCCATTCGGCGGTCACTGCTGCCGGATTCGTTGAATTCGCTGCCCCGCGGGATTCCCCGCAGTTCACAGCCGAGGAGGTCGCTGCGTTTCGGAAACGTTATGACGACCTTCTTGGCCTCGGTTGGTGGCGATTGATCAAGGGGCCGGGTTGGCCGTGAGTGGCCGGGGAATGCTAGGGTACCCGGTTTGTTCGACAGGTCATGGAGGTCACCTGGGACCGCCGCCGCTGGCGCGCTCGAAAGCTTGAATTTCCGCATGCGCGCCAGCGGCGCGCGGTCCCGGGGATGAGGCCGGAGGACGGATAAGGAACGCGGCCTTGGCAGCCCCACCTCCCTAGAGGACGAGGGTCGGCTCACCGCTCGCCCAGCCCTGCTGGACCAACCAGACGTCGATCCGCCGCAGGTACTCAACGACCTTGTCCTCGGGGGTTTTCCACCGGGGGACGATGAAAGCGTGGCGGGCCCCGGGCAGGACTTCGAAGGTGAGGTCCGTACCGATGGCCGTCAGCCGGGCGTGGTACCGCTGGGCGTGGTGCAGGGGAACGATGGTGTCCGCATCCCCATGCAGCAGGAGGGTCGGCGGATGGGGACCCATGACTTGATGCAGCGGCGAGAAGCCCAGAGCCCAGGCTCGGAGGGCCGGGGTGGCGGCCGGGGCCGGGGAGCCGTCAGAAATCATGACGCCGCCGGCGGTGGCGGGCCAGGGGTCCTCGGTGGTGTCGATCACCGGGTTGCACAACACCAGGCCCGCCGGATGGCGGGTCGATTCCGGCAAGGCCGCCAGGCAGGCCGCCAGGTGGCCGCCGGCGGAATCGCCACCGACCACGATGGCTCCGGGATCGACGCCGAAGGCCTTGGCGTGGACGAACAGGTGCTGGAGAGCCGTACGGGTGTCCGCCAGGGCGTGGTCGATGGTGGGGCCCGACGGCGCCACCTTGCGGTAGCCGACGCTGAAGGAGGCAAACCCCCGGGTCGCGAAGTACCGCATATGGGGCCAGAACACCGAGGCGTCTCCGCCCCGCCAGGCTCCGCCGTGGATCCACACCAGAGCCGGACGAGGTCCAGAAAAGCCCGCCGCCGGCAGGTGCCAGAGCGTGGCGTCCCCGACCTTCACCGGGGCCGGGGACGGACCGTCGAGGATCGATCGGTAGGACACCACCGCCATCACTTGACCTCGATCAGCGGCTGGCCGTTCCGGGTCGCCACCAGGGTCGTGCGGCCCTCGGGGGTGGTGGCGAAGCGGAAGACATCCACCTGGTCCTTCCAAGCAATGGACAACACGGTGCGGTCATCGTTCCAGGTCGTCTTGGGCAGCTCCTCGCCCTGGCGGTGGGGTACCAGCAGGACTTTCAACCGGGCCTCGGTGGAGCGGACCGGGATTACCACCTGGGTCCCCAGGCCCAGGCTGCGGCCCGAGAACTGGTGGCTGTCATCGGTCTTCTTGTACTCGATGGTCGCGACCATCGGGATCGGCTGAATGGTGGGGAGGTCCGGGGTGGCCCGGTCGAGGGTCCGGACCAGGAGCAGGCGATCGCCCTTCTTCGGGGCTAGATTGCCGGTCTTGCCCTGGAAGGCGTAGGTGATCTCCGCCGGCTGGCGGGCCGTGGTTTCATCGCCCAGGAGGATGTCACCGCCATTGATGGATACGGCCTGGACATCTGGAGACGCATTCATGCGCCACTCGTAGAGCCGTTCCTGGTCGTCCTTCTTGAGATCATCGATGACCAGCACGTAGGGGTGGGCCCCGCGCACCAGGCCGGTGGTGCGGAAGGCCTTCTGGACCGGGTAATGTGGAGTGCGGAGGACCCACGAATCCTCGTTGTTCCACATCCGGGGATCGCCGGCGGTGTAGCCCTGGTTGTAGGCCACCACCTGGGGCGAGGGATCTGCCTCCCACTTTTCGAGGGGGAAGCGCGACAGCAGGCGCTCGGCGGGCTCGATGCCCCAGGCCTGGTTGCGCGCCAGGAGAGACGCCTTGCTCTCGGTGAACATCGACTTGGCCCACATCCAATCCCAGGGGTACTTAGCGTCGAT
>CAIUVD010000249.1 GCA_903902515.1 uncultured Planctomycetota bacterium | reverse complement strand
GTCCCGGGGCGCGGCCCAAGGCAAGCCGCCACGCTTGGAAAGCCCATAGACGACCTAGCATGCCCGCCCCAGACCCAGGACCCCTCATGCCCCGAGCCCGCCTTGTCGCCGTCGGTTCTGCCTTGCCGGAGCGTCGACTGACCAATGCCGACCTGGCCAAGATGGTCGACACCACGGATGAATGGATCACCACCCGCACGGGAATCCGTGAGCGCCGGATTGTCGATCCAGGTCAGCGTTGCTCGGACCTTGCCGAGGCCGCCGCCCGGGCCTGCTTGGAAAAAGCCGGTACGAAGGCCGTCGATGTCGACGGGATCATCGTGGCCACCATCACCGGTGACCAATTGATGCCGTCGGTCGCCAACCTCGTCCAGCACCGTCTGGGGGCGGTGAATGCCTGGGGTTTCGATCTGCTGAATGCCTGCAATGGCTTTGTTGCCGCGCTGTCTACCGCCACCTGTTTTATCGAGTCGGGCCGGGCGAAGCGGATCCTGGTAATCGGCGCCGATGTGATGTCGGCGATCATCGACTACGAGGACCGGAATACCTGCATCCTCTTCGGTGACGGCGCCGGGGCGGTCCTCGTCGAGGCCGGCGATAGTCAGGGTCATGGCGTCCATGGCTTTGAATTGCATAGCGACGGCGGCGGCGCGGCGGAACTCGCCCTGCCCGGGTCCGGCACCGTGCCCCACGACGCTAAGGCGGCGGTATTCCAGAACGGCCGCGTGGTTTTCAGCCATGCCGTCCGACGCATGGCCGAGGTGGCCGAAAGTTGCGTCGCCGGCCTGGGCCTGACGGGGGCCGATGTCGATCTGATCATTCCCCACCAAGCCAACATCCGGATCATCGAGGCCACCGCCGAGCGCCTCAAAGTGCCGATGGAACGGGTGGTGGTCAATATTGACCGCGTCGGCAACACCACCGCCGCCACCATCCCCCTGGCCTTGGCCCAAGCGGATGCCGATGGCCGACTGCACGAAGGCACCCGCATCCTCCTGGTGGCCTTCGGTGGTGGCTTCACCTGGGGGGCCTGCTACCTGACCTGGGGCCGCTGATGGACACCTCCACCCGCATAACCCACCTCAAGTGGATGATCCTGGGCCGTGCCCTGGATGATCGCTTGGCCAAACTGAAGGCCCAGGGCGAGGTCCCCGGGAGCGTTTTCCAGGGCCGAGGCCAGGAAGCCTACTCCGCCGCCGGAGCGATGTTTCTCAAGCGTGGCGACTGCTATGCGCCCCTGATTCGCGACACCGCCGGACGGTTGGTGTTCGGTGACTTCCCCCTCGAAGCCATCCGCACCCACATCGGCCGCCGCACCGGCCGGATGAAGGGCCGCGACGGCAATATTCATCGCGGCGATCCGGACCTGGGGTTGTTGCCGATGATCAGCCACCTGGGGGCCATGATCTCGGTGGTAAATGGTACCCTCCTGGCCAAGCGCCTGACGGGGCGTCTGGCGGACCATGTGGGCCTGGTGAGCATCGGCGATGGGGCCATGAATACCGGGGCGACCCATGAGGCCCTCAACCAGGCGGCGGTCGAACGTCTGCCCCTGGTAGTCCAGGTGGCCGATAACCAGGTGGCCTATTCGACCTTCAGCGACCGCACCTACGCCTGCCGCGACCTGGTGGACCGGGCTGTGGGCTACGGCATGGGTTCCCTGACCTGCGACGGCACCGATGCCGATGCCTGCCTGGCGACCATGCACGAGGCCATCGCCCGCGCCCGGTGCGGTGAGGGCCCCCAGATGGTGGTGGCGAAGCTCCTGCGTTTGGCGGGCCATGGCACCCACGACGATGCAGCCTATGTCACGGACGAGATGAAATCCCGCTTCGGGGACTGCCTCCAACTGGCGGAACGGACCCTCAAGGTCCAGGGCGTCATCGATGAATCCGGCATCGCCGCCCTGTGGGATGAGGCCCGGGCCTCGATCCAGGTCGCCGTCACCCAGGCCTTGGCGGAACCGATTCCGGTGGCTGCCGACGAGGACTGGTGCGCCTATTCGGAGCGGAACCTGACGGAGTTGCGGGCATGAAGACAGTCTACGGTCCGGAAGTCCGGAAGTCCGGAAGTCCGGAAGTCAGCGAATCCAACGGGCTCAGAGCTGGCATAAATGCCGTTCAAGATCGGGTCCGGACATCCGGACATCCGGACATCCGGACATCCGGACTTCCGGACATCCGGACATCCGGACATCCGGACTTCCGGACTTCCGGACTCGTCCTGCGTGGGAGTCTCGCACCATGAAATACCTCGAAGCCATCCGCCTCGCCCTGGGGGAAGCCCTGGCCGAAGATCCTCGGGTATTCCTCTATGGCCAGGATATTGCCGGCACTTTTGGCGGGGCCTTCAAGGCCACCAAGGGCCTGACGGAACGGTTCCCCGGTCGGGTGCTGAACGCCCCGATCAGTGAGGACGCCATGGCCGGCTTGGCGGTCGGTGCGGCGCTGGAGGGCGCGCGGCCGGTGGTCGAGTTCCAGTTCGGGGACTTCGCCACCATCGCCTTCAACCAGTTCGTCAACCACGCCGCTACCACCTATTGGCGCACCGGGCGTAGCGTGCCCCTGGTGGCCCGCCTGCCGGTTGGCGGCACCCCGGGCGGTGGTCCCTTCCACTGCCAGATGCCCGAAGCCTGGCTGTCCCACCACCCCGGTCTGGTGGTGGTGGCCCCGGCGACGGTGGCTGACGCCTATTTCCTGCTCAAGGACGCCATCGCCTGCCAGGACCCGGTGATGTTCCTGGAGCACAAATACCTCTATTACCACCTGGAGGCGGACTTCGACCCGCGCCGCGCCGAGCACCTCGGCCTGGGCCGGGCTGCTATTCGTCGCCCCGGTACCGACTGCACGCTGATCAGTTATTCGGGCATGGTCCACGAGGCCCTCAAGGCCGCAGAGATGTTGTCCCAGCAACACGACATCGAAGTCGAGGTCATCGACCTGCGTTGCCTGCGGCCCCTCGACACCGAGACCATCCTCGCCTCCATCGCCCGCACCGGGCGCTGCGTGGTTGCCACCGAGGCTTGGCCCTTTGGCGGGATCGCCGCCGAAGTCCTGTCGGTGGTCGCCTCCCAGGGCTTCCGCTGGCTCGATGCCCCACCCGTGCGCCTGTGCGCCGAAGATGTCCCGGTTCCGTTTCACCCCGACCTTTTTGCGGCCCACCATCCCGATGCCGAGCGCATCGCCGATCTGGTCCTCGAAACGGTGAGGTTCTGATGAGCATTCCCGTCCGTATGCCCCAGTTCGGCGAAGCCGCCGCCGACGCCACGGTGGTCGCCTGGCTGGTCCAGCCCGGCACGGCCGTGAAGGCCGAGCAGGAACTGGTCGAGGTCCAGACCGAAAAGTCCCTCCTGACGGTGGCCGCCCCGGTGGACGGCATCCTCGTTGATCACGCGGCCGCTCCCGGCCAGACCGTCGCCGTGGGGGATTTGCTGGCGCATATCCGCCCCGTCGGAACCCCCGCCGAGCCCGCTCCGGCTCCGGATTCCGCCGTCCCCACTGAAGTCCATCCCATCGGTACCGCCCCCAAGGCGGTGACCGTGCCCAAGAAGCCTACCAAGGCTCAACTGCCCCTGGCCGAGCGCAGCGCCCTCCTGGGGGCCATGGGTGAAGCCGCGTTCCTCTCGCCCCGGGTGCGGGCCAAGGTCGCCGAGGCCGGTCTCAAGGCGTCGGACTTGACGGCCATCGTCGGCACCGGCATCGGTGGCCGCATCACCGCCGAGGATATCGACAAGTACCTAGCCCTGGGCGAACCCATGAGCCCGGTGCGCCAGGCCGTGGCCAGCGCCATGTCCCGCTCCTGGTCGAGGCCCCTGGCGACGGTTGCCAAGCCCGCCCTGATGGACGCCCTGCTGGCCCATCGCCGGGTCGTGGACGGTCGGCCCAGCGCCACCATCTACGCCCTACGCGCCCTGGCCCTGGCCATCGCCCAGGGCACGCCCCTGGCGGCCAAGCTCCACGGCAACCGCCTGACCAAGCCCCAGTCCATCGACCTCGCCATCGCCGTCGAAATCGACGGCGGCGTGCTGACCCCGGTGGTGCGGGGCGTCGACAAAATCCCCCTGGCCCAACTCACGGCCACCGTCGAGCAGGTCATCGACCGGGCCCGGGCTGGTCGGGTGGCGGATTCCGGCGACGCCGTGGCCACGGTCAGCAATTATGGCACCTTCGGCCTGACCTGGGCGACCCCCATCCCCCTGGCCGGCCAGCCGATGATCCTCGGCATTGGGGCGGTCCAAAACGTCCCCGACTGGAACCCGGCGACCAAGTCCTGGGACCGCGCCCGTTCCGCCGAACTGACCCTGACCTTCGACCACCGCATCGCCGACGGCGGGGCTGCGGGTCGGCTGTTAGCAGCGGTCTGTGACTATCTCGAGAAGCCGGAGAAAATGCTATGAACGCTTCCCACGTCCGGGGTCCGGGGTCCGGGGTCCGGGGTCCTGAGGGATCGGGGTCTCCAGGTGCTCGGAAACTAGGCGAAGGGTATGTC
>CAIUVD010000248.1 GCA_903902515.1 uncultured Planctomycetota bacterium | reverse complement strand
CGCCGAGTGATCCCGACGTCACAAGACCCCGGACCCCGGACCCCGGACCCCGCACGGGCGCACCCATTCCCCACCCCCGAACCCTGGATAGGGTGCGCCCCCTATGTGCGGAATCGCCGGTTACAGCGGCCCTAAAAACGCTGATCAAGTTCTCATCCTGGCCCTCGAACGGCTCAAATACCGGGGCTATGATAGCGCCGGGCTGGCGATCCTGCACCAGGGCGAGATCCACCTCCGCCGGGCGGCGGGGAAGATCAAGGCCCTCAGCGACAAATTGGAAAGTTTTCCGGTGGCGGGCCATTGCGGCATCGCCCATACCCGCTGGGCGACCCATGGCGCTCCGACCGAAGCCAATTGTCACCCCCATGTCGGCGGGCCCGATGTGCCCACGGTGGCGGTGGTCCACAACGGCATCATCGAGAACCACGATGCCCTGCGGCGGGAATTGCAGGCCCTGGGTGACGTCTTCTCCAGCGAGACAGACACCGAGGTCATTCCAAAACTGATCGCCCGAGCCTACACCGGGGATCCCGAGGCGGCGGTGCGGGCGGTGCTGCCCCGGTTGGAGGGCAGTTTCGCCTTCGCCGTGATTTTTGCCGACCAGCCGGGCCGAATCCTGGCCGCCCGCCAGGGCAGCCCCCTGCTGATCGGTCGCGGAAAAAAAGAATACCTGCTGGCCAGCGACGTGCCGGCGCTGCTGCCCCACGCCACCGAGGTGACCTACCTCAACGATGGCGAACTGGTGGATTTCACGGCCGAGACCTGCGTCATCACGACCTTCGCCGGGACCCCGGTCGAACCGAAGTTCACGCGCATCGAGATCACGGCTGACGCGGTCGAAATGGGCGATTTCGACAGCTTCATGGCCAAAGAAATCGCCGAGCAGCCGGTGGTCTTGAGTCGCCTGCTGGAAAGCCGCTTGGCGGGGGATCGGCTGGTGGAGCCGGACCTCGGCCTCGACCTCAAGGCCGTCAATCACATCGTCTTCCTGGCCTGCGGCACTAGCTGGCACGCCGCCCTGCTTGGCAAGCGGTTCCTGGAGCAACTGGCCCGGGTCCATGTCGAGGTCGATATCTCCTCGGAGTACCGCTACCGCAACCCGGTGGCGGGCGGCGACACCCTCGTGGTGGCCATCAGCCAGTCCGGCGAAACCGCCGACACCCTGGCCAGCGTGCGTATGGCCAAGGCCAAATTCCTGCCGGTAGTCGGCTTGGTGAACGTCGTCACCAGCACCATCGCCCGCGAAGCCAGTGGCGTCATGCCCCTGTTTGCCGGGCCGGAAATCGGCGTCGCCAGCACCAAGGCCTACACCGCCCAGGTCCTGGCCCTCTACCTGTTCGCTCTCCAGGTGGCCAAGGCCAAGGGCCTGCTGTCCCGCGAAGAGGAATTGAAGGCCATCGTCGCCGCCCGGGCCCTCCCGGACCAGGTGCGGAGGACGCTGGCCGCCGCCGAAGGCCCCGTCCAGGAAGCCGCCGACCTGTTCTCTGCCGCCGAGGCCACGGTGTTCCTAGGCCGCCTGGGCGAGCATCCGACTGCCCTCGAAGGGGCCCTCAAACTGAAAGAAATCGCCTACGTCCACGCCATTGGCTACCCCGCCGGCGAGTTCAAACACGGCCCCATCGCCCTGGTCACCCAGCACCTGCCCGTGGTCTGCATCTGTCCCCAGGATGCGATGTACGAAAAGATGCTATCGAACCTCCAGGAGGTGAAGGCTCGCTCCGGCCGGGTGATCGCCGTTGGCGACGGCAATGACCGCCATCTGCAGGATCTGAGCGACGTGGTCTTCCCGGTCGAGACCCCCCTCGACCCCCTCCTTCAGCCGATCCTCACCATCCTGCCCCTCCAGCGCTATGCCTACCACGTGGCCATGCGCCGGGACTGCAATGTCGATCAGCCGCGGAATTTGGCGAAGTCGGTGACGGTCGAATAGCTTCGAGTCTGGCGTCTGGCGTCTGGTGTCCGGCGTCAAAGACAGGATCGCCCGTCGATCCCAGGTCCTTGGGATACGCCAGACGCTAGACGCTAGACGCACCTGCCAGTTTCGTAACGATGCCGATTCGCTAAAATCAAAGTCTACCGAGTCGCCTCGTCGGCACGTAGTGGCTGCGCAAGATGCGCTTTTGACTTGGCGCAGTTCGTAGGCTCCAAGACACATTACAAAAGCCGTTCGACTGGCGGCCAGCCGTTGACCACCATCCCGGGCACAGTCTAGTGCTACTATGCTGATCACCACCGGCACCGTCATTGGCAAGTACACGATCCTGCGCCAATTGGGCGTCGGCGGCATGGGTGCCGTGTATGCGGCCAACCAGGATGGTTTAGGCCGTCGAGTGGCCATCAAAGTCATCCTGCCCGGCTTGGCACTAGACCCGCGGGCTCTCCGCGAAGCCGAGGAGCGGTTCCAGCGTGAGGCCCGTACGCTGGCCCAGTTGAGCGATCCCAACGTTGTTCAGATTTTTGACTTCGGGCGGCACGAACTGCATGGCCAACCTTTTCTCTACATGGTCATGGAATTCATCGATGGTGGCTCCTGGGACAGCTTGATTGGCGGCCATATCAAACTTGGCCTGCCAGAGCATTTCGCCATCGCACGACAGGCTGCGCTTGGCCTCGCGGCGGCTCAGGACGAAAAGATTTACCATCGCGACGTCAAGCCGGGTAACATCATGATTACCCGCAAGGGCGTCGTGAAGGTTGTAGATTTCGGCCTCAGCGTCGATCAGGCCAACTACCAGGCAACTGGGCATCAGGCCAAGGGCACCCCGCCGATGATGGCTCCGGAAGTCTGGGAAGGACAGCCCTCTGATCAGCGTACGGACATTTACGCGCTTGGAGTCTCGCTCTGGCAAGCCACGACGGGGAAGCTTCCTTATACGGGTACGACGCTCGGCGAGTGGATGCGCCACCACTGCCTAACGCCTATACCGCATCCAGTAGGATTACCTGCCAATGTCACGTCCGTCCTGCAGCGCATGCTGGCCAAGCACCCCGAAGACAGGTTCCAGCACCATCGCGAAGTAGTGGAGGCACTGGATCAATTGGGGACTATTCCCGATCTTAGGCCCATGGTGAAGTCATGGTTCGCCAACCCGTCGGTAGACCAAGCTCGCCTGGCTAAGTCCATTCCGGCAGTTGACTCCTCGCGCCCCGTCAACCGTCGGGACCGTGATGCAAAGGGCAGGGGCGTCATCCGCTTGGACGAACCCATTGTTATCCGCATCCCTATTGCTGCTGGGTAGGCATCTCTGAAGGACTGCTGGCAGTCGGCTGAATCTGTGTTGGTGCTACCGACGTTCCGGCCACAGCCTGAAGTCGATCCTCCCGCCATACGACCACGGCTGTTGCGATTTTTTGAGAGGACAAATCTGCAAAATCCGGCCCCAATCGGCGTTCGGCGGTCTGCATGATGGCTCGAATACCGCCCTGTCCTTTCATGACCGAATCCAAGAGACGGTAGGCCGCCATGGGCTCAACATGCTCCAAGGCGATCCCATATTCAGACGCCAAGGCCTGGATCTTCTGAACCACCACCTCGGCCAAAACCTCGACCGCCAACGGCTTGAAGTAGACGATGTCCGGGATGCGGTCGAGGATCTCAGGACGAGCAAAACCACGCGCATTGAAGTGCTCTTTATAAGCCGCAGTGCGTGCCTCGATCTCGGTTACTGACTGGGCAATGTTGGCACACTTGTCGTGGTCCAGGTTCGACGTCATGAGGACTACGGAACTCGTGAAATCAGCCCGCTTGTTACTCCCCCCCTCAACAACGTACCCATCCTGCAGGAGGCTGAGGAGGACATCGTAGCAGCGTGGGTTCATTTTCTCGATCTCATCGAAGAGAATGACACGTTCTTTCTTGCCAAACATCGGCCTCGTGAGGGTCCCACCCTGCTCAGACCCCTTGTAGGCCGGGCCTGCGCCCACCAACTTCATAACACCTTCGTCAGCGTGCTGGTATTCGGCTCCATTGAGGACGAGCATGTCTTTGTCAGAGCCGAAAAGATGCTCCGCCAGGGCCTTAGCTGTTTCCGTTTTCCCGACTCCCGGTGGCCCCACGAACAGAAAGGTCGCAACGGGACGGCTGCGCTTCTGCTTGGCGTATCCGGCGAAGACCGCCGAAGCAACCTGCCCGATCGCTTCGTCCTGACCACGGACTTTTGACACAAGGTGATCCGTAAGATCCTTGCGATTGATTTGCTTCCGCTGGCTCGCCGTGCCCTCGTTGGCGAGCAGACGCTTGAGTTCAGCCATGTCGGTGAGGGCCGAGATGGGTTTCTTGGTTGGGGTAGCCATAGATGAATATCCCGTTAGCTCAACGTCGCGGTGATACGCAGTTCAACGACATCGTCGTCAGTCATGCCGATATCGACAACAGCAGCGCGATGTAATTTGCACCGTTCGAGGCCGTCTCCGAGTAATTTCGGGACTTCAAGCTGGATCGCTCGTGCGCCTATCGTCAGCACGCTTGCCGTCCCAAGCTGAGCGCAACGGTACAAGAATTGGGGGTCCAACCTCTCGATGACAATGTCATTGCGATAGGCTAACTCCACCAAGTGGCTCCCAGCGATTTGAGCACATGCCGTTGGATCCAACGCAGCAAATGGAAGGATGCGGGTAAACCGACGCAGCGTCTGCTTGTCGATACGCGCGGCTAGGCACTCGGTGAGCCGATCCTGGGTAGCCTCGTCCGCTGATGCCAGCAGATCGGAAATTGCTCCACCCGAGTCGTTCACGCAGGCTATGAATACGGTGCGCTTGACGCTGTCCCCGCCTTCGGCAATGGCGGTCAAAATATCGGGGGCGATGACCCCGTTTTCAGGTACATCGATTAACCGCACGTCTAAACCACGCAGCGGCCCTTTCGCGAGTAGCTCAACACAGTAGCGCTTCCCGACGCCGACTGGCCCGGCCTGGATAACTGCCAGGGGCCTGGTCACCACGCCTGCCTGGTAGTAGGGGATGTACTGTGCCAGGAGTTCGGCCCATGCGGCGACGGCACGATCCTGACCGAAGAGGTGCTCGGGAATTTGCCCGATGGCTAGGGCGGGAACCTCCGCCTTGACGACTGCCGGTGCATGGGGAACCGGCGCGACGAGACGACGCTGCTGCTGCTGACCCACTGGCTGAACGTGCACGGGCTGGACAACGGGTGGTCCAGGCTCGGGGGCGTAACCCCTGCCCAGAGATGCGGTCATGGGCTGCACGCCTGCTTGGGCGACCGCCTGTTGACGGGCGTGCTCAAGCTGCGCCGTAGCGACCACTACGTTAAATAGGCCGCCTGCCGCCACCACTACGAGACCCCACCAGCAATAGGCCCACCCATTCCAAACATAATCACCGTAGCGCGCCTCCCCGATGTGGGACAGCGACGAGCCCGCCATCAGACAGAGGCCATACATCAAGGCCAGGGCCCCGATTGCAGGAGGAAGCACTTTGCTCCAGGCCCCGTTAACTTGTTGGAATCGCATCAATCCCCATGCCACCACCAACCCCGACACCCACCAGACAACAGCCAAATCGAATACACTGCGATACGGGCCACGCGGCTCTTCCAGCGGCAACACCACCAGGGTGACAAGCGCCACCAGGAGCAGCAACACCGGAATGCGTCCTGCGAGCGATCGGAGAACTATGTGAGTGCTGGCTGAGCGCAGCACGGATACGCGGTCACCCCAAGGCACACGCCAGGCGAATACCGCCACGCCTGCCCCGAAGATCATCATCACGGCTACCAAACTCGCGCCAGCGAGCCAGACAGCCAACAGACTTGCGCCGAGAACGAACGCGAATGGTAATAACCAAGGTTTGACCACGTGCATGGACTACTGCTGGCCTGCAACCTTGGAAGGAAGGCACAGTGGGATGATGCTCGCTTGGCCGCCAGGTGTTGCCATCCAGACTTTCAGGTGGGCACCGCGGTTGGTGTTCCAGGACCCATTCCCATCTGAACGACACCAGCGTTGCCTAGAAATTACCGCAACATGATACCATTTATTTACTGACAACTTAACGGATCCCTGTG
>CAIUVD010000247.1 GCA_903902515.1 uncultured Planctomycetota bacterium | reverse complement strand
GCCAATTCAGATGGTGTGGTTTCTTGGGCTAAGGTATCCAATAGATTGGCCACCTGGCGAAGAATCGCGTCGTGTTGCCCTGGCGGTAGGTTCTTGATCGCCTGTTCAAGCGGATCACTCACGACCTGAGCGAGTATTGTGCCCCCATCGGTGGCGGTGGGTATCTTGGTGTCAACGGGCTTCAAAACGGGCTTTTGGGTCTCAATTACCGTTGGCGATGATGTGATCGAACTTGATGAATGACCCACCGCTATAGACCAGCAGGCGATGAAAAAACCAACGTGGAGAGCCAATGACCTGGTCAACCAAGGCCCCAAGTGTGCCTCGGGTTTGAGATTCATGGGGTTGCTGCATCCACAGGCTGATCAATCCGAAAGCTGACCCTGGTGATTCCCGCCGTCACGACGGCATTCCACACTTGAATAATCCGTTCATACCGGACATCCCGATCCGCGCTGATGACCACGACCGGTGGAGCATCGGAGGTCTGGAGATCCTTCCATGAGCGCAAATCCTGGACCAAATCAGCCAGGTGGATATATGCATCGTGAACCTGAGTTGCTCCTTCACGCAGCACCGATCCGTCACTGGCGATAACGATCACCTTCGCCGCATCAACGGGAATCGGCTTTCCTGCATTGGCAACCGGCAACTCCACCTTGAATCCGTCGTGCAGGGTTGGTGCCGTGATCATGAACACTACCAACAAGACGAGCATGACATCCACCAGCGGAGTCACATTGATTTCTGCCACCATTCGCCGATGTCGGCGACTACCCATCGACATGGCCATTGCCGTCTTAGGCCTTCTCTGCTGGAGATGGCAAGGACCCGCCAGAACGTGAAAAATGGTGGGCCAGGCGATTGAGCAGGTTTTCCGTGGCCACGTGTTCTTCATCAATGCGCGCGGTGATGGCGTTGAAGGCGACCACTGCCGGGATTGCTACGGCCAATCCCGCAGCTGTCGCGATCAGCGCAGCGGCAATGGGTGGCGCCAGAATCTGCAAATTGGCACTCTTCATGGAGCCCAAGACCTGAAAGGTGGCCATGATGCCCCACACCGTTCCAAATAATCCGATGAATGGTGCGGCACTGCCGGTCGTTGCCAGTAGAGATAGATGTCGATTTAAGGAAGCCAGTTCCCGGGCTAAGACCTCCTCCATGGCTAAGCGTATCGCATCTTCGGGGGGACCACCAGTTCCCAGGGATACATGGCCGACAGGTGCAGGCGTTGCGATGGTACCCGGGGATATCAGTCGATGCCAGGTGGCCAATCCCGTCGTGAAAATCTGGCCCATCATCGATGGACCAGGTCCTGACGTGACGGTCACCTCTCCCGAATGCGTAGCCGTTGTCAACGAACGCATGAAATGCCGATGATTGGCAGCCAACTGTCGAAGCTGATGGAGCTTGAGCAGAATAACCGCCCAGGAAATCATCGACAGGAGTAACAGCAGTAACAGAACACTCTGTTCGATCACACTGGCTGATTCAACGGAATGCACCAATAGAGCCGTAAACGTTAAATCAGCCATGAAGATTCCTTCGATTGGTGCATTTAAGATGCAGGCCAAGAAGAATATCTCATGTCCCAATTATTGGGACATGAGCATGTGCATAGCTGGTCGTTTTACCAGCGTTTCATTGTACGATGCTGTGGATCTCTTCATGGTCAGTCGTGCGCCCTACGCAAAGAAATGGCTGACCGTATCCATATGACCGGGCAGATGCTCATGTCCATAGTCGGGATAGATCACGACATCTTTCTGACAGGTCATTTTGTTATAAACAGCAAATTGAGTACTGGGCGGGCAGATGGCATCAGCTAGGCCGGTGAACATCATCGTCTTGGCCGTGATTCGGTGGGCTAGCCACTGGATATCAACATACCCGATTCGTGTGAAGACGGCCTCTTCCCGGGCATGGGTTGGATCGAAGCGCCGAAACCATTCGTTGAGTTCTTTGTAGGCATCCTTGCAGAGATCCATCTCCCACACGCGGCGGTAATCCGACAGAAATGGGAAGACGGTGGCACATTTGGCCACTCTTGGCTCCAGAGCAGCGCAAGCGATGGCCAAGCCTCCGCCTTGACTGCCTCCGTAGACATTGACTCGGGCGGCGTCGATCTCTGGCATCGCGAGGCCAATACCTGCGAGGCGCGCGGCATCGAGAAACACATGGCGGTAGTACAAACGATCGGGTGTGTCCTCTTCCAGGCCCCGGATGATGTGGCCGGTAAGGTTCCAGCCTTTTACCGCCTGATTATCGTGGGAACGACCGCCCTGACCACGGCAGTCCATTGCCAAAACAGCGTAGCCCTGGGCGATCCAGCCCAGATGATCGAACCATTCGCCAGAATGCATTGAATAGCCATGGAACCGCACCACCAGGGGCACCTTTCCGGGCCGTTGCCGGGGCAGCAGAAACTTTGCGTAGACCCGTGCTCCGCCAGTTCCGGTGAAGGTAAGGTCGAAGCATTCGGCGCCGGAAAAAGTCTGAGTGGCTGGTGTGATGGTGACTTCAGGGGGGGTGGCGGCGAGGTCGGTTAATCCACGATCCCAAAAAGCATCCACATCGGCAGGTCGCGGACTGCGGCCACCATAGGTTTTGAGGTCAGCGAGGGGGAGGTCGAGAAGCGGCATGGGTGCGAGTCCGAAATCGGGTGATTAAGCGTAGGCAACCGGCCTCAGGTCTCTTACGAGGCCCAGGGCATTGGTAGAATACCACGTCGAATCAGTGTAACGTGGCAGATACTTGTTCAATTCATGGGGCGTGAGTTCAAGGGGGGGGCAGCGAGGGGGATAAGGTCGAATATAAGCACGCTCAGGGAATTTGAGCCCGTAGAGCGATCCGTCCAACGCAATACCGCTGGTCGGCATCTCCGGCGACCAGTTGCATCTTGAGGTAGAAGGCTTTCTTTCCGGCCACCCGTGAGCCCAGGCTGATGAAATTTGGCGGTAACTGATCGAGCATTTGGGAATAGCAGTTCTGCCAGGTATTGTCGAAGCGCCCGACCGGTGTCCACTGAATGCCATCATCGCTGATCTGGAATTCGACCCGGCTGGAATCCTCAAAGGCCCGGGCGGTAAACTCCACGGCGGCTTCACCTAACGGTTTTTCGCTGGTGATGCGATAGACGACGCTGCCGGGAACAAACGGCTGACTTGGGCGCAGGAGACGCTTCTGAACGTTATAGAGATAATTCGGCTCTGGCTTGTGGAGGGTCACCGCCAAGCCTTCGACGGAGACGGCGCGATCACGCCAGGATTCATTGGAGGTCGCCTCGTAGTCCTCTGAGAACACCACGTGATTGGGGGAGCGCAGCGTCAACAGGCGGTTGTTTCCTCCTTTGGTGGCCGAGGGCGAGTACGTGAGATCAACGACCAGACCGGGCTTCAAGACCGTGCTCAGGTAGGAGACCTGGTAATTCACCACCGGACCCTGAAGACCGACGAGATCAAAGCGGGTGCCGTAGCCGTTCTGATAATCGATGAGGTACCTATTGCCGTTGTCCAGTTCAATGGAGCCATTGTTCTGGTCGCCAATGAGCACCGGCGGGTGGAATGCGCGGATGCGGCCTTGGTCGCGACCATAGGTGGCCACAAGCTTGCTCACCTGACCGCGATCATTGAGGCTGAGCTCAATGCGATCCATGGGCTGGGGCCGTTGGCTGGCATTGGAATCGGCTTGATGGGGGATTTCGCACCGGCGTTCTATCGTTGCGCCAGGAGCCATCGTCAGGGTAATGGACTTCTCATACGCCATTAATTCCAGATCCTGAAGATCACAGGTAATGGTGGATTTGGCATCTCCGCTCAGGTATCGAGCAACGAGATGGGAGGGCAGTCGGCGGGTGGTGGTTGGCAGTGTCGCCTCGACCAGGACTTCGGCGGTCACCTGGCCAGCCACCAGCGTAGCCATGGTGGCACCCTGCACGGGGGACCCGCTGACGATACGGAAGCGATTACCGGGCTCACGAATAATTTGCCAGGAGCGCCCAGGATCGCAGTTGGCCAAGGTCAGGATGGCCCGTTGGGTGGTTTCGACGGGAGCGAATGTGAGAATCAGACCATCCGCGTCGACCCGTTCCACGGTCACAATCGCCTGGTCCTGCTCGCGCTCCAGACGCACCAGGATCGGCTGACGACCAAGTGGGCCGTGGCCGCGGATGGCATAGCGGGCCGGGAGGATTTCAGCCATGGCCCCGCTCAGAAAGCGGTAGGCGCTACTATACCAGCCAGCCCCGATTTGGGCGGCGGCCTTTCGGCTCGTCGCATCCTCGCCTGCCAATTCTTGATAACGCTTGAGGGTCAGTTCAGCCAGGGCACGTTCTTGAATCCAGAGTTGGTGGGCGCGGGTTTGTTTGACTGTGAATGGATTATTGCCTACGTGGCCGCTGGGGCGCGGCCAGCGGGTACCGATGTGCAGGCTGAGCAGGAATGCGGCATCAGGAGCCGCCTTGGCATGGAACACCAAGCGTACATACCAGGTTTGGGCTCCGATCATCGCCGTACCCAAGTCGGCACGATGATCGGAGGTCATCAAAGGCGTCCAGTGGTCTGGACAAGGTAGCTCGGCGGAGGTCAGGATGTAAATCGGCTTCAGCTGCTGGGGATCGGCACCGGCCAGGATCTCGATGCGATTATCGGCACCGGCGGAAATTCGACCGTCCACATGCAGGCTAAGACCGGCCTGGAAGGCTTTGGATGGCGCCTCGATCCGGTAGGTCAGGTTTCCGGGATGGTTGGTGTCGTCCACGGCCATGCGCACCCCATTATGGATGCGAACATTGGTTTGCTCGTGGAGGACTGCTGTCGGGCCGAGGCGGCCATCGCGACTGACGATCACATCCAGCAAGCTGGGCTCGCGATGGACTGGGGCCTGGGCCGGTTGGTCGTCGATGCCATCGACCTTGTGCACCAGGGGTGCATCGCCTTCTTCGCTGTTGAACAGTGCGATAAAGCGGAATCCGCTCTCATAGTGGCGACGCAGGGCCGTAAAATCCTGTTTGAGGATGGTGCGCTCAAGGTTGACCATCGCCAATTTTCCGCGGGCCTTTAGGTAGTCATTCATCGCGATTTCGCGATATTCCGTGCCTTTTCCCATTTCGCCGCTACTCCAAAAGCCATCAACCATGCCTTGTTGGCCACCGCTCCAACGGGGGTCGTTCATCGGCGTATCGCTGAGGAAATCTGGCTGGGAATAGAGGAAGTCCCGCTGTTGCGATTCGGGCAGACGGACGATCCCTTGGTTGACGGCGACGGCATCGCGCTCGACCACGCGACGAGTGCGATCTGCGTAGCGGTTCCAGGCATCGACGCCTTCCCGTTCCATCCAGCGACGCTCGGTAAGGCTGAGGCCATCGGTCGGATCCAGGGTTACGCCCTCTTGTTTGGCTTTGGCGATCACACTGTTAGACACTTCACCGCCACCCAAGCCCCATTCGCGGATGAATTCCGTTCGGTAGGGGCGATCAAGATTCAGCAGGTCGATCGTGCGCTGGAATCCAGACATCACCAAATCGAAACGACGCTCCAAATACGCATTCATCTCCGGATCACGCTTGGTCGGCCAGGCCATACTACCCCACATGTTCGGCCAGCTTGCTCGCCATTCACGGGTGATCTGATCGTAAGAGACGGAGCTATAACGCAGGTCGCTGAAGTCACCGCCCTGGCCATCGGGGCCGACGGGCTTGCCGCCCCAGCCGGTACCATTGACTTCGAGAATAAGGGGGAGGCCTGTCTGGGCGGAGGATGTCATTTTCTCTAACAACTGGCGATTCTGTTTTTCCACGCCGCTTCCACCGTAACTAACAAAGCGCAAGGCACCCACCGGACCATAACAGGTAAGGCCTTCGTAGGCGCGGCGCTGTTCGGGCTTGGCCAGAAACTGTTCGAAGACGAACAGCCCCATCGGCCGATGGACCTGTTCGGCGTTCACCACTTTTTCCGTGAAATTTTGATAAGCCCAGAGTCGGCCTAGGCTGAACGGAGTGCCTCCTTCGTTGCGGATGGTGAGCCGAACTTCCGGGCTTTGGCCGATGACTTCGGCGGGAATCTCCACAAAGAAGTGATTTGGACCGGCACCGTATTCCTGATAGGTGCGGAAGTAGACCTCGCGACCGTTGGCCAGTACCAGGTAACCGAAAGCATCCGGACGACGGTCATGGATTTCTTCGATCTCCACCAGCAGCGGCTGACCTTTGGGTGGTGCGGCCACGGTCGCCATGAGACTCGAGCCAAGGTCTTGTAAGGTCTGAACCCGATAGCGATCATGGTGCCCGCCCATCACGGTCGAAATCACCTCAGTGGTCACCTGGCCCGACACCGTCACAGATGCCGCCGACTCGCTGGCCTCGTCACCGAAACGAATCTGGGCGTAATAGGTCGTCCCCACTTGGGCTCCGGCGGCAGGTTCCTGCGGCGTTGCTTCGACCGCATTCGACGTGGTCATGCCGCCAACGGCCAGGCTGACCGCCAGCGTCATGGCCTTGGTGAATGTATGACGGCGGTAATCAGTCGGGATTCCAACGCGGGGGAAGTTCATGAAAGCTTTTTAGTGGAGAATCCACATGGTGTGATGTCCCAATTATTGGGACCATGAGTGAGTTTACGTTGCTCCTCGAACCCACCAGAAGGATTATTGGCAACATACGAGTGAGCTCACGAGGAGTTCTGATAGCAAAGTGAAGGTTAGGGGATGCCAATGTCTGATGGGTCTCCTTTAAACATCGGGGCCATGAATTCGACGCCGTGGTCGGTAACCATCGCACCTGCCCCGCCGGCCCAGATGCCACTATGTCGGGATAGATCACCACGGGATGCTTAGCCTCGCCATGGAAATCAGCGTACAGGTCGCTGAAATCCAGGCCGATGATCTTGGTCTGGCCGCTGCCGGGGTCGGTGGTGCGTGTGCCTTTGTCGCGCGGCTTCCCGACGAGGGCAAGGAGGCGATGATTCATGGGTAGAGTTCTTGTTGAGCAGCGAGACGTTCTTCCCAGTTACATGCGACGCCGGTGACTTCGACCTCGACATCCTGGGTGTCCCTGCAGCTGGTGCCCACCAGGTATGCGTCCGGCCACCCATCCTTCTCAGTCCCTGATCTCGCCATAATGGCAGGATGCCCGGCTTCATCGAACTGATCGTCCAGCCTCCCGTCCGTCGTGGTCGGCGTCGGCGCCAGCG
>CAIUVD010000246.1 GCA_903902515.1 uncultured Planctomycetota bacterium | reverse complement strand
TCCTGTCTTTGACCCCGGACCCCGGACCCCGGACCCCGGACCTTGAGCGACCCCGGACTTTTTCCCCATGCTCCCGAATCTCCTGTCCTTCCTCGACCGTTCCCCCTGCTCGGCCTTTGCCGCTGACAGCCTGGAACAGGACCTCGTGGCGGCGGGCTTCATCCGTCTGGAGCCAACCGCGCCGCGCTGGGGTGTGACCCCGGGGAAGTACCTGGTGCGGTCCGGGGCGGCGGTGGTCGCCTTCGTGCTGCGGTCGGCCACCGTCCGCCGCTTCGCCCTGGTGGGCGCCCACACGGATTCCCCGCACCTCCACCTCAAGCCCAACGCCGCCCACGTCTGCGAGGGCTGCCTGCAAATGGGGGTGGAGGTCTATGGCGGGGCCCTGACCAATTCGTGGCTCGACCGCGATCTGGGGCTGGCGGGAACGGTCTTCACCGAGGATGGCCAGGCCCACGGCGTACGCCTCGCCCGGCCCCTGGCCCGGGTCGCCCAGTTGGCCATCCATCTGGATCGCAAACTCAACGACGAGGGCCTGAAACTGAATCCGCAGCTGCACCTGGCGCCCCTGTGGGGCCTGGACCGGGGCACCGATGCGGGACAGGAATTCACCGCCCTGCTGGCCGAGGCCGCGAGGGTTCCGGCGGCCGCCATCACCGGCCATGACCTGGCCCTCTACGACCTGACCCCGGCGACCCGGGGCGGAGTCCGGAACGACCTGATTTTTTCCGGCCGTCTCGACAACCTGGCCAGTTGCCACGCTGGGCTTCAGGCCCTGCTGGCCTCGGCGGAAGGACCGGCCGATACGGTGCCGGTCCTGGCCTGCTTCGACCATGAGGAGGTCGGCAGTCAGAGCCGCGATGGCGCCGAAGGCGGCCTGCTGGCCACCACTCTGGAGCGTCTGGCCTTAGAGGTTGGCCTCGACCGAGGGGGCTTCCTCGCCGCCCTGGCGGGCAGCCTGATGATCTCCGCCGATATGGCCCACGCGGCCCATCCGAACTACGCCGATCGCCACGAGCCCCGTCACAAACCACGTCTGGGGGGCGGGCCCGTCCTCAAATCCAACGCCAATCAACGCTACGCCACCAGCGGGGCGACCGCTGCGTACATCCGAGGCCTGGCCCGGCGTCATGGCATCCCGCTCCAGGATTTCGTGGCCCGCACCGATCTTGGCTGCGGATCCACCATTGGTCCGGCCTGCGCCGCCCGCCTGGGTGTGGCAGTGGCCGACCTCGGCACCCCGATGCTGTCGATGCATTCCGCCCGGGAGTGCGCCGCCGCCGAGGACCATGGGCATTTCATTTCCCTGCTGGCCGCCCATTTCCGCGGGTGAGGGGTGCAGCGGTGAACGCGGGCCGCACTCCGCGCCTGGACCATCCCACGACCTCGCCACCCTCAAACGACGATGCCTTCTCCTGCACCGGAATCCCGCCCAACCCTGTTAGCGAAACACCAGCTGCTGGCCGGTTATGAAATCCTCGGTCTTTTGGGCCGGGGTGGCATGGGCGAGGTCTACCGGGCCCGTCAGGTCAGCATGGACCGGATCGTGGCCCTCAAGGTCCTGGCCCCGCGCCTGGCCCAGGATCCGGTGTTCACGGCCCGCTTCATCGCCGAGGCCCGGGCCGCCGGGAAACTGAACCATCCCAACATCGTCCACGTCCACGATGTCGGGACCGCCGCCCTGCCGAATGGCACCGACGCCTATTATTTTTCCATGGAACTCATCGAGGGCCGATCCCTCCAGGATGTCCTCGACCAGGGCGTGCTGCTGGATGAGGAACGTCTCGGACGGGCGATGATCGGCAGCGCCCAGGCCCTGGCGTACGCTGCGGCTCAGGGGATCGTCCACCGCGACGTCAAACCAGACAATCTCCTCCTGACCAAGGATGGGGTCACCAAGCTGGCGGACCTCGGCCTGGCGACCACCGGCGGCGAAGAGGCCGTGGAGCGCGATGCCAGCGGCCGGGTCAAGGTCATGGGCACCCCGCGCTACATGGCCCCCGAACAAGCCCGGGGCCTGGCCCTGGATCACCGCTGCGACCAGTACTCCCTCGGGGCCACCCTGTTCCATCTGCTGACGGGCCAGCCGCCCTTCGACGGCACGGATGGAAAGAGCGTCATGCGGGCCCACGTCCACGATCCGGTGCCGGATCCCCAGGACCTCCGGCCCGACGTCCCCGAAGCCTGGCGCCAACTCTGCCAACGGCTGATGGCCAAAACCCCCGAAGAACGGTTCCCGACCGCTCCAGATCTGGTGGAGGCCGTAACCGCCGCTGCCGAGGGTGTCACCCTGGTCGCCCTGGCGGCCCGGAAGCGGGGGATTCCCTGGGCCCTGATCGGCGCCATCGGCGGGGGCGTCGTCGCCCTGGGCGCGGTAATCCTGCTGTTGATGGGCCCCAGCCGCCGACCGGAACCCAGCGCTCCCCCGGCGCCACCGGCGGCCGAGGTTCCACCACCGGTGCCCGAGATGCCAACCCCGGCGCCCGTTCCCGTCCCAGATCCGACGCTGGCTCCTGCCCAGGTTCCGGTTCCGATTCCCCCCGCCCGCATCACCCCGCCAGCCCCCTCCACTCCGGCCCCCGAGGACGGTTGGCAGAAACTCAGCCGTCGCCTTCACCTGGTCCGACAACGTTTGGACTACCTGGCCACCGCACCCCAGATTCACCAGGCCATCAAGGACCTGGCCGGGGATCCCCGAGTCCCCCAAGCCAAGACCCTCTTGGCCCTCGGCACCCGGGGCCAAGAAGGGGAAGCCATCCTGCGGGCCTATCTGATGGGCGAACTGCCCCAGGTCACCCTCCGGGATGGCCGGACCTGCCGGGCCACCCGCCTGAGTTTAACCCGTTTTTATGGCACCCTGGCGGACGGGACCGAGATCCAGCTCCCGCGTTCAGAGGCCCTGGCCTCCTACGGACCCCTGTTCGCCGAAGCTCTGCGCTACCACGGAACGCCCCCAGACCCGGAATTGCTGGCCGCCTGCCGGTGGTGGTGGCAGATTCCTGATTCCGCACCGGGCCAAGGTCCCCTGGATCAGGCCCTCAATGCCCTGGGACCAGACCCCCTGGTCACCGGGCCCACGGCCCCATAACCGCATCTTGCAGCAGGCCGAGGAGTTCGGCGGCCTGAAGGCGTTCCAGGGCCGGGATCTCTTGGGGATCTGGGGCGAGGCAACGGGCGAGAAAGGTGTCGGCCCGGAAACCCCGTTCATCCACGAAAGGTCCCGACAGACCCTCAGCCGCCGCGATGGGTACAAGTCGCTCCCCCATCGGATGGTTGCCAAGGGTTTTGAGCAGTCGGAGACACGCCTCCCCAGCGCCCTGGCGGCGCAGGATGACCAGGCGCAGGGGATCGGCCGCCGGACCCAGCCCGGCCAGTCCGGTCCACGCCCGGTCCACGTGGTCATGCCAACACCACACCACCCCCTGGACCAGTCGCCACCGCTCCACCGGCAGGCGAAGTCCCTGGGCCACCTGGGTCAATTCCGCCTCTATCCTGGTGGCGGACCAGGCCGTGGGACGGGGCTCCCTACTGAGTCCAGGTCGACCCGCCGGCAGCAGGAGGGCCCGCAGGCGGTCGATGGGCAGGATGGGCAAGGGATCGGGCACCAGCGCGTCATGCACGGCGGGGGGGTGTCGTGCAACCGGGACTCGCACCGCCGCCTGAGGGGCCATCATCCCACCTTCCGGAGTGCCCATGCGTAAGTTCCTTGGTGAGATCCTGATCGAGCTGGAAGCCGTGACCGAGCAAGAGGTCAACGCCGCGC
Source organism: uncultured Planctomycetota bacterium (assembly GCA_903902515.1). GTDB lineage: Bacteria > Planctomycetota > UBA11346 > UBA11346 > UBA11346 > CAIUVD01. The sequence continues at coordinate 22,019 of CAIUVD010000246.1, read as the reverse complement.
TCAAGAAGCAGATGGACGGCGATAAGCGTCCCATCGGGTATATCCTGATCGAGTTGGGATCCGCCTCGCCCGAGAATGTCGCCCGGGCCCTGGCTGAACAATTCGATGTCCGCTACATCGACCTCGAAGGCCTGGAGGTGCCCGAAAAGGTCGCGACCCTGGTCCCCGAAAATGTGGCCCGGGAACGCAAGTGCATGCCCATCAGCCTGCAGGGTCGGACCCTGACGGTGGCCATGGCCAATCCCCTCGACCTGGAACTGGTCGACACCCTGCGTTTCACCACCTCGCTGCAGATCGAGGTCGCCCTGGCCAGCGAACGCCAGATCGAAGCCGCCGTCAACGGCTCCTTCGGCCTCTCGGACAATAAGATCGAGCAAATGCTCGGTGAAATGACCGAGAACCTCGACGTCCGCGTGGTCTCCAACGAGGAGGAGGAAGACGACGCGCTGATCGTCAAGTTCGTCCAGCAGATCATCCAGAACGCCGACAATAATCGCGCTTCCGATATTCACATCGAGCCGATGCAGGATCACCTGCGGATCCGCTACCGCATCGACGGCGTCTGCATCACCATGGACCCGGCGCCCAAACGCCTCCAGGGCCCGGTGGTCCAGCGCCTCAAAATCATGGCCGACATGCCCATCGAGGAGAAGCGCAAGCCCCTCGACGGCCGCATCAAGATCAAGTTGAAGGATAAGCGCATCGACCTGCGCGTCAGTTCCCTGCCCACGGTGTGGGGCGAGTCGATCGTCATGCGTATCCTCGACAGCGGCAACCTGAAGACCTCGTTGGAGGACATGGGCTTCGACGCCGGCGATTTCAAGATCTACAACAACCTCATCAAGCGGCCCAACGGCATCATGCTGGTCACCGGCCCCACGGGCTCCGGCAAGACCACCACCCTCTACGCCACCCTCGGCGCCCTCAATACGGTGGATCGCAAGATCATCACCGCCGAGGATCCGGTGGAATATAACCTCCCCGGCATCAACCAGTGCCAGATCCACGCCAAGATCGGCCTCGACTTCCCGCGCATTCTCCGCGCCATGTTGCGCCAGGCCCCCAACGTTATTCTGGTCGGTGAAATCCGTGACGCCGAGACGGCCCAGATCGCGATTCAGGCCTCCCTGACCGGTCACTTGGTGTTTAGCACCCTGCACACCAACGACGCCCCGAGCGCCGTGACCCGCCTGATCGACATGGGCGTCCAGCCGTTCCTGGTCGCGACCTCGATCCAGGCCGTGCTGGCCCAGCGCCTGGTGCGCGCCAACTGCCCCAAGTGCCTGGAACCCTTCGAGCCGGATCCCAAGCACATCCTGGCCCTGGGTCTGCGACCCGAGCAGACCGCCGGCCGGACGTGGATGCACGGCCGGGGCTGCGACCATTGCAAGGGCACCGGCTACCGGGGCCGCCGTGGGATTTTCGAATTGATGGTGCTCAACCGCGAAATCCGCGACCTGGCCTTCAATCGCGGCACGGCCAGCGAAGTCCGCAAGGCGGCCGTGGCCAACGGCATGGCGACCCTGGCCATGGACGGTGCCCGCAAGGCCCTCCAGGGCATCACGACCCCGGAAGAGGTCCTGCGGGTCGCCAAGCAGGATGACTGACCTGCCTCCCGATTTGGCCCGGGAACTGGCCATCGCCCGCCAGGCGGCGGCCGAGGCCGGGGCCACGGCGCTGGGCATGCAGGCGGGCATCGGCAGCGAGGCCAAAGCCGACGGTTCCCCCGTGACCCCGGGGGATCTGGCGGCGGACGCGATCCTCAAGCACCACCTCGGCCTGCACTTCCCCGAGGACGGCATCCTCTCGGAGGAGACCGCCCCCGAGGCCGGGGAACCCCGCCGCTGGTGGATCATCGACCCCATCGACGGCACCCGGGAATACGCCGCCGGCGGCCGGGAATGGTGCGTCCAGGTGGCGTTGGCGGTCAACGGCGTGGCGGTGTTGGGGGTCCTCGACCTGCCGGTGTTCGGGGTCCAACTCTGGGGCATCCCCGGCCTGGGCGCGTGGATCGCCGATGCCAATGGCATCCGGCCCCTGGAACCGGCCGGCCGGAATCTCCAGGTGCTGATCGGCTCGGGCAGTCGCCGCAACGCGGAGTCCCTGGCCCATCTCCATGCCCGCATCCCCGAGTTCGGGTTGCTCCATGGCCACAGCGTCGGCGTCAAAGTACACCGCATGCTGGCGGGCGAGGCCGACCTCTACCTCCACTTTCGCCCGATCCACGCTTGGGACGTGGCGGCCCCCGCCGCCGTCCTCGAAGCGGCCGGCGGGATCGTCGTCGACCCCCGGGGTCAGCCCCTGCGCTACCCCCATCGCCGCCCGACCATGGATGGCCTGGCCTTCACCCTCCGCCCGGACCTGCCGGAGATCCTGGGCCGGGTTTCGGCCCCATGATCCGGGCCCTGGTCCTTGCCGGATGGGCTCTGCTGTTACTGGGCTGCGCCCCTCGGGAAGCGCCGGTCGAGCCCCTGGCGTGGTGGATCGAGGATCAGGCTCAGGGCATTCCCCGCCGGATTGAAGAACTGCTCACCAAGGACCCGCCGCCGGCGGAATTGCTGAATTTCTTGCAAGGCCACGAGGTGGACGGCCAAGCCCGGCCACCCCTGCTGCTTCAACGTCGCCACCAGCGGCAAGCCGCCCTGCGGGAGGCCTTTGCCCGGGGGACCGTGCGCCTTGCCGAGGGCGAGGTCGGCCCGGCTCCGGACCTGCGGGGCGGCCCCCTGCGGGACGCTGCGGCTCTCGCCGATGCCGAGAACGCCGACCGCCGCCAACTCGATGCGTTGGTCATCAGCCTCGGCCGGATGACCGAGGATCAGGCCCTCCGCTACCAGACGGCCATATCCTCCATCCGCACGCACAATGACGTCGCTGCCGGGGGCAAACCCTGGACCCCCTCCCCCTGAATCCATGCTCCGCCGACCGAGGAATCCATGTCTGTCCCCAGCCCCCGTGCCGCCGACCCGACCCTGATTGCCAGCCTGGTGGAACTGATCCGCCGGACCTCCACGGTCCTTCCGGACGACGTGGTCCGGGCCGTGACCGCCGCCAAGACCGGTGAGGAGGCGGGCAGCAACGCCGCCTATGCCCTCGACGTGGTCAGCACCAATATCTGCCTAGCCAAGGATAAGAGCCAGCCCCTGTGCCAGGACACGGGCTCGATCCTCTTCTACATCCACACCCCGGTCGGCTACGATCAGTTGGCCTTCGCCGCCGCCGCCGAAACCGCCGTGCGCCAGGCCACCGCCAAGGGCTACCTGCGCCAGAATAGCGTCGACAGCCTGACGGGCCTCAACAGCGGCGACAACGTCGGTCCCGGCTTCCCGGACCTGCATTTCCACCAATGGGACCAGGCCCACGTCGAAGTGAAGTTGATGCTCAAGGGCGGCGGCTGCGAAAACGTCGGCGCCACCTACACCCTGCCCAACCCCAAGTTCGGCGGCCGCGACCTCAAGGGCGTCGAGAACGCTATCCTCGACTGCGTCCTTCAGGCCCAGGGCCAGGGCTGCGGCCCCGGCATCCTCGGCGTCGGCATCGGCGGCGATCGGGTCAGCGGCATGGCCTGCGCCAAGACCCAGCTCCTGCGCCTCCTCGACGACACCAACGCCCACCCCGACCTCGCCGGCCTCGAAGCCCGCGTCGTCCAGAAGGCCAACCAGTCCGGCATCGGCCCCATGGGCTTCGGCGGCAAAACGACCCTCCTCGGCTGCAAGGTCGGCGCCCTCAACCGCGTCCCCGCCAGTTTCTTCGTCGCCGTCAGCTACATGTGCTGGGCGTTTCGCCGACAGGGAGTCGATCTGAACGCCGACGCCACCATCGCCCGCTGGATTTACTGAAATGACGGGAGAGGGGAGAGGGGAGAGGGGAGAGGGGGGCCTTCGGTCGCCATTGACCCTTGAGGACCTTCTCGCCTGGCAGGATGCCAGGGCCTTTTCTCGCGCCGTCTACGTAGCAACAACAACCGGAGCGATCGCCAAGGATTTCAGCCTTCGTGACCAATTGCGCCGCGCTGCGGTGTCCGTGATGTGCAACATCGCCGAAGGATTTGGGCGCGGCGGACCGGCGGAATTCGCACGTTTTCTTGATATTGCCCGCGGGAGTGCCGTTGAGTGCCACTCCTTGTTGGTGCTGATGGGAGACCTGTCCCTTCTTCCCACCACAACCCTGGATGAGCTTTTCCGCCTCCTCGACATGACCCAGCGCAAAATCGCCGGCCTGACCCGGCATCAGCGGACCCGGCAACGTCGTACCCGCCTCTCCCCTCTCTCCTCTCCCCTCTCCAACGAGTAATCATGGCCGTCATCTCCATCACGACCCCCCTCACCGAAGCCGTTACTCGGAACCTCAAAGTCGGCGACACCGTCGAGATCACGGGTCGGCTTTACACCGGGCGTGATGCCGCCCACCACCGCCTCCACCATGGCGAGAAGCCCCCCGTCGATCTGGCTGGGGCCATCATCTACCACTGCGGCCCGGTGATGGTGAAGGTCGGTGACCGCTACGAGTGCCGGGGGGCCGGTCCCACCACCTCGTCCCGCGAGGAGCCCTACCAGTGGGAAGTCATGCGCGACCACGGGATCCGGGGCGTGATCGGGAAGGGCGGCATGGGGCCCAAAACCCTGGAGGGCTGCCAGAAATACGGCTGCGTCTACCTCCACGCCATCGGCGGCAGCGCCCAGGTCTATGCCGAGCGCATCACCCGGGTGGACGGGGTGGACTGGATGGACCTCGGCAGCCCCGAAGCGATTTGGCACCTGTGGGTCGAGAAGTTCCCGTGCATCGTGACCATGGACAGCCACGGCAACAGCCTCCACAAGCAGGTCTATGAGCATTCGGCCAAGGCCCTGGAAGGCCTCAAGGCCTGACCCAGGCATCCCGAGAACGTAAAGATCCGAAGGCCGGGGCGAGATAGACGCCCCGGCCCTTGAGGGGAGGGCCTCTCCTAGAAGCGATGGTCGAGAACCACGGAGACTTGGGTCTTTTCGGCTTTATTCCGTCCTTGGATCGCTTTGGCGACCGCCACGTGCGCCTGCGTCGCGGTCCCCAAGGTCCTCCCGAGGCTGATTTCGGCAAAACCCGCGATGCGGCGGACCCCTTGCGGAGAACCTTCGCCAAAATCATGGCCGGAGAGACTGTGATCGTGCCGATAGGCAAGCGCGGCCTCCATGCCGATCCAGCGCTGAGCTACGCCGAAGGACCCCACCAGCCGGTCTGGGGCATCCTCACCAACCAAGCGATAGCCGAGATCCGCCATGGCCCGCAGGCCATGCTCCGTGAGGGGATGACTGATGGCGATGGAGGCTTCCACGGCGCCGGCCCCGACGCCAAAAGACTCCGCTTCAAGCACCTCGTAACTTCCCGGAAGGATGATGCCCACTCGCGTACGCAGCCCCAACGGGGCCAGACCCGGAACCACCCACGTGAGGCCGATGGCAGAATCGAGGAGTTCGGTGGCTGGCTCTGCAGATCCCGTCATACGGCCAAAACCACTTCGGCCATCAACCACGAAGTTCGTCTGCGGAAGGCGATACGACACCCCTATCGCGGTGGTAGTCTGGTGCACTTGGCGAGGAAGCCCCACCACCCGGGTGCCCACCAGAGCCTCGTCAAAAAAAGCGTGGGTCACGGCCACTTGAGCAGCGATCCCATCCGCACCACGGGCCGGACTACCGGCCTCCAGGGCAACCAGGGCGAGGGGACATCCAAGAAGCACGGTAAGTCGCATAGGCACTGGATACGCTCCATCGAGCGTGGGTGTTGGATCTCAAATTGGGATCGCAGTCGCCCCCAGACATCGGTTAATCCGATGTCTGGGGGCAAAATGCCGGCATCCGCTTGCGCTCTCCAGCGGCATGGTCCGCTGCCATCATGCTCGACCCCATCTGGCTCTACCTCGGCTTCGGCACCTTTATCCTCGGCATGCTGGCCCTGGATCTGGGGGTCTTTCACCGCAAGTCCCACGTCATCAGTATCAAAGAGGCCCTGGGCTGGAGCGCCGTGTGGATCGCCCTGGCCCTGGTCTTCAACCTCCTGCTGTGGGCTTTCCCCGGCTTCTTCTTCGGTCAGCGGGGCCTGGACGCCGCCATCGCCAGCGGCTCCCTGAAGGCCGGAGCGACCTTGGAACAACTCGGCAACCTCAAGGGCCTGGAGTTCCTGACTGGCTACCTCATCGAGAAAGCTCTCTCGGTCGACAACCTGTTCGTCATCGCCCTGATTTTTGGCGCCTTCGCGGTGCCCGCCGCCTACCAGCACCGGGTGCTGTTTTACGGCATCCTTGGGGCGATCGTCCTGCGCACGATCTTCATCTTCGCCGGGGTCGAACTGGTGACCCGCTTCCACTGGATGGTCTATGTGTTCGGCGCCTTCCTGGTCATCACCGGCCTGAAGATGGCCAAATCCCATGGCCAGCCACCCAGTGACCCGGCCCAACACTGGTTCGTGAAGGTGGTTCGCCGCTTCCTGCCGGTGACGCCGCACTTTGAGGGCGAACGCTTCTTCACCCGCCTGCCGTCCGGGGCCTGGGCCGCCACCCCCCTGTTCCTGGCCCTGGTCCTGGTCGAGTTCACCGACCTGGTGTTCGCGGTCGACAGCATCCCGGCCATCCTGGCAATTACCGCTGATCCCTTCATCGTCCTGACCAGCAACATCTTCGCCATCCTCGGCCTGCGCTCCCTGTACTTTGCCCTGGCCGGTCTGATGGACCGCTTCCACTACCTGGCCTACGCCCTGTCCTTCATCCTGGTGTTCGTCGGCACCAAGATGCTGTTGGTGGATATCTACAAGGTGCCGGTCGGTCTGTCCCTGGGGGTGATCGCCCTCAGCCTGACGGTGGCGGTGGTGGCCAGCCTGCGGCGTCCGCTCCCCTGACGACTGATTTCGAGGGTTTCCCGATCCGTCGGTGGCCCGACGATGGATGCCATGCGGGCCCTGGTCATTGAAGATTATCAACCCCTGCGGGCGGCGGTCGTGCAGGCACTGGTGGCCGATGGCTTCGCCGTCGATGCCAGCGGCGATGGTGAGGAGGGTGCGTGGTTCGCCCGGGACACGACCTACGACGTGATCATCCTCGACCTGGGCCTGCCGGGCCTCGACGGCCTGGAGGTTCTGCGACGCCTACGGGCCCAGGGCGGTCAGGCCCATGTGCTGATCGTCACCGCCCGGGACCGGGTCGAGGACCGCTGTGCAGGGCTTGATGCCGGGGCCGATGACTACCTGGTCAAACCCTTCGCCATCCCGGAATTGCGCTCCCGGGTGCGGGCCTTGGTACGGCGAGCCTACCAGCGCAAGGATCCGGTGATTCGGATCGGTGATCTTGAACTGGATGCCGGCCGGCACACCGCTTCCCGGGCTGGGGTCGCCATCGACCTCACCCCCCGGGAATGGATGCTGCTGGAGTTCCTTGCCCTACGGGCCGAGGAAGTGGTGACCCGTGAGCAGATCCGGAATCACCTCTACGAATTTCGCAGCGAGACGGCCAGCAACGTCATTGATGTCTACATCGGCTACCTGCGGCGGAAAATTGAGCGTGAGGACCTGCCCCGCCTGCTCCATACCCGGCGGGGCCACGGCTTCGTCCTGGGCCTGACTCCGTGAACCGTCCATCCCTGCGCCGTCAGGTGGTGGTGACCGCCATCCTGGTCACCGGCCTGATCGGGTTCGGTGGCATGGTGGTGGTCCAGGTGCTGTTCGAGCGCCGGCTGCGTCAGGACCTTGATGACCTGCTGGTGGCCAATCTGCGGGGGGTGGCGGCGGCCTCAGAATTTGAGGATGCGCCGGTCTTTGTGACCTCATCAGAACACCGGGGGCCCAAGCGCACGGAGCCACCCACGGTCAACATGGGTCGGCAGTTCACCCTTCGCCATCGGGGCGGGATGGACCTGGTGGTGGCGGCGTGGGAGGAGGGCCGACTCCTCCATGGCCCTTCCTGGCTGGTGGCACCAGGAGGGCACTCCAGCGTGGCACGACCAGGACTGCTGGACGGCGTCGGTCCCTCCGGCATGCCCCTTCGGCTCGCCTGGGCCTCCTTCGTGCCCCACGACGACCATCGGGGCCAGCCTCGCATGGTGACCATTGTGTGCGCCCTGCCGACCCAGGACCGGGATCGCAACCTCAAGGACCTGATGCAGGTGCTGGTGATCACCGGCCTCCTAACGGGCCTGGCCGCGACCATTTCCCTCGTGCTGGCCCTGCGCCGGGCCCTCCAGCCCCTCTCCCGGCTCGCCGATGACATCACCGCCCTCGATCCCGGTCGACCGGGACGCCGCCTGGAGAGCTCCGCGATGGCCAAGGAATTGGCACCCCTCGCCGAGCGGGTCAACGACCTCTGCGATCGCCTGGAGACAGCCCACGGGCTCGCCTCATCGATCCGGGGAGTGGCAGCCCATGAATTGCGAACTCCGCTGGCGGGCCTGCGGGCGACCATCGAAGTTGCCCAGGGGGCCGGGGGCGACCCCGAAGAGGCACTCGTCACGTGCCATGGCATCACGCTCCAGATGCAGTCCCGGGTTGACAATCTTCTGATCGCCGCCCGCCTGGATGCCGGCCAAATGACCCCTCGTCGGGAGGAAGTCGACGTCCGGGCCTTGCTGGAGGGCCTGTGGACGGATCAGGCCACCCGGGCGCAGACCCGGGGCCTTACGGCCACCTGGCAGCAGGATGGCGACGCCCTCGCCGAAGCCGACCCTGAGGCCCTGCGCATGGTCTTCACCAACCTGGTGGACAACTCTGTAAGCCACAGTCCCGTCGGCGGCGTTCTTGAGTTTGCCCTGCGGGAGGATGGCGCCTTCCTCCTGGTCACCGTCGCCAACCCCGCCCCGGCCCTCGAACCAGGGAACGCCGCCCGGATCTTCGCCCGGGGCTGGCGCAACGCCGGCGGCACCGACGAGGGCCGCCACGCCGGCCTGGGCATGGCCATCTGTCGCGAACTGGTGGGCCTGATGCGCGGCACCATCACCGCCCGGATCGAAGCCGGTCGCCTACTGATCGACCTGCGGTTGCCGAGTGCGGGGACGGAATTGCAGTACTGGTGAATCTCCGGAATCCGTGGTCAAAACCGGGCCGTGGTGACCAGGGGAGCCACCCGTCATGTCCGAGGAACCGACGACCTGCCCCCCCCGGATTTCAGACGTTAGGCCTAGTTTTTCCTCTCATCTATCTCTCACAATGATGCTGGTTAATCACCCCCATGAGATGGTTCCTGTTCTTGCTCCTCACGGTCGTGTGCTTTGCCGAGGATGGCCCTGGGTGGTACGGTGAAACCCGGGAATTGTACTACGGCATCCCGGTCACCGTCCGCTTCACCCCCGCCGATCCGGCCCTGGCGACCCGGGTCTGGGCCGTGCTGGAGGCCATCGACGGTGACTTCAACGACTACCGGGACTCCTCCACCATCGGCCGCATCAATGCCGGGGGGCCGGGGGTCTACGACCTGAATCCCTCGATGATCGAGGCCTTCGCCCTCGCCGATCACCTGCGAACCGCCACCCACGGGGCCTGTGAAATCACCGTCGGACCCCTGCGCCGCCTGTGGAAGGGCGCCGCCAAAAGCGGGATCTGGCCGACCGCGGACCAGATCACCGCCACCCGGGCCGCCATCGGGCCGACCACCTACCGCCGGGAAGGTTCGCGCCTGTCCGTCCTGGTGCCGGGGGTGTCCTTCGACTTCGGGGGGGTGTGCAAGGGCATGGCGGTAGACCGGGCGGTGGCCCTGGTGCGGGCCGCGGGGTGCCCGGCGGCGCTGATCCAGGTCGGGGGTGAAACCGCCTGTTGGGGCATCGCCCCGGCCAAGCGGCCCCACCGTCTGGCCATCCCCCATCCTGACCATCCCGACGATCCGGATGACCCCTGGGCCCGCCTCCAGGATCCGGGGACGGGGATGGGCGGTTCGACCAGCGGCAACTACCGCCTGCCGGTCATCGTCCAGGGCAAGACCCTCTACCATGTCTACGACCCCCGAACCGGGCTACCCGCCGACACCCGCGTGCTGTCCTTCAGCGTGGTCCTGCCGGGCACGGGCCGGAATGGCGAGGCCGACGGCCTCACCAAGGCCGGAATCCTCCTTGGGACCGAAGGCCTGGCCCTAGTCCAAGCCGCGGGTGGCGAGGCCCTGCTCTTGGAGCGGGCCGCCGATGGCCGCATCACCGAACATCACACCTCCGGCTGGAAAAGGTTTCTCGCCCCATGACCCTCCGCGCCACCATTCGCCCCGGCTGTAACGGCATGGGAAGTTGCGTCCGTCTGGCTCCAGCGGTGTTCCGCATGGATGCCCTCACGGGCCAAGCCAAGGTCATCCTTGAGGATGCCGAACCCCACCGGGAAGCCGTCCTGACGGCGGCCCGCTCGTGCCCATTCGTCGGCGTCGAAATCGATGGGGTGCCGATGGAGGAGCCGATCGACGACGCCCCCGTGGTGTCCTGCACACCCCTGGCCCCGGACATCGTCGAACTGCGGCTCCGTCTTGGGAATTTCCCGTTCACCCCCGGGCAGTACGTGTTCCTTCGGCTGCGGGACGCGGCCGGCGAGTTTTTCCGTACGTATTCGGTGGTCGATGCGACGGACGGCATCGTCACCCTGTGCATCCGCCTGGTGCCGACCGGACGGGCCGGGCGAATCCTGACGGGCATCGCCCCGGGAACGGTCCTTGGTCTCAGCCGGCCCAAGGGGTTATTCGCCCTGCGCAGCCCCAATGCCCCCAAATTGTTTCTGACCGGCGGTACCGGCCTGGCGCCGGTCATCCCCATGTGCCTGGCGGCCCCCGAGGCCCGCAAGCTGGTGGTGATCGGAGCCCGGAGCCCCGCGTCCCTGTTCTGGATCGAACGGGTCCGCGAACTGCCCAACACCCAGGTCATCGCGATTGTCCAGAATCCCGGCGAAGACTGGCAAGGCCCGGTCGGCCAAGTCACGGAGCCCCTGGCTACCCTCGATCTAGACGCCTGGCCCGAAATCTACACCTGCGGCAGCCCGATGATGGTGGAGGCCGTGCGCCGGGCCCTGGCGGCCCGGAACGTGCCCGCCGAGCGGCTCATGAGCGATAGCTTCGTGCCGTCGGGGTCCGTCCCACCACCGGATCCCGCCCCAGCGCGCCCGCGCCGGGACTGGGCCGGTCATCTGCGTCGACTGCACGTCCTCAGTTCGGCGCCCCTGGCACTCATCATTTTGTTTTACGCGATCACCGGCTTTATTGCCAATCGCAGTGATCTTTTCGTCAGCGAAAACACCACCGAGACGCGCCGCATCCTGCCCGAGGGAACCGCCTTGGACCAGGAGCATCTGGTGCCCGTGCTCACCGCCCTGCTTCCGGATGGCTGTCGGCTGGAAACCTTTACGCCCGGCACCAACCCCAAGGCGATTTTTGCCAATGGCCACGGCCGCCAATGGATGGCAACCGTGGACGGCACGACGCGCACCGTGCGCCTCGTCGAACGCGGCACCCTCCCGGCGGATCTGCCGATGGAGGTCGCCACCGTGGCCCAAGCCCTGTCCGGAACGCTTTCCGGCGAACCCGACCTGGAACATGCGGATCTCGATGACGAAAGCTTAGTCATCGACTTCGCCTCGGTGTGGGGCAGCCACCACGTCCAGGTCGATCGGGCCACCCGCACCTGGACGGCGTCCACCATGACCCCGCCCCTGGTGATTTCCCTGGTGGACCTGCACCGGGGTAAACACACGGGAAATTGGCAGCGCATCATCGTCGATGTCACGGCCCTCGGGTTAGCCCTGATCACCCTCAGCGGTACGGCCATGGCCCTGATGGCCGCCGCCCCGAAACGTCGACGCCTCGCCCTCATCCTCCTCACGATTTCCGCCGTTCTGATGGCCCTTCTTCTTACCCTTCGGTAACCCCATGCGCTCCCTCCTCGCCCTCGCCTTCTGCCTTTGTGAACCCTTCGCCCTGGCGGCCGACCCGGTGCTCGTTTTCGACCTGACCATGGTCGAAGGATCCGGCGACGCCCCGATGATCGTCGCCTGGGTTGAAAAGACCGATGGAACCTTCGTCCGCAGCCTGCATATGTTCAATAAGGATAAAAAGTACTACAAGGAAATGCTGACCTGGGCCAGCTCCCGGGAGGGTCGTGAAACCGAGAAGGAACTCGATGCGGTGGTCGGACCCACCCCGGCCTGGGGCTCGCACCAGGTGGTGCGAGTACCGGTGCCGGGCATCCTTGAAGAAGGCATGGTCCTGCGCATCGAGCAGCGCAAAGACAAGGGTGGTCACTACAAAAAGCGCAAACTTCCCCTCTCCCCCGATTGGCCGGGAGCAACCCTGACCAAAGAAGGCTACCTCGCCAACCTCATGATCACGGTGGAACGATGAGCTCGCGTTTGATGCTTCTGCTGGGTTTCACCGCCCTCCTGGCTCCCGGGGCCGAGGTCACCAAAGCGAAGGCGCCTCCTCCCCCCGCACCCCCTGCGGAGGAGGAAGATCAGGCGGATCCGATGCTCGCGAGTGGCAGCCCGATGTACCCCTGGACGGATAACCAGCGCCGGGTGGTCCATCATTGGTTCCTCCCCGGAGCGACCAGCCTTCCCGAGGGGGATTGGTACTACCGCATCTCCCATGTCGCCCGGGATGGGTACGATCGGGAACCCCGGACCAATCTCTTTGGTCTGGATGACAACGTCAAAATGGGCCTGACCCTCGGTTGGTCTCCCATCAAGGCCGTGACCGTGACGGTCCAACGCATCAACGGTCGCGACCTGGCGGTTGAGGACGTTGATGGCGGCAAGGTCCAGTACGATACCTTCGATGTTCTTGCCAAATTTCAGCTCCTGGATCAGCGGGGCGTGCGTGGATGGCGCAAGGGGCCCTGCGATCTCAGCCTGATCGCCGGTCAGAGTCTGATGTTCCGTAACCACGGTAATGGTGACGGCTCCTTGAATCTCGGGGTCATCGCCGAGCGGGATGTCATGGAGGACCGGTTGAGACTGGGGGTTGGACTCGTCAGGGCCGGACTGTCGGCCTACGACGGAGCCATTGGCCATGGCGCCGGGGATAAATTGATGCCGGATGAGCAGGACTACCTCTCGGCCCAGGGCGCCCCCTACCAGCCAGCCGAATTGGCCACCATGTCGATTCCTTTAACCGCTCGCTTGGCCATCGCCGAACACTGGTGCTTGCTTGGGGAAGCGATTATTCCCGTGCAGGGCTGGAAAACGGAGGGCGGACCATCCCTGGCCACGGGTTTTGCCTACAATACCAACACGCATGAATTCGCGTTCATCCTGACCAACACCGCCAATGCCGCCTTCAACAGCGTCATCACCGGCGGCTCGAAGGTGGGAAGTCTGCCATTTTTCGCATTTTCCATCACCGCTTATCTCTGAACTCTTCCATGCGCATCTTCCTTTTGCTGCTTCTGTTGGTCGGCCTGCACGCGGCTGAAACCCTGTCCATCGACGTCACGGCCACCACCATACCCACCGGTAGGCCAAAGAATGGCAACGACAACGCCGTGGCCCTCTGGGTCGTTGGAAGCGGTGGAACCCTGACCAAAACCATTAGCCGATGGGTCGGAACCTCTACCAATCCCGGAGCCCGCAATGGCTACACGGGTTTGACGTGGTGGCGCAGCTTCACCGGGGGAACTGGTGATGTGGATGGCTATGTTGGCCCGACCCGCACCTCCTATTCCGGTTTGGGCACCCAAACGTGGAATATGTCCACCAAAAGTGGGGGCACAGCCCCCGACGGCACGTACACCGTCTGGATGGAGCTCGCTAGCAACTCGCCAACGACCAGCACAGGTACTTCCGTGACCTGGGCCAACCGCACCAGTTTCACCTTCACCAAGAACGGGACCGCCAGTAACGGGACCATCAGCGGCGGCGGCTACACCGGCACCTGGACCTACAGCGGTCGGACCGTGGTCCCCACCATCACGACCGTAAGCCCGGCCAACGGCACTACGGCTGGCAACACCGCCGTGACCATCACCGGCGAAAATTTTACGGGCGTCACCGCGGTCACGTTCGGCGGCTCCGCCGCCACCCTCGGGACCATTACCGCCACTTCGATCGCATGCACGACCCCAGCCCGGACCACCGCCGGACCCGTGGATGTGGTGGTAACCGCACCCGGCGGCTCCGCCACCAAGACGGGGGGCTACACCTACACCGTCCCGACGGCGGTGTCGATCACCGCTCTGGACCCCAATACCGGCCTGACCACCGGCGGCCGCACCGTGACGATTTCCGGCACCGGCCTGACGGGAACCTCCTCCATCACCTTCGGTGGCACCGCCGCCACCAACATCACGGTCGTGAGTGCCACCCGCGTGACCTGTACCACCCCAGCCCGGGCGGCGGGGACGGTTGATGTCGTCCTGACCGCTACCGCCGGAAGTACCACCTCGACGGGCGGCTTCACCTACCTTCCCCCGGCGCCGACCATCAGCAGCGTGAACCCCGCCACGGGGGACATCGCGGGTGGTGCAACCGTGACCCTGACCGGGACCAATCTGACGGGGGCCACTGCCGTTACCTTTGGCAGCACGGCCGCCACCGGGCTCACGGTCGTCAGTGCCACCCAACTGACCTGCATCGCCCCGGCCTTGGCCGCAGGTACCGTGGCCGTGGCCGTAACGACCCCCGGGGGCACCGCCAGCTTAGCGGCGGCCTACACGGCCACCTCCACCCCGGCCATCACCGGCGTCAGCCCGTCCCAGGGCGGGACCGGCGGCGGCACGACCCTGACCCTCACGGGAAGCAATCTTGGTGGCACCACCTCGGTGACCGTTGGCGGAGTGGCGGCCACGGCCGTGACCGTCGTCAATGCCACCCAGGTGACCTGCGTGACCCCGGCCCGCGCCGCCGGGACCGTGGATGTGGTGGCTAGCAACGGAACCCTCAGCACCACCGCCACCGGGGCCTTCACCTACGGGAGCTCAAGCAACCTTGCCTACGTCAGTTTCCAGCCATCCGCCGCCGGGGGGAACTATGCTCCGAATCATGTCCTGGCGGTGTGGGTGGCCTCGGCGAGTGGCACCTTCGTCAAAACCATTGGGAATTGGTCCGAAACCCGGCGCTCCAATCTGACCCAGTGGCTGGCGGTGTCTGCGGGCGGCGATACGGATGCCGTGATGGGGGCGACCCGCTCAGCCGCCATCCCCGTCAACAACCTGACCTGGGACCTCCGGGACCGCAGCGGAGCCCTGATCACCGACGGCAATTATCTGCTGTGGATCGAACTGGCCGATGACAACAGCCCACCCGCCGGGACCACCAGCGTTCCCGGGGCCCGGCGCACCAGCTTGGCCTTCACCATCGCCGGCGGGGCCATTACCGAGGCCGGACCCGTCACCCAGGATGGGTTTGCAAGCCTGCGCATCGGACCGGCCCCAGGGACGCCCGTGGGCAGCGGCACAGCCACGAATGTCGCGGGGGGCAAGACCGCCGCCTGCGGCAGTGGCGGTATCTACGCCCTGATCCTCGGCAGCCTGGGCCTGTTGTTGATCGGACGCCGGCGTGGCTGATCGCCGCGTGGTGGCCGGCGTGGCCCTGACCGCGGGGACCGCCGCCCTGGTGGCTCCGGTGCAGGCGGCCGCCGGTCTGGCCGTGGCCGCCGCCCTCCACCAGGGCCCGGTGGGTGCCTGGTGCCTGGTCCTGGCGGGACTGACGGTGGTGCGCGGGTGTGGGGCGGTGGCCGGCACCGCCCTCCTGGCCCGGGGCGTGGCCAACCTCGGTCGGCTGCGGGCCCACCGCTTCCAGACGGCCCTGCTCGACGATCCCCGGGGCGATCCCGAGGATCTGGAGGAGGCCCGCACCGGCCAGGCTACGGCCCTGCGGGGAGCCGCCGAAATCGGCGGCTTGGCCCTGGCGTCCCTGGTCACCGTGGCGGTGGTGGATCCGGCCCTGGCCTGGATCTGGGGCGTGGCCCTGGTGGGCGTCGCCCTGACCCTGCGGCCCCGGGCCCTGGTGGGTGCGGTGGTGGTCACCCGGCGGACCCGGCCCATGCCGGCGGCCCGCCATCTGACCGAGGCCCCGGGGGCGGTCCGAAGCCTGGGACTGGTGCCCCGGCGGCGACGTCAGGACCAGGATCAGGTCGAGGAACTGCAGGCTCGCCGCCAGCGGTGGCAGACCCCGGCCCGGTGGGCTGACCTGGGAGCCCCGGCCTGGGGAGCCCTGGGCCAGGTCGCCTGCGCCCTGGGGGCCGCCTTGGGCGTGGCCCAGGGCCGCCTCGGCATCGGGGCCGCCGTCGCCGTGATCCTGGTCACGACCACCGCAGCCGCCCGCCTCGAAACCCTGCCGTCCACCATCCAGGCCTGGATTCGCCACCGGATGGCCCTCGGACGCCTCCGTCGGCTGCGCATCTGCCCAACGGGAACCACCACCCCGGTGGGTCCCCTGCCGGTGGTGATCGGTCGCCTCGGCCAGGTCGAGGCCGGTGGGCTCCTGCATATGACGGGATCCGCGCTGGTCCTGGCGGATGCCGCCCAGGCCCTGAGCGGTGGCGGCGGACTGCCGGTGCTGCTCGGCAATGGGGATCTCCGGCCCGGGACCCGGGCCTGGCAGCAGCGGGTGCAGGTTCTGGGGCCGACGCCGACCCTGGTCGCGGGCAGCCTACGGCGCAACCTCGATCCCGCCGGGTGCCAGAGTCCCCAGGCCCTGGAAATGATCCTGGACGAAGTCCGGCTTAGCCATCTGGTCCCCCGCCTTGACCAGGGCATCGGCCCCGGGGGCCGGGAACTCTCGGGCGGTGAGGCCCGGCGAGTCGCCCTGGCCCGGGCCCTGCTGGCGGAACCGGCGGTCCTGGTGGTCGTGGATCCGACCCGGGGCCTCGACCCCCTGGCCGCCAAGGCGGTGATGCAGGCCTTGGAACGACGGGAAGGTCACCTCACGCGCATCGTCCTCGGCGGACCGGCTCGAGCCGGATCCGATGCCCTCGGCAGGTCCGCATGAGCCTCGTGCGCCGCGTCATGGCCGCTGCCGGGTGGCGGTGGCCCGCTGCCCTGGGGGCGGATCTCGCCGGCACCCTGGCCACCCTCGGTCGCCCCGCCTGCTGCGCCGTGCTGCTGGATGCGGGCCTGGCCGGCCGGGTGGCGGTGGGAGCAACCGTGCTGCTGGCGGGCTGCTGGCTGGTCCGCCTGGGCACCGGGGCCCTGCGGGACCGCTGGCTGCAAAGCGCCGGGGAGCGGGTCGCCGCCCAGGTGCGGCGGCGACTGATGGCCTCGGCCACCGAGCCCGGCGTCCCGGCCCTGGTCCGCGAGGCCCCGACCTTCGCCACCCAGGCCCTGCGACCCCCGGTGGACATCCTCGGGGCGGCCCTGCGGTCCGTCGGGGCCGCAGGGCTGTTGGGCTGGTTGCACCCGGATCTCCTCGTGGCTCTGGTGCCCGTGGCCGTCCTGTTGCCCCTGGTGGTGATCGCTGGCCGCCGCCGGGGGGCGACCGTGGCCGGAACCCTGGCGGATCGTCGCCTCGACCTGCGCCGACGGTGGACCGAAGCTCGCCAAGCTCCGGACCTGCGGCCGTGGCTGGCCGAAGACCTGACGGCGGGGCACGAAGCCGTCGTCAACGCCGAAACCCGGATGGTGGACGCCACCGCCTGGGCCGCCCCGGTCGCCTATGGCCTGATGACCCTGGGCGTGGCCCTGGCCCTGGTGCCCGGGGCCCAGGCGGTGGCCGCCGGCAGCCTGACGACCGGGGGGCTGGCCGAGGGGCTGTTCCTGATCGTCCTGGCCCTCGGTCCGATCCCCGACCTGTTGACCGGCATCGGGCGCTGGTGGCAGGTCCAGGCCCTGGCCGGGCGCCTGGCCGAGGTCCAGCCCTCCCCCCGGCCAGCCCTGGCTCCCCGGGAGGCCTGGCGGCCCTGGGGCGTGGCCTTGGGGGGGCCGGCCCGGGTCGCCTGGGCTGGTGGCGGCGGCCTGAACCTTCCGGAGATGGCCGTGGCGGCCGGTAGCGTCCTGGTGATCCGGGGGCCCTCCGGATCGGGGAAAAGCACCCTCCTGCGGTGCCTGGCGGGGGAGCAGGCCTTAGCCGGGGGATCGGTCCAGGTCGATGGCCAACGACCCCGAATCGGGCCCGGGGGGATCGTCCTCCTGACCCAGGATGGCCGCTGTCCGGCCACCACCCCGGCGGAGCTGTGGCAGGACGTCGGCCTCGGCCCGGCCGAGGCCGCGACCATCGCCACCTCCCTGGGCCTGGCCGAGCTGCTGGCGGATGCCGAGCAACGCCAGGCCAGCTCCTTGCCGGAAGAAACCCTGCAAGCGGTGCTGTTGGTGGCCGCCGCCGGCACCCGCCCCAGGCTCCTGCTCCTGGATGAAGCGACCTCCGCCCTCCCGGCCCCGGCCGCGGCTTCGGCCATCGCCGGCCTGGCCCGCCAGGGCATGACCCTGGTGGTGGCCAGTCACCGCATGACCGGCCTGGAACCCTGGCCCCGCCTCGATTTGGTGGAGCCCGGCCGAGGCTAACGCCCCGCCGGGTGGTGATGGGTCCAAAAAAACACTTTATGGGTTGTAAAAGACCCATGATGGCCGGGGATGCCTGTCCCCCTTCCGGTCCTGGCGGTGCAAACCTGCCACGCCCCCGGCTCCGGCCTCCATGGCCCGGAGCTCTGGGGACCGGTGTTGGCCCACCTCCACCGGCGGCCCGATGGGGAGCCCATCCCCACCCGGACCCTGTTGGCGGATCCCGGCCTGGCCGGGCTGCCGGCCGCCATCGGGGCCTGGGGCCGGGACCGCCTAGCGGTCGGGGCGACCTGCGACCTCGGCGGGTGGGTGGTGGTGATCGCCCGGGATCCCCGGGGTTACGCCCGCCTGTGCCGCTTCCTCTCCTGGCGGGCGGAAACCCCAGACCGCTGGGCCGCCGGGGCCGACCGCGACCTCACGGGCCTGATCGCCCTGGTCCGGGACGTGGCCCTGGGCCGCCGCCTGGAAAGCGCCGGGGCCGAGGTCCGCTGGCGCTGCCACGACACCCCGGACGGCGATCACGCCCCGTGGCCGGCCCTGTGGCTGCCCCTGGTCAGCCTGATGACCCGGGCCGAACGCCGGGGCGACCCCCTGCGCCGGGGCCTGACCACCGATCCGGCCCCGGCGACCCTGGCCCTGGAGGAACTCCACGACCTGGCCCCGGCCTTCGCCGACCACCCCGGTCTGGTGTTCGCCGGCCATGAACTGCTGTCGGCGTGCGGCAGCGGCGTGCCGGCTCCGGCCCTGCACATGCCACCCGCCGACTACGAAGACGCCCAGGCGACCCTCACCGCCCGGGCCGAGGCGGGGCTTCGGCGGCGCTACGGGGACCCCCTGCCGGAAGCCGTGACCCGGCGCCTGGTCCACGAACTGGGGGTGATCGCCGCCAAGGGATTCGCCGGCTACCTGCTGACGGTGGCCGACCTGGCGGCGGGCCGCCGGACCTGCGGCCGGGGCAGCGGGGCCTCGTCCCTGGTGGTCTACGGCCTGGGCATCACCAACGTCGATCCCCTGCGCTATGGCTTGCTGTTCGAGCGTTTCCTGTCGCCCTCGCGCACCGACCCGCCGGACCTCGACGTGGATTTCCCGTGGGACGAACGCGATGCGGTGTTCCGCGCAGCCCTGGCCCGCTACGGCCACGAGCACGTGGCGATGGTCGCCACCCACCAGCGCCTGCGGCCCAAGGGCGCCCTGCGGGCGGTCGCCCGGGCCTGGGGCCTGCCCCAGGCCGAAACCTCGGCCGTTGCCGGTCGGCTGCGGGCCGAACGCCGCTACGGCCAACCGGCCAACCTACCCGCCCCCTGGCCGAGCCTGGTCGAGGACGCCGCCACCATCGAAGGCCTGCACCTCCACGATGGCCTCCACTGCGGAGGCCTGGTGATCACCCCCGAACCGATCCGCGACCTGGTGCCCATCCACCCGGCGGCGAAGTGCCTGGACGAAGACGGCGAGGAGCCCTTCCCGGTCCCGGCCATCGCCTGGGAAAAGGACGGCGCCGAGGCCATGGGCCTGGTGAAAATCGACATCCTGGGCAATCGCAGCCTGGCGGTGATCCGCGACAGCGTGGCCGACCTGGCGGCCCTCGGCCAGCCCGTGGATGAGGCGGCCTGGGCCCCCGAGGACGATCCGGCGACCCGCGACCTGGTGGCCCGGGGCGACACCCTCGGCTGTTTTTACATCGAATCCCCGGCCATGCGCCAACTCCAGGCCCAGGCCGGGAGCGGCGACCTCGACCGGCTGGTGGTCCACAGCTCGATCATCCGGCCGGCGGCCAACCATTGGATCCAGGAGTACCTCCACCGCCTGCACCACCACCGCCGCACCGGCCGCCACGAAGACCACTGGTACCCCCATCCGGCCCTCAAAAGCCTGTGTTCCGAGTCCTTCGGCATCCTCTCCTACCAGGAGGACGTCATGCTGGTGTCCCAGGCGGTGGCCGGCTTCACGGAGATCCAGGCCAACCGCCTGCGCAAGGCCCTGGGCCACTGGGGCGCGGGCGGCGTGGTGCAATTCCACGGCGATTTCCTGGCCGGTGCCAAGGCCCAGGGCGTGCGGGCCGATGTCGCCGCGACAGTGTGGGCCAACATCGCCAGTTTTTCCGGCTACTCCTTCGCCAAGGCCCACAGCGCCAGTTACGCCAAGGTGTCGTTCCAGTGCGCGTGGCTGAAGGCCCACGCCCCGGCGGTATTCCTGGCCCGGGTGATCGCCAACGAGGGCGGCTTCTACCAACCCGCCGCCTACGTCGAGGAAGCCCGCCGCCGGGGCGTGGGGATCCTCGGCCCAAGCGTCCTCCACAGCGTCTGGCGCACCGCCCCCGAGGGCCCCGCCGCCCTCCGCCTGGGCCTGCACCTCGTGCCCCAGGTCTCGGCCCGGCGGGCCGAGACGATCCTCCGCGAGCGGACCGCCCGGCCCTTCGCCGGCCTGGGGGATTTCCTGCGCCGCACCGGCCTGACGGCCCGGGTCCTGCGCTCCTTGGCGGATGTCGGCGCCCTCGACGACCTCCGGCCGGACCTCCACCGGGGCCAGGTGCGGTGGCTGGCGGACACCCTGGCCCTGACCCCCCGACCCCGGGGCGTGGTCGATCCCCCCGGCACCCAATGGGCAGTCCTGCCCCCGGAATGGCAGGACCCGCCGGTCCCGGACCTGCCGGAACCCCTCGCCGGGGCCTTTGACCGGTACCGGGCCCTCGGCATCTGCCCCGAACACCACCCGATCCAGTTCACCACCCGGCCCGATCCCTGGCGAGCCCAGGACCTGGCGGGCCTGGCGAATCCCCGCTTGCTGGCCATCACCGGCCTGGTGGTGACCCGCAAACAGGTCACGGCCCACCACCGGGGCCGCCCGGCACCGATGGCCTTCGTGACCCTGGAGGACGACACCGGCTTGATCGAAACCGTGTGGTTTCCCCCCGCCTACCGCGCCTACGGCGCCCTCCTCGACCACGGCCGCCCCGTGCGCGTCCACGGCCTGGTGGAGCGGACCTGGGGCGTCCCCAGCCTCCAGGTCCAGGCCGCCGAGGCCCTGGCGTGGGAAACCCCTCAGCGGTTTTCCGCCCATAGGCCGGGGCCTTCATAACCCCACAATCACCTAACTCCTTGTTAAGACCGAATTTCCTCAGGTTGACGAAAATCCCGAAGGGACTAAGAGAAGCCTACATGCTCACGATGCCAGCGACGATAGGCAGAAAAACCCGGCGGAGTAATAAGAATGTCGGGACATGAAAATATAATAATAGAATTAAGAATGATCCCAGCCCACAGGGTCGGAAATTTCCGGAAGATCAAATTCGGGAAGATAGATGACTGGATTCTTTATGGGAATGTGGGAGTTGTAAGTTCTGAACCAGCGCAGGTCAGGAGCCATCAATGAGCATGGAGCAGCGGAGAAACATCTCAAGCTCACTTAGAACCGGATTTGACTACCAGACTGTGTGGGCCTTCCGCTTTTGCTTTGAGCTGCTGAGCAATCCAGAAAAGTTCAAATGGATCCATCTAGAAACGACTCCCGATGAATACCCAGAAGGCGAACCTTTTTTCTTAGATGACATAGTCGTTCGTCATTCCGACGATAAAGTCGGAATGTATCAAGTGAAGATCACGGCCGACTGGAGTTTTG
>CAIUVD010000245.1 GCA_903902515.1 uncultured Planctomycetota bacterium | reverse complement strand
TCCGCCAAGCCATGAAGACTGATGGGCCACTGTTGACGGTGTCCCAGGTCCCCCCAGTCGGTGACGAGGTAGCCCGTGGCCCGACCGGCTCCATCCCGGGCGGCGGCCAGCAGATTGGCCTTCCGTTCGGTGGTTCGGCCGGTGAAGGACCGCCAGGATGAGGTGCCAGGACAGACCCATGCCTCCCGGGAGCCGAGTTGGTCGAGCCAGCGGGCGAAGGGGGAGTCCCCCTCATAGCCCCAGGCCAAGCCCAGGAGGTCATCGGGGAGCAGGCTGAGGGCCTCCGGATGTTCCAGGGCGATGTCTGCCCAAAACTGGGGACGTTTGCCGTGTCGTTTGGCGATGGCACAAACCTTGGCTACGAATTCGGCATAGACCGTCGCCCGGCCGCGTTGGGCCACCTCCGCCTGGGAACGGCCTTGTCCGACATCGAACGTCTCATCACAGCCGATATTGACCCACGGTGCTGCCAGGGTTGGCAGGAGTTGGGACAACAGGTCGTCAACCAGGGCCAGGGCTCGGGGATCCCCGGGACAGAGGCTGAAGCCGCCCTGGCGGGACACCAACCCATTGAAATCCCACCACCCCTCCGGCGCGATTTCCGCCAGGGGGGCGTAGGCCGGTTGGCGGAACCACGCCGAGAGATGGCCAAAACAGTTCTGATTTGCCGCCAAGGTGATGCCGACTTCGTGGCAGGTGGCTTCCAGAATCTTCAGTTCTGCCAGGGTCAGGGCATCGGTCCCGGCCCAGGCCGCGTCGTGCCCCTGGTAGGCAACCGTATGCTCAACATAGAGTTGCAGATGATTGATCTTCCATCCCGCCAGCTGCCGAATGACCCGCTGCAACTCGCCCAGGGTCGGAATCCGGTCCCGCGAGACATCCAGCATCACGCCTCGGGTCGCAAAAACTGGATGATCGGTGATATCGCACCCCGGCCACACCCCCGCCGGGGACTGGAGGCGTAGTTGGGCCAACGTCGCCTGGCCATGGTGTTCCCCCGCCGGATCTCCACAGAATAGGTCGATGCCCCCCGCCCCGATGGTTACACGATAGCCCTCGGCGGGGAGGGCGGGATCCTGGTGAATCCTGGGGGTGCCAACGACCGCGTGCCAAGCGCCGGTCCAGGAGCAAGAATGGGGGGTTGGAAGCAGAAGTGGCGTCACCGGCATGGCCACAGCCTGGGGGTGTTCAGCGGTCACTCAATTGACCGTCAGACATGATGCGTAACGCAGCACAGGCGAAGAAACCAGAAAAAACTGTCGCGTCGTCTAGCAAAAGGCCCAGGACGGGATCGGGGAAAGCATGAGGCACTGAGCGACTGCAGCACGATTTGACAGTTGTGAAGATTCTGTTGAGACTTGGTGAATACCCCCACGTCTGCGGAATACCCGCAGGGTCGTGGTTCACCACCCCTAGGAGAACATCGTGTTCCGACCCGTCCCTGCCCTCCTCCTCCTCGCCGCCACGGTTGCTACGGCTCCGGCACTCGAGATCTCTGACAACGACACCAAGTTTGCGTTTACGTTCTTCTCCCGGGCGGTGGCGGCCAAGGCGACGGCGACCCAGGCCGGTGGTGACTCCTACAATCCGGTTGAGGGCATCAATGGAGGTAGCGATGACATGGACCTCTACATGCGCTGGGTCCGGGTCGGCTTCAAGGGCACCCACAAGGGTTACCTGTACCAGGTGGTGTTGAACGCCAATGATCTGGGTCGTACCAGTACGCCGACAGTGGCGGCCAATATCTCGGTCTGGGATGCCTTTGTCGGCAAGGCTTTCAAGGGTGATGGGATCACCCAGACGGTGACCTTCGGTAAGCAGAACACCTGGGCCAACACGGTCGTTAGCCGTGCGGGCTCCCAGATGCTGGCGACCTCCCGGGCCACGGGTGACTACCTGAATACCAACGGTGTCGGCCTGGGGTATCGTCTGACGGCCCCGGTGATCAGCCTGGGGTTGGATGTGCAGAATAATGTTGGTGACGACACCGCGACGCAGAACGGCACCAACTACGGCGAGGGGATGTACTACACCGCCCGTGTTGAAATCACCGGACCCAGCACGGATGCCTGGGCCATCGGCAAGTGGTCGGAGTCCTTCGCCGGTGCTGCAGGCAAGGGCATTGCCCTGGGCCTGGATGCGGGCGTCAACACGAATGACCATGTGGCGGATGCCAATCCAGCCATTGCCGCCAGCCAGGCTGG
>CAIUVD010000244.1 GCA_903902515.1 uncultured Planctomycetota bacterium | reverse complement strand
CGCTGGCGCCGACGCCGACCACGACGGACGGGAGGCTGGACGATCAGTTCGATGAAGCCGGGCATCCTGCCATTATGGCGAGATCAGGGACTGAGAAGGATGGGTGGCCGGACGCATACGGGGCGGAGGTATTTCCTCATTGGGACAACCGATGGCCTGTGCCATCTTTTTGGCTTGGGCATAGGCTTCGGACTCAATGGCAAAACTGAAACCCGTGGCGACCTGCTCGCCACTCTGCAAAACCATGTAGGGGAGGTAGTGAAAAATACGACTACGGTTACTGCCGATTTTCATCACGCCTACCTTCGTCACTTGATTGAGAGCCATCAGGCGCTTTTTCTCGCCGAAAATACTTCGTCGCCGCAGAGTCAGTGTTTTGCGCGAAGGGTCGATTTCGAGACGCGTTCGCGCGTTGTAGAGCAGGGTACCGACGCCAACCAACAACAGGAGAGAGCCCAGGATTTGCGCCGATTCCTCGTTGCCGCTCATGTTCGTCCGACCACGCAAGAGGTAGAGAAACAAACCTCCAAGCAAAGTGAGCCCGATCGCGACGGCAAGGTTATAACGACGGGGCGCTTCGAAGGTAATGATGGTGTCGCGGCTTGAAAATTCTTCATTCATCGTGGAGTAATTCTATGATGGGGAAACGATGGTAGCCGACCTGTTTTCCTGGGGAAAAAGGACAACGGTGACCGACGTGCTCCGAGAGTGAACGGTGTTACAGCCATAAATGTGCCAGGCCACCGCCATTTTCTTCTCCCTCGCCGCGATGGTATTTCTTGCCGCTGGAACGGTTTAGAACCGCCCCCTTCGCTGACGATCAATGCGTCAGGGTTGCCTCGACCAAGTGACGAATTTGTTTGACCACGAGGAACGTGGGTCTCCAGCGTTGAAACACCCTGGCGCTCTCGACTGCAGTTCAGACCTCTTGGGCCCAAATGCTTCCCCCAAGGCCATTCCTTGTTCATAGAACGGGCCTCAGCGCATCGGGAAAGGTTAATGAGAATTACATGCATCTCCATATGGTCATAAATAAATACCTCTCAAAGAGTCAGAACACTAAACGATCACGATTGCCCCTTGCGGCCACCACGCTTCTGAGGGTATCTCTCTCGTAACACCATGGCTGACGACTTTCTTTTGGAGTTCATTGACGAATCCCAGACCCACTTGGCGGCCTGCGAAGGCATCCTCCTCGGTCTCAAGCCTGGGATCCCGGTGCCGGTCGATGAAATCAACGCCGCCTTCCGGGCCCTCCACACCATCAAGGGCGGCGCGGGATTCCTTGAACAGGAACGGATCCAACGGCTGGCCCACGCGGGCGAGCAGGTCATGGATGCGCTGCGATCGGGCACCCTGGAACTTACCGCCGAGCATCTTGATGCCCTGCTCAAGACCGTCAGCGATCTGCGAGCCTTGCTCGAAATCGCCCAGGGAACGCCGAACGATGGGGTGGAACTCACGGTGCAGATTGCCCACCTCAAAACCTTGGTCAGCAAGCCTGACCCTGCCTCTGCGATCCCAGTTCCCAGGGTACCCCTGGTGGCCAAACGCACCCTTGAGGGATGGGTCGGTGAGTTGACCTCCTCCGATCCCACTGATTTGGCGGGAATCCACACCTGTCTTGCGGGTCTGGTCCATGAGGTCGGCCCCAGGCCCCATCCTGCAGCCCAGGCCCTGCTCACCCGCCTCACGACCACCCACCAGCGAATGGCGGCCGGTGATCGGCAGGCGTTCGACCAGTTAATGGCCCTGGCCGGTGACCTGTTGGCGGTGATGGCTTCAGCACCCGCACCGCAGCCCGTCCAGGAGACGGCTGCCACGACACCCGGCGAACGTGGCCTGGCGACCTGGGTCGGGGTCCTGGCCACCGTGAATCCCTCCGATAGATCGGCGCTGTGCGCCACGGCGGATGGGCTGGTAGCCGCCGCCGAACGATCGCACCTCAATGGCTCGGGGCCCGGGATTCTTGACCAAATTCGCCTGGTCTCGGGGCTGTTCCGGGATTCCACCGCCAGCCCCGCCCAGGAATCGCGATTCCGGAGGCTCCTGGAATTGGCGGGGGAATTGGTGCGCTGCGAGGTGGTCACCGCCCTGGTACCCACCGTGACAGCCGACACCACCGCCAGCCGATCCGAGGAATCCACGGTCGGCGCCCCAGCGGTCGCCCATGAGGATAGCGCCTCCCCCCTCCTGGATTTCATGGCTGAAAGCATCGATCTGCTTTCGGACGCCGAACGGATCTGTCTGGCCCCGGGCCTGCCAGACAAGGACGGACTCGATGCGGTCTTCCGCAGTTTTCACACCATCAAAGGCATGGCGTCCTACCTCGCCCAGCCCGAGGTCGAATCAGACGCCCACGGCATTGAGACCCGCCTCCTCCCCCTGCGCGATGGCGAACGCCCCATCACCGAGGAGGACCGAACCTCCATCCTGGCCTCCATCGACCGCCTGCGGACCACCATCGCCTGCCTGACCGAGGCGCCGAAGTCCCCCCGCCTGGGGGACTTCCTGGTGGCCGAGGGCGTTCCCCGGCCGGCCATCGAGGAAACCGCCAAACACCTCAAGCCGGGCCAGCGAATCGGTGAGGCCCTGGTGTCGAGCGGGGCCGCCACGCCCGCCCAAGTCGAGAAAGCCGTGGCCGTCCAGCAGGCCCAGCAGGCCGCCGCCCGGCCGGGGGCCGATGGCTTCAGCCGAGTCGCCACCAGTAAGCTGGAAGACCTCATGAACCTGGTCGGCGAACTGCTGATCAGCCAGTCGTTGATCGTCCACGACCCCGACGTGGTGGTTGGATCGCGTCTTCAGCAGGAGGCCTCCCGGCAGTCCCGGATCATCCGGGATCTGCAGGTGTTGTCCCTGTCCCTGCGCATGGTCCCCCTGCGCAGCACCTTCCAAAAACTGGCCCGGGCTGTCCACGACACCGCCCGCAAGTGCTCAAAAGACATCGATTTTGTGGTCCTGGGGGAGGACACGGAAGTTGATCGGACCCTGGCCGAGGCGATTTCCGACCCCCTCCTGCACATGGTCCGCAACGGCGTGGATCATGGCGTCGAGGTGCCGGATCTGCGGGAACGCCGTGGAAAACCACGCCAAGGCACCCTCAAATTGGCCGCCTGCCATACGGGCGACAACGTGGTCATCACCCTGACGGATGACGGCAACGGCATGGATCCGGCGAAACTCACGGCCAAGGCCGTCGAGAAGGGCCTGATCCCCGCCGATGCGGTACTAACCAACACCGAAGCCTTCGACCTGATTTTCCTGCCGGGTTTTTCGACCGCCGCCGCCGTCACCAATGTCAGCGGCCGGGGCGTGGGCATGGACGTGGTGCGGCGCGCCGTGGAGGCCGCCAAGGGCACCGTCAGTATCGACTCCGTCCCCGGCAAGGGCTCGACTTTCACCATCCGCCTGCCCCTGACCACCGCCATCCTTGATGCCATGCTCCTGCAATCCGGGGACCGATCCTTTTTGCTCCCGGTCCAGTCGATCGTCGAGGCGGTGCGACCGGCAGCGCACCAAACCCAGACCATCCTCGGTCGGGATCGGATCCTCCAAAGTCGCGGCAAAAGCATGCCCATTGTCCACCTCGGAAGTCTGTTCGGCATCCAGGAGTCCGAGCAGGATCCGGAAAAGTCCATCATGCTGGTGCTGGAGGACGGCGGCGAGGGCATCGCCCTCCAGGTGGACGACATCCTCGGTCAGCAGCAGGTGGTCATCAAACCCCTCTCGAGTGCGATTCCCCACCATCAGGGCATCAGTGGCACCGCCATTCTCGGGGATGGTCGCGTCGGCCTGATCCTCGATCCCACCCGTCTCGCCGGAGTCTGACCCATGACTGCCCCAGCCCCAGCCCTGCTCGCGGGCGGCTCTGCCGCCGGCAACTACCTGACCTTCCTCCTGGGCGAAGAGGAATACGGCATCCCGATCACCGCCGTGCGTGAAATCATCGGCATGCTGCCCATCACCCCGGTGCCCAGCAGCCCGCCCGAGATGGACGGCGTGATCAACCTGCGGGGCAAGGTCATCCCGGTAATGAGTGCCCGCCGCCGCTTCGGCCTGCCGCCCTCCGAGCCGCATCCCCATAACGTCATCCTGGTGGTCGAAGGCGGCCCCGACGGCGTCCTCGGCTTGGCCGTCGATCAGGTGAAGGAAGTGGTGGCCTTTGCCGCCGCCGACGTTGAGCCACCCCCGGCCAACCAGCACTCGGCGGGCGGGATCGTCCTGGCCCTCGGCAAGAGCCAGGGCCGGATCCGAATCCTCCTCGATGTCGGCAAACTGCTGGTCGCCTGACCTTCCCATTAAACCGCCCACACACCCTGGGCCCACGGACCTCACGCATTATGAAAATCGGTACGAAGATCCTTTTAGGCGGCACCGTCGCCGTCATTGCCGCTACCCTCGCCGCCATCGTGGTGGTGTTCTTCATTTTAAAGACCAAACATGTGCAGGAGGCCCAAGCGGATATGTCCAAGGCCATCATGTCGGCGGAGAACGTCCGCAAGAACATGGACGCCCTCCATACCGCCAACGGCTTCGACCTGGCAACCTTAATCGCCAAAGCCAAAGCCGATTTTCCAGGCCGCAACCTCGGCGACATCTACGACAAGACCGCCCTCTACAAAACCATTCCTGTCGTCTCCGCTTGGGAGTCCATCCAGTCCGTGGCCGAGAAGAGCAACTACACCTTCATCACCCCTTCGGCGCCCAACCTCGAAGCCCGCAATCCGAACCACAACATTCGGGAAATTGCCAAGACTGACCCCCTCCTGGCGGCCCAAACCAGCGAAGCCTTTAAAGCCTTTGCCGCCGGGAAATCCGAATACGCCATTTACACCGAAGGCCGCACCATTTTTGCCCGGCCGGTCTACCTCAGCGAATCCTGCCTGCTCTGCCACGGCGCCGCAGCCAACAGCCCCACGAAAGACGGCAAAGACCTCCTGGGCTTCCCCATGGAGGGCATGAAGACCGGAGACATCAAGGGCGCTTTCGTCCTCAGCCAGCCCATGGATTACACGGATGTCTACGAGGCCACGATCGAGATGAGCCTCGCCGGCCTAATCGTCCTGGTCCTGGTCGTAATCGGTTTCGCCTTCATGAATCGGGTGGTGATCGTCAAGCCGATGGCCCAGTTCGTGTCGGACCTGAATGCCTGCAGCGAACAGACCGCCAGCGCCAGCCAGCAGGTGGCCACCGCCAGCCAGAGCCTCGCCGACGGCAGCAGCCGGACCGCCGCCTCCCTCGAAGAGACCAGCGCCAGCATGGAAGAAATGAGCAGCCTCGTCCGGGGTGCGGCTCAGAATACGGATAGCGCCGCCGCCCTGGCTTCGGAAGCCCAGCAGACCGGCGAAAAGGGTGCCAGCGCCATGGGCCAACTCGCCACCGCCATCGCCGAGATCAAGGCCAATGCCGACCAGACGGCCAAGATCGTCAAGACCATCGATGAGATCGCCTTCCAGACCAACCTGTTGGCCCTCAATGCGGCCGTCGAAGCGGCCCGGGCTGGCGACGCCGGCAAGGGCTTCGCGGTGGTCGCCGAGGAAGTCCGTAACCTCGCCCAGCGCGCTGGCCAAGCCGCCAGGACCACCGCCGAACTGATCGAGAAATCCGTCCACAGCGCGGAACGGGGCGTCAACCTCTCGGCCAATGTGAATGGGCTGGTGGGCGAGATGACCCAGTCGTCGAAGAAGGTCACGACCCTGGTGGGCGAAATCGCCAGCAGCACCCGGGAAATCAGCACCGGCATCGACCAAGTGGTCAAGGCCGTTCGTCAGATGGACCAGGTGACCCAGGCCACGGCGGCCAACGCCGAGGAGAACAGCGCCGTCGGCGAGGAACTGTCGGCCCAGGCCCGCAGCCTGGCGGATCTGGTGGGTGACCTGGAGGTGATGATCACCGGTTCGACCGGCGGCCGCCAGACCACCCCGCCGGCCCGCGCCCCCCAGCACCACGCACCCCAGCAGGCTCAGCCCCAGCGCAAAACCCTGCCGGCCGAACGCCTGAACGCTCCGAAGGAAGCTCGCAAGAGCATCCCCTTCGATGACGACCAGGATGATCAGAAGACCCTCAATAACTTCTGATCACCCCCCCCGCCCCGGGTCCACCCGGGGCGGGGCTCCTTCATCTGGCAGAACCTCCCGTGCCTGACCCCATCCAACGCATCATGGACCTGGCCCGCTCCGTCGCGGGCATTGAGTTCACCGACGCCAAGCGGCAGCTCATTGAGAGCCGGCTGGCCAAGCGGCTGCGCCAGTTGGACATCGGGATGGACGCCTACGCCGAGCGGGCAATCAAGGATCCCGCCGAACAGGAGATCCTGTTCAACGCCCTGACCACCAACCACACCGCCTGGCTGCGGGAACCCGCCCATTTCGACGACTTCTCGCGGCGCGTGCTGCCGCACCTGGCCACCGGCGGACGCAATCGCCTGCGCCTGTGGTGTGCCGCCGCCAGCACCGGCGAGGAACCCTATTCCATCGCCCTGACCATCGCCCGGTTTGCGGGCGACAGCCTGTCCCGCTGGGATACGGCCGTCCTGTGCACCGACCTCTCGACCAAGGCCCTGACCGCCGCCCGAAGCGGCCTCTATACCTCCGAACGCATCGCCCCCCTGGTGGAGGCGGACCGCCGCCTAGCCCTGGAGCCCGCCGACGGGCCCCCGGTGACTTCCTGGAAGGTCAAACCAGTCCTGCGCAACCTGCTCCATTTCGCTCGCCTGAACCTGATGGACGAGTGGCCGATGAAGGGCCCCTTCGACGTCATCTTCTGCCGCAATGTCATGATTTATTTCAGCCGCGAGACTCAGGAGCGCCTCGTCAACCGGATGGCCGGGTTGCTGGCCCCCGGCGGCACCCTCTATGTCGGCCATAGCGAAAGCCTGAGCGCCATCCGCCACCCCCTGCAAGCCCGGGGACCCGCCATTTATGTCCGCAACGAGTGACATCGGGCGGCAGGTGATCGGGATCGGCGGCATGGCCGTCGGCCAGGGATCCGCCGGCATGATCATCACCCATGCCCTGGGCAGTTGCGTCGGCATCACCCTGTGGTGCCGCCAGACCAACATCGGGGCGATGATCCACGCCCAGTTGCCGGTGGCCGCCAAAAGCCCAGGGCTGGCCGCCGAACGGCCGGGCATTTTCGTCGACACCGGCCTGGCCCTACTGCTGGCCGAAGTCGTGAAGCGCGGGGCCAACCGCCGCTCCCTGCGGGTCTGCTTGGCGGGCGGGGCCAATGTCGGCGGCCTGACCAATGATCTCTTCAACATCGGAGCCAAGAACGTGACCATCGCCCGCAAGATCCTGTGGCAGGAACGCCTGCTGATCGCCGGCGAAGAAACCGGCGGCCACATCCCCCGGACCATCCAGCTCAATTTTAACGATGGCTCCGTCACCCTCAGCAGCGGCGGCGTAAGCCGCACCCTCGGCTAGGATCTTCACCATGGGCTATCATATCCTGATCGTCGACGACAACCGCATCATGCGCGAGATGGTCGCCCGGGCCGTACAGATGTCGCCCCTGGAAATCGCCGGCATCCACCAGGCGGCGGACGGGGCCCAGGCCCTAGACCTGCTGAAGAAGACCTGGGTCGATCTGGTCCTCCTCGACATCAACATGCCGGTGATGAATGGCGAACAATTCCTCCAGGCCCTGCGGGCGGATCCGGCCCTCAAGAGCCAGCTGGTGATCGTGGTCAGCACCGAGTCGTCGAAAACCCGCATCGACCGTCTGAAGGCCCTGGGGGCCGGCTTCATCCACAAACCCTTCCGGCCCGAGGAACTGATCCGAGCCGTCGATGCCATGACTAACCTGGAGGCCCCATGATCGAGATTCCCGCCTCTGGCGTTGGATTGATCGGCGAATTGGCCGAGAATTTCGCCTTCTTGATTCCGGTCGGCACCTGCGGCGAACCCCCGGCATCCACCTGGGATGTGATCCTCGCGGTGGAATTCCTGCACCTCGGCACCCACCACCGGGGCCGGGTCCTGATTGCCCTCACCGCCTCCGCCTCGGCTGAAGCGGCCCGCAACATCCTCGGCCTGGATCCCGACACCGAGGTCGACGCCGAAAGCCGCCGGGACGCCGCCGGGGAGTTGGCCAACATCATCGCCGGAAATCTTCTCCCGCACCTGTTCGGCGAGGGCGAAGGCTTCGACCTGACCCAGCCCTCGGCGGCCCCGGACCCCGACCTGACGGAGGGCGTCTTCATCGATCTCGGGAACGGCATCCTCGGGGTGTCCGTCGAAGAGGACCGCCCGTGATCAAGGTCCTGATCGTCGATGACAGCGCGACGGTGCGTCGCATCCTGACCGAGTCCCTGGCCAAGGATCCCCTGATCCAGGTGGTAGGCGCGGCCCCGGATCCCTACGTCGCCCGGGAAATGGTCGTCGCCCTTGAACCCGATGTCATGACCCTCGACATCGAAATGCCACGCATGGATGGCCTGTCATTCCTGGATAAGATGATGCGGCATTGGCCGATGCCGGTGGTGGTCATCTCGTCGTTGACGACCAAGGGCAGCGACGAGGCGATGCGCGCCCTCGACCTTGGCGCGGTCGAGATCCTGACCAAGCCCGGCTCGGCCTACAGTGTCGCAGAACTGGGCCCTATCCTCGGACGGACGATCCGCGCCGCCCACGCCGCCCGCCACCGCCTGCGGTCCCCCGTGGCCTTCAGCCCGGCGGCCCCGGTGGTCAAGCCGCCCGTCCTCGGCCGAACGACCAACAAAATCCTGGCCATTGGCGCCTCAACGGGCGGAACGGATGCCATCAAGGCGGTCCTCGATGAACTGCCGGGCGACACCCCGGGTACGGTCATCGTCCAGCACATGCCGCCGATGTTCACGGCCTCCTTCGCCAAACGGTTGGATAGTTCCTCGCGCCTGCGGGTGGCCGAGGCCCAGGGCGGCGAGCAGCTTCTACCAGGCCTGGCCTTTGTCGCCCCCGGCGGCCACCACCTGGTGGTGGTCCGCAGCGGGGCCAAATACCTCCTCGAACTGCGGGACGGCCCGCCCATCCACTTCCAGCGCCCAGCCGTGGATGTGACCTTCATGTCCGTGGCCAAGGCCGCAGGGGCTAACGCCGTGGGCGTACTGCTGACCGGCATGGGCGTCGATGGGGCCGAGGGCCTGAAAGCCATGCGCACCGCCGGGGCCCACACCATCGGCCAAGACGAAGCGACCTCGGTCGTCTACGGCATGCCCAAGGCCGCCTTCGACAGCGGTGCCGTGTGCGAACAGGCCCCCCTGGGTCGGATCGCCGCCAAGACCATCGATGCCCTGGCCCGGATCCGTATCGAGTGATGGCGGGGCTGGACGGGCCCGCCAGCACCGGAGGATCCCCCCATGCAATGCCTGGTGAATGACGAGCCCCGCGACCTGCCCGATAGCGCCACCGTGGCCGACCTGTTGGCCAGCCTCCAGTTGCCGGGCACCCGCTGTGCCGTCGAGGTCAATAAAACCCTGGTCCGCCGGGCCGACCATCCGACCCATCGCCTGGCGGACGGCGACCAGATCGAAGTCGTGACCCTGGTGGGCGGCGGCTGATCAGCCGTCGGGGTACAATTCCCGGTACTGTTGCTCCACCAGCCCCTCGTCCCGCAGGGTCGCCGCCAGGTCGTGGCGCCCCCGGCTAAACAGGGCCACCAGCAGATTCCGGCGGAACCGTTCATAGCCCAAGCGGCGAACAGCCCGTCCGGCAAAGTGCACGTCGAACTCGGCGGCTCCGATGCCCAACAGCACCGCGTCCTCCTCGCGACCCGTCAGCCGAGGATCCGCCGCTTCCGGGGCGAAGCGATTCCACGGACAGACCTCCTGGCAGCGGTCGCAGCCCATCCACCAGCCATCGAAATGCACCGCCAGGTGGCGCGGGATGACCCCATGGAACTCGATGGTCAGGTAACTGATGCAGCGTTCCGTGAGGACCCGGCCATCGACCAGGGCCTGGGTCGGGCAGGCGGTTTCGCAGCGGGTGCAGGAGCCGCAGCGGTTGGCCGCCGCCCCGCCCATCAGGGTCTCGCCTGGCACCGACGTCAGCAGGAACCCCAACAGCCGGTAACTGCCCGCCTTGGGGTGGATAAGCAGGGCATTACGGCCGATCCAGCCGAGGCCCGCCAGGTGGGCCAGGGTCCGCTCATTGGCCGGGGCGCTGTCGACAAAGGCCCGCTGCCGCCCCCCCAACCGCTGGCCGATGCGCCCCAATTTCTGCCGCAGGAGGATGTGGTAGTCCTTGCCGGCGGCGTAGCGGGCGCGTTTCAGCTCCCCACAGGCCAAGTCCGGCTGGTAATGCCAGGCCACACACCACAGGGCCGCCGCCCCCGGCAGCAGGGCATCGGGCCGCAGCCGCAGGTCGCGGTAGGTGCCCATCCAGTGGAGGTCGCCGACGCCATCGGCCAGCATCTGATCCAGCCCGGTCGGATCCAAGGGCGGCGGGGGCGGGATGACCGCCAACACCGTCAGGCCCTCGGCCGCCGCGAGGGCGCGCATTTCCGCCACGGTCCGGCGTCCCGGGGCCGGCGTCCGGGGTCCCGTGGCGTCCATGGCGGGATGGTGGGGAGTCGCCCCCTCTTGTGAAGCCATGGCCCCTGGCCAGGATTCCCGGCCCTCGACCCCGGACCTCGGAGTCCGGACCTCGCATCCCATGCCCATCCATCCCCTCGCCGTCGTCGATCCCCAGGCCAACGTCCACCCGGACGCCATCGTTGGCCCTTTCTGTGTGGTCAAAGGCCAGGTGACCATCGCCGCCGGGGCGGAATTGCGGAACCACGCCACGGTCTACGGCCGGGCGACCATTGGCTCGGGCACCATCTTGTTCCCCGGCTGCGTGGTCGGCAGCGACCCCCAGGACCTCAAGTACAAGGGCGAGGACAGCGAGGTCATCATCGGCGAACGGGTCCGCATCCATGAATGCGTGACCATCAGCAAGGGCACCGTCAACGGCGGCATGAAAACCGTCATCGGCGACGACACCCTGGTCATGGCCTACGCCCACGTCGGCCACGACTGCATCGTCGACCGCCAGGTGGTGATCGCCAACAACGTCCAAATGGCGGGCCACGTCCACGTCGGCCGCAAGGCCATCCTCAGCGGCCTGGTGGGCATCCACCACTTCGCGACCATCGGCGAAGTGACCATCGTCGGCGCCATGAGCGGCATTCGTAACGACCTGCCCCCGTTCATGATGTGTGAAGGCACCCCGGCCGAACCGCGCAATATTAACCTGATCGGCCTGCGCCGCGACGGCGCCACCGAGGAGCAGATCCGCCAGTTGAAGGACGCCTTCCGGACCCTGTTCCACGACCGCGCCAACAACCCGACCCCGATGGCCGAGTCCCTGGCCCAGGTGGCGGCCACGGTCCCCGAGGGCGACACCATCAGCCCCCTGGCCCGCCTGGTGGCCTGGCAAAGCCGTTACCTGGCCACCAACGTCCGCGGCCGCATGCTGGAGGCCCACCGCGCCCCCATCGTCGGCGGCAAGGCCACCTCCACCACAACCCCGGCTTGACGGCCTAGGTTGTGCCATACCATTCCGACCCACTTTCCAAGAGGTTCCCATGAGCATCCACGGTACTTTCGTCAGCAAGGGCGGCTTCGCCGCCCACCGCAACGTCCTCTCCCGCGCCGAGCGCATCGAGCGCCTGAAGGCCGATGACAAGTATGAGCAGGGCAAGACCAGCGTCTTCAACCTGCCCAAGGTCCGCAACATCAAGATGACCTGATCACGCCTTCGCGTGATGATACTGCGCCAACGCCCGGGGGGATTCCCCCGGGCGTTGGCTTTTTTTTTGCGATTATCATGAGTCGTGAGAACGGCTCTTCATCGGGATCCATCTCCTGCGGGAACGCCGTCGCCAGGACCGCCAACGCAGAGGAGTCACAGCCGCAACCCATTCTCGCTCATGCGTTGATCCTGAAGAACCTCTCACGCAAAACCTACCCGTTCGCGAATGAGAGATCAAACCCTTCAAGACGCCTGATAAGTGATTTCGACAGCCTTTGTGA
Organism: uncultured Planctomycetota bacterium; assembly: GCA_903902515.1. Taxonomy (GTDB): domain Bacteria; phylum Planctomycetota; class UBA11346; order UBA11346; family UBA11346; genus CAIUVD01. The sequence goes on along the minus strand of CAIUVD010000244.1, from coordinate 387 downwards.
AACGAGCCAAAGAAGCCGCATGAGCTTTTTGGCTCTTGCCGCAATGGCTGTTCGAAGGCCTGGAATTGGTATTCTCGATGTGGTATCGATCAGATCACAGTGGGGTGGCTTGGCGTGAGGGGTTCGTCAGGGTCAACTCGACTGGGAGTTTGCCAAGCATGGGAATTCTATCGGAATTGACCGGATTGTGAGATAAGAGCCTTGAAATCCGGTCAAATTGAAGGGAAATACCGAAATTATTTTAACTATCACTGCTGTCCAACTAAGGATGGCTATTTACTACTAAACGTACGTATTTTATCGCGTTAAATGCACTGATGACAGTGAATCGACTTGATTGGACAATGCCCTTTCGGGGGTAATCCGGCCCCCTGACAGGGGGCGTTG
>CAIUVD010000243.1 GCA_903902515.1 uncultured Planctomycetota bacterium | reverse complement strand
CGGCGTCCCATCAATGAACGTCTTGATGAGGGCCTGGGCCTTTTCCTTCGTGCCATAATCCGGATAGGTCACGCTGGCACCCTTCAGGGCCAGCAGGCGGGCAGCGCCGACGCGGGCCTCCTGGGCCAGGTCGTTAGCCCCGGCAAGGATGCGCTGGCATTCCTGGGGGGCGTGGAAACCCATGCCGTTGTTGGCGGCGACGTAGTCCCAGCGCATCTGGCTGCGGCGGATGAGGGCGCGCAGGGGTTTCAGTTCGTCGTCCGTGGCCCCGGCCTGCATGCAGGCGGCGACATCGAGGTGGGCCTTGGCCAGGGCCAGTTCGGCGCGGTCACGACCCTCGCGGACCTTGTCCTGGATGCCTTCGACGCGGGATTTGATCTCCTGCTCGCCCCAGCGGTGACAGACGGCGCAGGAGTTGGCGACATTCATCAGGGGCGACTGGATGTGGTGGTCGGTGAACTTCGAGGCCCCCTCGGTTTTGTAGGGCATGTGGCAGTCGGCGCAGGACACGTTGCGGTAGGCGTGGACGCCCTGGGAATAGACCTCGTAGTCCGGGTGCTGCATCTTGATCATCGGCGTCTTGGAAATGGCGTGGACCCAGTCGACGTGGCCGTTCTCGTCGTAGGTCTTTTCCATGTCCTCGATTTTCAGGCCGTTCTTCCACGGGAACGCCAGGTAGTTCTTTGGTTCTTTTTGGAAGAAATACTCGACGTGGCACTGGGCGCAGACCAGGGTCCGCATCTCTTGATGGCTGACCTTGGTGATGTCCTTGCCCATGGCGGCGAAGGCTTCGCCCAGGGCCGGGCGGGTGATGGCCAGGGCCATGGTCTTCTCGTCATGACAATCGGCGCAGCCCAGGGGGTGCGTGACCTGGGCCTGGAGGTCCTTGGCCTTGCCTTCGTAGAACTTCGCGGGGCCGCCCATTTCGTGCATCAGGCGCGGCACGTCCGGCGACTTGCAGGTCCAGCAGGTGGCGGGGGCCTTGTCGCCCATGGTGCCATCGGGGTTGTTGATGCGCTTGGTGTGATTGACGTCGGCGACCGTGTGGGCGTGACCCCGGGCCTGCTTATAGTCCTTCGCGAAGGGATAGCCGGCGAACAGGATGACGTTGGCCGGGTCCTCGGCCAATAGGTCCCGGGGATCGGAACCGCCGTGCTTGGTCTTCGTGCTGCTGTCCTCGGTGGCTTTCCACGACGAGTATTCCCGGGGGAAGTTCACGCCCCACTTGGCGCTGTCCGGCTCATAGAGGCCGATGGCCACCAGGGGTTGGGGCGGCGTGGCGGCTTCTATGCGGCGCTCGAACACCGACGCGGCCACCAGGCCAAGGGCGAAGACGGCCACCGCCACCACCAGGAGGGCGGCCCAGCCACGGATGGGGGACGGGGTGGGATCACTCATGGCGCTTATCCTTCGGGTCGAGAGCGGGACGGTCGCCGACGTGGAGGCGACGGGGGTCATCAAGGGCGTTGGGCAGGGTCGGGCGCATCTGGCCCGGCACGGCGGACAGGCTGTTCACGCGGCCGTGGGGCGTTTCCCGGTGGCAGTCCCAGCAGCGGGGGTCGCCTTTTTCCCAGGTCCGGGGATGGATGGCCGACACCAGGTCGCCGTGGCAGCGGCGGCAGTTGGCTTCGACCACCGGCACGGCGCGTTTCGACAGGCGGATGACCTGGGGCTCACGGCGCAGGGTGAAGACCGTGGCATGGATCAGGCCGTCCTCGGCCTTGAAGGCGTACTGCTTGAAGACGTTGTCGTGGGGCACATGGCAGTCATTGCAGGTGGCGACATTGCGGTGACTGCCGTGGGCCCAGGTCAGGTAGGCGGTGCCCATGACGTGGCAGTTCACGCAGGTCGTGGGGTCGTCCGAGAGGTAGGACGGCACCCGGGCGATGTGGGCGGTGGCCAGCCCCAGGCCGGCGAACACGCCGATGCCGATCATCACCGGCAGGCGGAAAGCCCGGGGCAGGAAGGCGAGGGTCAGCAGGGATTTCAGCATCTCACCAGCCTCCCCGCAGGCCGACGGCGGTGGCCACCACCAGCAGGATCAGGGGTGGGATTTCCGCCAGACCGATGGCCTTGGGGGTCATGGGGGCCGTTTGGCGCAGGATCACCACGCCGCGCACCAGCAGCAGGGCGAAGGCCACCGCCACCAGCCACGGGGTGTTCCACCAGACCGCACCGACCATCGCCACGATAACGGCCGCCGCGTGGCCGATCAGGGCATCCTTCCGCCACGCCGTGAGGGGCTGACGCCGGGCCCGGACCAGGGGAATGCAGCCCAGGAGATAGCCCGTCACCACCCCGGCCACCACCGCCGCCGTTCGCAGATCAGCCCCGCCAGCCACGGCCACCGCGCCGCCGACCAAGGCCAGGGCCAGGCCACCCTCCAGGACACCGGCGGTGCCATGGCGGCGGGCACCGGCTTCACCGGCCAGTTGCAGAAGGGTGATGACCACCGCCCCGCCCAACCACGGCAGGCAGGCGGGCGCCTGGAGGACCGCCAGGGTCCAGGCCGCCAGGGACGCCGCCCCGACCGCCAGGGCCACGGGCCACACGGCCAGGCCCGTGAGGGCCATCTGCCCGGCATGCCGGGCCACCAGGCCAAGGATCACTCCCAGGGCGATCAGCAGGCCCGCCCCGGACGGAGCGACCATCAGGCCGGTGACCACCCCGGCGGCCAGGAATCCCCAAGCCCCGTGTTCCGGCGGCAGGAAGCGGCGAAGCGCGAGGGTCGTCATGCGGCCTCCTGGTTTTTTGGCTGATAAACGCAGGTCGGATCCGCCGCCAGGGGATCACCCGTCAGGCCATAGGCCCGACTGCGGCTGCCGCCGCACAGGCGGTTGAACTCGCAGTGGCCGCACTTGCCGCCGAGGCGCTCGGGGGTCCGCAGGTCACGAAACACGGAATGGTCGCGGTAGACCTCCACCGGGTCGGCGGTGCGGACATTGCCGCAGGCCAGGGGCAGGAAGCCCGAGGGGCACAGGTCGCCGGTGTGGGACACGAACAGGAAACCCTTGCCGTCGTTGACCCCACCGGGGGCGCGCAGGCCAACCCGCTCCTCGGGCGGCAGGCCGCGCCGGATCCGTTCCTGGGCCAGCACCCGATAATAGGGCTGCCCAGCGGTGGTCTTGAGGGCAAAGGGCGTGGCCGGGTCGAGGGCGATGCCCGCCAGGGTCCGGTAGGCTTTTTCATGGTCACCCGGGGACAGCAGGTGGTCGGCCTCGGCCCGGCCGGTCGGCACCAGGAAGAAGACGGACCACAGGTCGACCTCGGCCCAGGCCGCCAACTGGCTGAGGGCCGGGATCTCCGCGACATTGCCCCGGTGGATGCTGCTGTTGATCTGCCGCGACAGACCCAACTCCCGCGCCCAGTCGAGGGCCTGGAGGGTCCGGGCGAAGGTATCCGGCACGCCCCGGAAGGCGTCGTGGACGGCGGCGGTGCTGCCGTCGATGGACAGGGCCACCCGAGTCAGGCCTGCCCGCTGGAGGTCCGCCAGGGCGGCTCGGGTCAGGCGCGGCGTGGCCGAGGGCGTCAGGGCCATACGGAGGCCCAGGTCGGCACCGGCCTGAATCAGGCGGGTAAGATCGGACCGCTCCAAGGGATCACCGCCCGTCAGGACCACCAACACCGGGCCGAAACCGTCGCGCAGGCGCTTCAGCAGGGCCACTCCTTCGGCAAAGGACAGCTCTCCGGGATCGGCGGTCGTCTGGGCCTCGGCCCGGCAGTGCTTGCAAGTCAGCCCACAGGCCCGGGTGACTTCCCAGATCACCAGGAACGGGGCCTGATCGAAGGATGGCGGGCGGACCGACGGGGGGCGCATGGGGACTCCGCCGTCGACCCTACGTACCTTACTTTCGGATTACAAGATATTCTGGTCTTGTTAGGTGTATTCCCGATTCCGTCTGGGGGAAACGACTTACACCGTCCGCCCCAGGGCCACCACCTGGACCTGGGGAGCACCCGCAGCCTTGAGAGCGGCGGCGGCCATGATGACGGTCGCCCCGCTGGTGATCAGGTCATCGACCAGGACGACCGGAACGGTCAGGGGACGAGCCCGGAAGAGGCCTTCCACATTGCGCATCCGGTCCGCCCGATTCAGGCGGTGCTGTTCGGCCGCCGGGCGGACCTGGCGCAGCCAACGGCGGAGGGGCAACCGGTGATGGCGGGCCACCGCCGCTGCCAGGGCCGTGGCCAGGTGGGGGCCGGGCCGACGGCCGGGGGACGGTGGCACGGGAACCACCACCGAGCCGGGCGCCACATCGAGGGGTGGCAGGAGGGCGGCACACGCAGCCACGGCGGCCGCTCGACCCTCGATTTTCGCAATCCCCACCAGATCCCGCAGGGCCCCGTCGTAAACCCATTGGACGGTCACCCGGTCGCAGTGGGGCAGACCCCGGTCGTCGCAGACCGGGCAGCGGGCCGCCCCCGCCCGGGGTTCCGCGCACCACGGGCACGGATCGGCTAATTCCTCCAGATCCGCAGCGCAACCAGGGCATAACAGGGGCCCCGGGGCTACGCGGCACCGGGGGCAAACGCTGGGCAGCAGGAGGTCGAGAACGGCAGCCCAGGCCATGGGATCGACATTCCCGATGGATCGTCCGGCGCAACCACGACGCAGCCCGTGCATCGGACGACACCCTCCCTACACTTCCTACCCATGTTACGCCTCGCCACCCTCCTTCTCTTTTTGACGTCCCTGGTTTCGGCCGTGGAAACCCGCGTCGGCTACCTGCCGATCCATGGGCCCATCGACGACGGCCGGGCCGCCTATTTCAAGCGCGGCCTGGGCGAGGCCAAGAAGCAGGGCATGACGCACCTGGTGGTCCACCTGACGACCGACGGCGGTGCCCTGTCGGCCGGTCAGGCCATGCTCCAGCAGGCCTTGGCCAGCGATGGCCCCCGGCTGATCGCCTTCGTCGACAACCGCTGCTACAGCGCGGGCAGTCTGATCGCCTACGGTCACCATGAGATCCTCCTGACCAAGGAGGCGACCCTTGGCGACATCGGCGTCATCAAAATGAGCGCCGACGGCAAGATGGAGTACGCCCCCGAGAAGGTCGAGACGGTGGTCCGTACCCTGCTGCGCTCGGCGGCCCAGAACCGGGGCTGGAATGAAGCCACCCTCGTGAAGATGACCGCCCGTAATCAGGACCTGTACCGTTTCGATCTGCCCGAAGGCCCGAAAATGGTCATCGAGGACGAACTCCCGTCCTTCCTGGCCGCGAATCCCACGATCAAAACCGAGTCCAAGGTGCTGCTCCTGGGCAAGGACCGCCTGCTCTCCTACACCGCCCAAGAAGCCGTGAAGGCCGGCATGGCCACCGCCCTCGTGGATGACCTCGACGGCGTCTACGCCCGTCTGGGGGTGACCAAGACGGCGGTCACGGACCTCTCACCGACCTCCGCCGAACGGTGGAGCTGGACCATGGCCGAAGTCGCCCCCCTGCTGGCGGCGGCAGCCCTGTTCTTCCTCTTCATGGAATTGAAAGCCCCGGGCTTCGGCTGGTGGGGCGGGCTGGCGGTGGCCTGCGGCGTCGGCTTTTTCGTCTGCCAATTCGCCCTCGACCTCGCCAACTCGTTTGAGGTGGTGCTGCTGGTCCTCGGCGTGGCCCTGGTGGTCCTGGAGTTGTTCATCATCCCGACCATGGGTCTCCTCGGCATCCTCGGCGGACTGATGGTGGTCCTGGCCCTGCTGCTTTCTTTCATGCCCACGGATCTCCAGTTCGATATGTCCTCGCCCTTCTGGGCCGAGCGGGCCGCCCAGGCCATGACCCAGGCCACCGGGGCCATCGCGGTCATGACCATCGGCACCATCGGCATGCTTCTCTTGCTCCCGCGCCTGGCCGTGCGTTCCCGCCTGGCCGACGCCGCCGCCATCGACGCCACCTCCGCCGGCACCATCGAAGCCGCCAACCTCGGCGGCAAAACCGGCACCGCCCGCAGCGACCTGACCCCCGCGGGCGAGGTCGAAGTCGAGGGCCACCTCTACTCCGCCAATGCCGACCACGGGCAGTTCATCCCCGTCGGCACTCCCATCACCGTCGTCGAGGCCCGCTTCGGCGAACTCGTCGTCCGTCCCACCTGAAGAAGGAACTCCTATGTTCGCCCCCCTGTCCCAGACCCTCCTGTCCTCCACCCCGGCCCAGATCGAAGGCCTGCCCGTCGGCGGCCTCATCGGCATCCTGGCGGTTCTCGCCTTCCTATGGTGGTTGATCGGTTCGTCCTTTGTGCTCTACATCCAGTCCGTGGCCTCCAACGCCACCGTCGGGCTGTTCTCGATCATCTTCATGCGCATCCGCCGGGTGAGCCCCCAGGTGATCGTGACCGCCCGCATCACCGCCAAGAAGGCCGGCATCGACATCACCTCGGACAAGCTCGAAGCCCACTACATGGCCGGCGGCCACGTCATGCGCGTCATCGAGGCCATCATCGCCGCCCACAAGGCCGGCATCAACCTGTCCTTCGACCGCGCCTGCGCCATCGACCTGGCCGGCCGTGACGTCCTCGACGCCGTCCAGACCAGCGTGAACCCCAAGGTCATCGACGTACCGATGGCCGAAAAGGGCCAGCAGACCACCATCGACGGCGTGGCCGGCAACGGCATCCAGCTGAAGGTGAAGGCCCGCGTTACCGTCCGCACCAACATCGACCGCTTGGTCGGTGGTGCGACCGAGAACACCATCGTCGCTCGTGTAGGCCAGGGCATCGTCAGCACCATCGGTGCGGCCAAGAACCACATGAGCGTGCTGGAGAACCCCAAGTCGATTTCCAAGACCGTGCTCGATTCCGGCCTCGATGCCGGCACCGCCTTCGACATCCTCTCCATCGACATCGCCGACATCATCGTCGGTGAGAACATCGGTGCCCGCCTCGATATCGATAAGGCCGAAGCCGCGACCAAGATCGCCCAGTCCGAAGCTGAACAGCGCCGCGCCATGGCCGTGGCCCTGGAACAGGAAATGCGCGCCAAGGTCGAGGAAAACCGCGCCAAGGTCATCCTCGCCGAAGCCGAGGTTCCCCTCGCCCTGGCCGATGCCTTCCGCGGCGGCCGCCTGGGCGTGATGGATTACTATAACATGAAGAACGTGCAGGCCGACACCGCCATGCGTGAGAGCGTGGCTGATCCGAAGGGCAAGTGATGGCTGGCAACCCGACCGAGGTGGCCACCGCCACCCCCAAGCCCCTCGTGCAGGCCAGCCGCCTGCACAAGTTGCTCAGCCAGAGCCAGACGGTGCGCGAGGTCTTCCTGTTGAAGGAACTCCTCGACAAGCCCCTGGCCCTGCGCCGCCGCTGATGGTTGCCCATGAAAAAGCCCCGCCGTCCCCAGGACGGCGGGGCTTTTTCATCGGCCTTACCTGCCCCACCACCCACGGGTCAGTCCCGGTAGAGGACGCCGGGCCTAGCCTAGCGGACCGCGTGAGGCCTTTCTTCCTGCGTTTTTCCTCCAGAAAGTGGTTGCCCATGCACCGCCTATCATCCTGCCGCAGCCAACACGGTGGAACGTCTTGGCGGGTCGATTCACGCCCACCAGCCGTCCCCCTCCTTGCATCCGGCAGGGCCATCGGCACAACGCCGTCGGTTCTTCGTATGCCCTACCTCATGCTACTCCTGCTCCTCCTGGGGGCCCTCATCGGTGCCCAGGAGCCAGTCCCCTCATCTTCCACCCCCCAGGAAGCCACGCCAGCGGCGGCTCCCGAGGTCGTCCACGTCGGCATGATGGTGACCCGCATCGACGACCTCGACATGGTCGACGGGTCCTTCGTCACCACTTTTTGGGCCTGGGCAAAGGGCCGGATCCAGCCGTTGACCTGGGAGGCCGACTTCGAACTGCCCGAGGCCCGTGAAGTCGCCTTCAGCAACGCCATGGACCGCCAGAAGGACGATCTCCGCAGCCACATCATCAAGTGCCAAGCGACCATCGCCAAGGAGTGGGAACTCGACGATTTCCCCTTCGACCGCCAGCGCCTGCGCATCCGGATCGAGAGCACCGACCGCACCGCCGATGCCCTACGCCTCGAACCCGACCTCGCCAACACCAACGTCCACCCCTCCATCCGGGCCGCCGGCTATTATCCCGTGGGCATCACCGCCATCACCGGAATCTCGCGCTACGACAGCAATTTCGGCGAACTCGATGCCGCCAGCGATGCCCTTTCATATAGTTATGTCGACTTCGTGGTCGAATTGGCCCACGACGGCCACAAGATTTTCTTCAAGCTGTTCATCGCCACCTACGCCGCCTTCATCGTTTCCTTCTTGACGGTCCTGCTCGCCCCCGACCGTTTGGATGCGAAACTGGCCCTGGTCCTGACCAGTTTCTTTGCCGTCATCGGTAACCAGTACATCCTGGATAGTATGGTTCACTCCCAGGGCGGCTTCAACCTGATCGACAAGGTCCAGGCGGCGACCTTTCTCTACGCGGTCATTACATCGGCGGCCTGCGTACTGTCAGCACGCTTCGCAGGGACGCCCGGCGAGGCCGCCTACATCATCCGCGAACGCTGGTTCATAATCGGTCTGTCCTTGCTCTACATCGCGTTCAACGTGGTGGTGGTGATGCAGACCGGTTCCTGATGACGGGCCCCGCCGGACTCAGGTGGCGATTTCCTCCAGTGCAAACGTGGAGCCCCCGCCCAGGAAGCGAGAACCGGCCCGCCGGGAACACCAAGAGGACCGCTAACCGCTCCTTGGTCCCTCCTCCTCATGCTGTTCGGGTAGAGAATCTTGCATTCAGACCGATGCCCTTGCCAAAGTCGAGCGCCTCAAGCCCATCGCTCAACCCCGGGGCCTGACCATGACCCAACGGGCCCTAGCCTGAGTCATGCGGAATCCCGTGATCACATCGGCCCTGATCGGCGTCAGCCGCCTCCCAGAGATCCTCGATCTGGCTGGGAGCGTTGAAGAACGCCACTTTCAGCGCTAGCGAATTAGCCGCCATCGACGCTGCGGTGGCCTAGGCCACGGATCCCGCCCGGATGGCCCAGGGGCCTTACGGGCCACCGGCATTGCCGCCCGGTGGCGCAGCCTAAGACCCTCGCCTCCATGGCCCGCCTGCTTCTGGTGCTGCTGCTGATGATCCCCATGGCCGCCATGGAGGTGATTCCCGCCGTGCTGCGTATCCAGCCCGAGCCCGGCCAGGTCCTGCACCGCAGTGTACGCCTGAGCCCCGGCGCCACCCTCCTGGCCGTCGACGGCTCCTGTCCGTGCATCCAGTGCCTCAGCCCCCTGCCCCACGCCACCGATGCGCCGGTAGAGTTGGCCCTCAGCGGAGCCATGCCGGGGG
>CAIUVD010000242.1 GCA_903902515.1 uncultured Planctomycetota bacterium | reverse complement strand
TCCCCGCCCCCGCAATCCGCACCGAGGCATTCATCAGCGGCGTCACCCCGCCGGCCATGGCCAGCCGGGTCGCGGGGTAGGTGCCGGCGAAAATCGCCACGCCAAGGAGGGCCAAGAGGTCGTAGCGCATGGGGCGGGCCGTATCCTCGCGGGGCCGCCGACCAACAAAAGAGCGGCCGCCGGAAAACCGGCGGCCGCTCCTGGCATCCTGTCGATGCGACGACGGTTCAGCAGTACTTGTTGAACAGGTTCTCGAGGTACTCCTGGCGGGCCGAGGCCAGGGGAGCGGCTTCACCCTTCTTCAGGATGTAGGCCTGGAGCTTCTCGAAGTCGGTCTTGCCGGTTTCGATCTCCTTGCCGATGCCCTTGTCGTAGGAGCTGTAGCGGGCCTTGACGAACTTATCGAGCTCGCCGTCGGCGGCGATCTTGGCCGCAATGCGCAGGCCGCGGGCCCAGGTGTCGATGCCGCAGATGTGGGCGTAGAACATGTCCTCGATGTCGTAGGAGTCGCGACGGACCTTGGCGTCGTAGTTCAGGCCGCCGGTGCCCAGGCCACCCTTCTGCTTGAGGATGATGCCCCAGGACTGGGCACACTCGCGGTAGTCGTTGGGGAACTGGTCGGTGTCCCAGCCGTTCATCACGTCACCACGGTTGGAGTCGATGCTGCCGAGGGCGTTGTCAGCCACGCACACGGCCAGTTCGTGGTTGAAGTCGTGACCAGCGAGGGTTGCGTGGTTTTGCTCGATGTTCAGCTTGAAGTGCTTGTCGAGACCGTTCTTACGCAGGAACCCGAGGACCGTGGCACTGTCGAAGTCGTACTGGTGCTTGGTCGGCTCGCAGGCCTTGGGTTCGATCAGGAACTGACCGTCAAACTTGGCCTTCTTGGCGTAGTCCACGGCCATCTGGAAGAACTTGGCGATGTGCGCCTGTTCACGACCCATGTCGGTATTCAGCAGGCTGTTATAGCCTTCACGGCCACCCCAGAAGACGTAGTTTTCGCCGCCCAGGAACTTGGTGACGTCGATCGCCTCTTTGACCGAGTTGGCGCAGTAGGCGAACACATCAGCATTCGGCGTGGAGGCAGCACCCTGGCTGAAGCGGGGGTGACTGAACATGTTGGCGGTGCCCCACAGGAGCTTCACGCCGCTGGCCTTCTGGAGCTGCTTCAGCTTCTCAGCGACCTGCCACAGGTTCTTGTTGGTCTCGGCGACATTGGCACCCTCGGGGGCCACGTCACGGTCGTGGAAGCAGTAGTACTCAACGCCCAACTTGGTGATGAAGTCGAACACCACCTCGGTACGCTTGAGGGCCATCTCCTGGCTGTTGGTGCCGTCTTCCCACGGGCGAACCAGGGTCCCGGGTCCGAAAATGTCCAGAGCCGTGCCACGGAAGGTGTGCCAGTAGCACACCGCGTTGCGCATGTGGTCCTTCATCTTCTTGCCGAGGATCTTCTCGTCGGGGTTGAAGTATTTATAAGCGAAGGGATTGTCAGACTCAGCCCCCTCATACGTGATCTGGGGGATGGAGGCGAAGTGCTTGGTGAAGGCCATGGGGGCTCCGGGGGAAGGTCTGGCCATGATACGGATCGGACCCTCGGTCGCAATCCGACGCCTTACGAAAAGGGCTTCGATGGGCACCGCATCAAATTTTTATGTGAACAATGTCTATACAAATAAAAATTTCCGCACCAGACGCCGGATTGCCGACGCCGACCGACGGCCTAGCCTTGCTCCCCCATGACCAACTACCTCGTACTCCCCGCGGGCAACGACATCCCCAACACCGTCAACGCGGTCATCGAGATCCCCAAGGGTTCCTCGAACAAGTACGAATACGACAAGGAGATGAACGTCTTCATCTTGGACCGGACCCTGTACAGCCCGGTTCACTACCCGGGGGCCTACGGCTTCATTCCGCGCACCCTGTCCGAGGACGGCGACCCCCTCGACGTGGTCGTGATCGTCGAGGGCGACACCTTCCCCGGCTGTCTGATCGAAGTCCGCCCCCTGGGCGTGCTGGTCATGCGCGACGACAAGGGCCTGGACCACAAAATTCTGGCCGTGCCGACCAAGGACCCGCGCATGCGCGATGTCCACGGCCTGCAGCACCTGCCCAGCCATTACCTCGCGGAAGTCGACTATTTCTTCAACATCTACAAGGATCTTGAGGGCAAAAAGTCAGACACCTACGGCTGGGAAGACCGCCTGGTGGCCCACAAGGTCATCAACGAGTGCGTCCAGCGTTATAAGGACTACGAGGCGGGCCTCCTGGACCGCTGGAATGAACCGACCCCCAAGGGCCTCAAGGCCAAGGTCAAGATCATGAAGGGCACCGGCCTGCGCCAGGAACTGGCCCCGGACGCCTGGCAGACCCACTCCTGAACCCACCCCTTGAGAACCCGGCGGACCCCCCGCCGGGTTCTTCGCCATTCACGTTGTAACAGGATCCATCATGTCCGTCCTCGGCATCGACCTCGGCACCTCTGGCTGCAAAACCGTCCTCGTTTCCCGCACGGGCGCGATCCTGGCCACGGCCACGGCGGAGTACCCCCTCTCCACGCCCAAACCCCTGTGGTCCGAGCAGGATCCCCACCACTGGTGGAAGGGTCTGGTCGAGAGCGTGAAGGCCGTGCTGGCCAAGTGCCCCGGGGAAACCATCGAGGGCATCGGCATTGGCGGCCAGATGCACGGCGCCACCCTGCTCGACAAGAACGACCAGGTCCTGCGCCCGGCGATTCTGTGGAACGACGGCCGCTGCGAGGCCGAATGCGCCGAACTCCACCAGCGCGTGCCGAGCCTGATCAAGGAAACGGGCAACCGCGCCCTGGTCGGTTTCACCGCCCCCAAATTGCTGTGGGTCCAGAAGCATGAACCCAAGGTCTGGAAGCAGGTCCGCACGGTGCTCCTGCCCAAGGATTACCTGCGCTTCCGCCTGACCGGCGAAAAGGTTGCCGAGATGTCCGACGGTGCCGGCATGCTGCTGATGGATGTCGCTCATCGCCGCTGGTCCAAGAAGGTCCTGAAGGCCGTCGGCATCGATGAATCCTTCCTCGGCCGCCTGATCGAAGGCACCGAGATCAGCGGCCGCGTCACCGAGGCCGCCGCCAAGGAACTTGGCATTCCGGTCGGCGTCCCCGTGGTCGGCGGTGCGGGCGACCAGGCCGCCGGCGCGGTGGGCGCTGGCTGCACCAAGCCCGGTCAGGTGACTATCGCCATCGGCACCAGCGGCGTGGTTTTCGCCACCACCAAAGGCTACGCCCCGGATAAACTCGGCCGCGTCCATTCATTCTGCCACGCCCTGCCGGGCACCTGGCACCAAATGGGTGTCATGCTCTCGGCCGCTGGCTCGATGCAGTGGTACCGCGACACGTTCTTCCCCGGCGCTGATTTTGGCGACCTGGTGGCCGAGGCCGCCCAGGCCCCGATCGGCGCAGAAGGCCTGACGTTCCTCCCGTACCTCACGGGCGAGCGCACGCCCCTGTGCGACGCCAAGGCCCGGGGTGCCTTCATCGGCTTGACCCGCCTGCACACCCGTGCCCATCTGACCCGCGCCGTGCTGGAGGGCATCTGCGCCGGATTGACGGACAGCTTGGCCCTGATCCGTGCCAGCGGCACCATCGTCAAAGAGGCCACGGCCACCGGCGGCGCCACCCGCAGCGACCTGTGGATGCAAATCCTCGCGGACCTCGGCAATGTCACCATCGTCCTGCGCGAAGGTGCCGACGCCGGTCCCGCCCTGGGCGGCGCCCGCCTGGCGCTGATCGGCGCCTGCGGCGTGAAACCCACGGTGGCCTGTGCCCCGGGGAAGGTTGTCAAAACCTTCAAGCCCAGCGCCAAGGCCGTGAAGGCCTATGCTCCGGTGAAGGCTCGCTTCGCGGCCCTCTACCCGGCGATCCAGGCCTATTGCCACCGCCTCTGACCACGCGGTGACGCCGACCTCCTCCCCCGGTGGTGCGCCCACTGGGGGAGGAGGGATGGGGGACATCTCCCCCAAACATCACCATGGTCCACGGCAGGTTCGGGGCCGGGGCCAAAAACGACAAACTCGCGGTACCTTTGGGGTACCGCGAGTTTGAGCCGCAATTTCCTCTGGCGGAAGCGGTGAGATTCGGACTCACGAGACCCTTGCGGGCCTGGCGGTTTTCAAGACCGCTGCAATAGACCACTCTGCCACGCTTCCTGATGTGGGCGGGGGCAGCCTCTCAAATCACGGCGTCGTGCAACTCCCCATCCACCACCAGGGTCCGGTGGGCCTTGCTCTGCTCGTCGAGCAGGCGATTGAGCTCCTGGAGGGTGATGTCGACGACGTCCTCGCGACGGACGACGATCGCTGCCGGACGCTTGGGGCGTTCGAGGATGCGATCGTCGCCGATCAGCACCCGCTCCGCCTTGCCGCCCAGGGCCTTCAAGACCTGAACCGCCTCGACGTTGTCGAGGTCGGGCATGATCAGGCCATCAGGGAGATCCTTGATGTTCGGGGCGCGGGAGATGACCTGACCGAGATCGTTGAAAATCAGTTCCGCCACCAGGGGCAGGCCGTCCTCCATCAGGGCACACTGCATGCCGGCCAGTTCCTTGAGACTCTCGGCCTCAGGCAGGGTGACACCACGCACTTCGCGGATCCGGCCGATGAAGGCGATCCGACGGCAGCCCTTACGAATCAGGTGCCGAGCAGCGAGGTAGCCACTGCGGAAACTATGGGGCGTGATGGACGAAGCGTTGCACCGGCAGGGGGCGGTACCGATCACCAACAGGGGCCGACGGAGGTCGGCGATCTGCTTGAGGTGCGGCTCATGGGCCAGGCCCAGGCACAGGATCACCCGCCCCGGACGACGGACGCGGTCAACATCCGGGCCATAGGCCGGATCACCGGGCATGGTGTGATAACGTTCCAGCTCAATGCCTTCCGCCGTGCATCGTTCTTGGATCCGGCGTTCAATCTGGCCCAGGGGATCTTCTCCGGGCACCGCCTTCGTACTGCCCACCAGGAGGGTGAGCTTGCGGTTGGGAAGACTGCGGACGAACAACCCGACCCCGCGTTTGGCGGTGCACAGACCGGATTCCATCAACCGGCTGACGACTTTGCTGATGGTATTTGGGCTGGCGTCGTAGCGCTTGGCGAGGGTCCGGACGCTCGGCAGACGACTGCTGGCCTGATAATTGCCCTGCTCGATCTCTGACCGCATGTTGCGGTAGATGTCATCTTGACTGGCTTTTTCCTTCACGGCACCTCCGGGTTCGGCAAGGACTGTGATTACAGGGCATCACGACGGGAGCGCAACCCCCGCACCAGGCCCCGTGGTGGTCGTCCAGGAACGCCAGCCCGGGGGAACCGCCACGGGGCCGAGGGCGAAACACGCCGCACCCGAGCCCGACATCAGGCACGGAAAGCCCTGGCGACCGAGGTGCTCCAATACCTGCCCAACCTCAGGACAGCAACGTACGGCCGGATCCGACAGGCGATTGAAGAGCAAGGACGGCAAGTCCTGGAGGGCCTGGGTCGCCCAGGCGGCACCGCGCAGGGGGCGGGGGCCGCGTTCCTGGTCCGTCATCGCCGAAAACACCCGCGGCGTTGGCAAGACCACCGGGGGCATGACGACGGTCAGCGTGCTCGTGACCACCGGCGGAAGGGCGGTCAGGATTTCACCACGACCCCGGGCATGGGCAGTTCCGCCCATCAGGAAAAACGGCACATCGCTGCCCAAGTCGAGGGCTACCTGGGCCAGCTGGGATTCCGCCAGGGGCGCCCCCGTGAGGCGCTGCAACGCCAGGAGAACCGAGGCGGCGTCGGAGGACCCTCCCCCCAGGCCTGCCCCATGGGGAATGCGCTTGGTCACCGCGACCCGCAGCCCACCCGTAAGTCCGGCCGCAACCCGGAAGGCCTCTGCGGCCCGCCAGGCCAGGTTGCCGGTACCGGTGGGCAGGGTGGGATCGTCACAGGTGCAGACCGTGCCCATACCGCCCGGCTCCCAGGTGACCTCGACCACATCGGCCAAGGTCAGGGTCTGGAAGACCATCTCCAAGTCATGGAAGCCATCAGCCCGGCGACCCAGGACCTCCAGGTAGAGATTGAGTTTGGCTGGCGCAGTCAGGACAAGGGAAGGCACGGGCGGGAGGATGTCGGCAACCGACGATTTTCCAGCCCAGCCCCCCTACGCGTCCGCATCATACACCCCCCCTCGGCCATCTTCCGGCAGGGTTGAGCCCTGGGTGGGGGGGTGGACAGTCGCGCCCTCAACCCGGCGCATCCCTCCGTGATACGCCGAGTCCGCCATTCTGTGGGAGGTTTCGATGCCGTCGCATCTGCGTCTGAAGTTCGTCGTGGGGGCGCTCCTGGCCCTGACCTCCGCCCTGCCCGCTGCGGACGCCGCCGCCGACAGCTCCCTCCCGGCGGCTGACGTCGTTCGCGACCAGCTTGCTGAAGGCGTGAAGGAATACCGCGCCGGCCGCCCCAAGGCGGCGGCCCTGGCCTTCCAGCGCGCCCTCGCCCTGGAACCCGACAACAAGATTCTGTTTCAGTTCTACCAGGCCGCTGGCGACAACCTCCTGATCCAGATGGAGCGTTACGACGAACTGGATGGGGTCCTCAAGGACGTCCTGCGTCGGGCCCGCGTCTATCAGCGCGACCTCCGCCAGCAGCCCGAATTCATCGCCACCCTGATGGGCAAGGTTGAATCCGGCAGTGAAGAGGAACGAGTCGTGGCCAGCCAGGAGCTGGTCGCCATCGGCCCCATGGCGGTACCGGCCCTGATCGCCCGGTTGGGCGATAATCGCCAAGACGAGATGCGGACCTATCTGCGGGTCACCCTGACCCGGATGGGCTACCGTGCCGTACTTCCCTTGTGCGAAGTCCTCAAGTCCTCGGACGGCAAGTTGGTGTCCTCTGCGGCCGCCATCCTGGGCGACATCGGGGATATCCGGGCCCTGCCCCATCTGGTGCGCGCCGGAGCGCTTCAGGCGGATGACACCACCAAGGCCGTGTGTGCTGCCGCGATCACCCTGGTGACCAATCGCAACGGCGTCTCCCAGACGGGCTCGCTGGACGACCTGCTGCTCGCGGAGGCCTCCCGCTACCTGGCCGGCAACGACCTGGTGCGGGACGAACAGCACGCCAATCAGTCCCTGGCCTGGCGCCTGGACTCTGAAAGCGGTAAGCTGGTCCATACCCGCGTTCCGGATTACGCCTGGAACGAAGTGGTGGCGGAACAGTTGACCTTCGACGGCCTGACGGCCAATCCGGAAAACCCTGCCTTCCAGCCAATGTTGGCCGCCATCCTGGCCGCCAGCATTGCTGAACCTGCTCAACGGCTCCAGATCGCCAAGGAACGCACGGTCCCCGCCCAGCGGCCCGAGGACAGCCCCGAGGCCCTCGCCGAGCGGGTCAAAAGCCTCGCTGACCAGCCCCTGCGCCTGCGGGCCCTGGGTGCGGAAGCCCTCCTGCGCGGCATCCAGGTGGCCGTCGGGGCCCAGCGGCCCGAGGCGGCGGTCATCCTGCTGCGTGAACTTGAGGATCGCGCCCTGGCCCAGCCGGAGCGGACCTTGGCAGCAACGGATGGTTCCGCAGGCCGGATCTTGATCAGCCTGCTGGACCACGCCGACAAACGTCTGCGTTACCAGGCGGCCATCACCCTGGCCCACCTGGATCCGGCCCTGGAGTACGCCGGCGCCGACAAGGTCGGCAAGATTCTGGCCGACGCCGTGGGCGAATCCGGCACCCGCGTCGTCCTGGTCGTGGATCAGGACTACCGCAGCCGCAACGCCGCTCGTTCAGCCCTCCAATCCAAGGGCTTCCTGGTCATGACGGCCGTGGATGGGTTTGAAGCCCTGCAACGGCTTGAGGAAACCCCGGCCAAGGATGCCATCATCATTGCCGGCACCCTCCTGCCGACCATCAAGGATGAACACGGCGCCCTGATCGATGTGGCAGAGCAGAAGGCCGACACCCTGGTGGCCAAGCTGCGCACCGACTGGCGGGCGGAAAAGACCCCGATCTTCATCAGCCTCCCCGAGGCCGGCGATGCCGGCCAGGCCATCCAGAAGACCTTCGACGGCAAGGTGACGGGTTTTGTCCGCAAGCCCTTCGACGCGGTTGACCTGCAGGGGCGGATTGACGAAGCACTGAAGGGCGCAGACCTCCCCAATGCCAACCGGGAAGCGGCCGAAGATATCGCCCTCCGCGCGGCCGTGGCCCTCCAGAAGCCGGATGCCCGCCGCACCCGTATTGACCTGGCCGTGGCCGCCGATGCCCTGATCGGAACCCTGGCTAACCGGGCCGATTCCCTGCGTATCGAGGCCCTGCGGGCTCTCGGGAAATCCACCGCTGCCAAGGGCGGTGACGTGGTGCGGGGCCGGGTTGCCAATCTGACCGACGTCTATGGCGCCCAGGATGGCCAGTTGACCCCCGCCCTGCGGGCGGCCTTCATCGAGGCCATCGGCCAACTGGATCCGACCACAGAGGCCGCTTTCAGCATCCTGGAACGGGCCACGATCCACGAGGATCCGGCCGTCAAGGCCGCTGCCTATGCTGCCATTGGCCACGCCGTCGCTCTCAAGCCTGCCCTGTCCAACCGGATCCAGCTGCAACGGCGGCTGGACGTCCGGGACGCTGGCGCCGGCACGACTACTCCTTGATCCATCCACCAACAGCCCGCATCTGGTCCGATTATGAGCACTGCCGTCAAGATCTTCCTCGTCGTCATGTTGGTGATGGCCCTCGGAGCGGCCTTCTTCAGCATGAACACTTACGCCACCGGTGAGAACTGGAAGCGTCGGTGGGACCTCGACACCAAGGAGCTAAAGAAGGAGCTGGAAAACAGCAACCAGCTCTTGGCCAACGAGAGTAAGGGCAAGGTCAAAGCTGAGGTCAGCCTCCTTTCCCGTGAGGCCCTGATCACCGATCTCCAGGCCAGCATCAAGCAGCTGGAAGGCGCCAAGACCGAACTGGCCCAGGAAATCGATACCCTGCGTCAGAGCATCAAGCGCAAGGAAGCGGACTTCCAGGGCCTGACGGAAAACTTCATGGCCCAGTCCAAGTCCCTGGAACTGGTGCGCAGCCGCAACGCGGAGCTGACCCAGATCACCCAGGTCGCCCGGGCGGTGGCCTTCAACCTCAATGTCAAGTTGTCCGAGGTCGAAGACGACCTCAACAACGCCCAGGCCTCCTTGGCCCAGCGCGGTCAGGAGATCGACGGTCTCAACAAGGACCTGAAGAAGCACCTGGCCATTGTCAGCCTGCTGCGCGAACGGAACCCCACCGTGTACAACGAGCTGGTGGACCAGAAGGCCTCAGGAGCCTACCTCCAGGCGGTCGTGGCAGCGGTCAACACCAGCGCCGACGGCCAGCAGGACCTCGTCATGCTGACCATTGGCAAGGAAGATAAGGTTGAGGAAGGCGTCGAGTTCATCATCTATCGTGGACCCAAGTACATCACCAAGGTCCGCACCGAACGGGTTCTGGATGGCATGGCCGCCGCCCGGGTGATCCGCGATTCCTGGAACCACGAGAAGCTGGTCATCCAACAGGGCGACCTGGCCACCAATCACCTCTGAGGCACCCATGGACCAGCACGACAAGCTCTATTTCTGGCTGCCCCTGGTGATCATTGCCGCCCTCGCGGTCAGCATCACCTTCAGCATCCTGCACAAGAACGAGATCACCGGTTACGACGCGACCTCCGTGTCCTTCTGACCTCGATGCTTCCGCGCCCCTGGGTGCGCCGGTTCGCCGGCCGCACCCAGG
>CAIUVD010000241.1 GCA_903902515.1 uncultured Planctomycetota bacterium | reverse complement strand
GTGAGTTACGACGATTTTGATGATCACCATAAAGGTGAACGGCCTCAACGTCGCAAAGCCTTGGCTCGAAACCATGAACCATGAATCGCGACGTTTAGGGTCAATGGCGTTTAGCAACGCGAGGCTCCGCCTTTGATCCGCCCGCCCTTCGCAGCTGCAGAGCTGATTTCATCGCGCATAGTGATGTGATGCGGCCGCTCAGATGTCCGTCTATGGTGTCGACCGGGTCGACGGCGGGCACGGTTTTGCCAGAGATAGCGGATGCTGACCCTCCAGGACTGGATGGCTTCATCCATGCCGGCAACGGCCGCGGCCATAAGAAGCGCCACCGAGGTGGCGAGGAGCTTTCGGTTGAACAACACCGGGACTTCAGCGATGCCTTCGGCAGGTGTCCACGATGGAGCAACATCTGGCTGTTGGCGAATCTCATCAGCGTACACATGTCGCGCCTGTCCTTCGAGCTCGCCCTGCATGAGCCAGAAGAGCATCAGCGCGCAGACCTCCTGTCGAACCATCGGTTTTGACCGCCCAGGCAAGGCATCCAGTCCGTGCCACCCCTTGGCTTCCCGATAGGCAGTCTCGATCCCCCACCGGCGCTGGTAGAGATCGGCGATCGCGCGGGCGTCGTGGGCGACACCAACCAGTGAGGTGACCAGGACGATATGCTCGCTGCCATCACGATGGCCTCGCACCAGGCGGATCAGGACGCTCGGATGGTCAGGGAGCGGCACCGTCTGGTCATCCAGTCCTGATGCCACGAAGGCGGCAATTTCACTGGCCAGCCTCGTTCCAGCCGTCTTGACGCGCATGACGAAATGAATGCCGCGCCGATGGAGATCGACGAACAGGTCCCGTGAGGGATACAGGCGGTCTGCCAGCAGCAGATCGCCCGCCCCCAGCGATCCAAGCATGTCGTTGAGGTGGACCTGTTCGCTGTCGTCATATCGACCCAAGCGCCAGTCCACCGGGACATTCCCACCGAGGTCCCAGAGCACCGTCAGCAGCGCCTGCGGAGCCAGATGATTGCCGGATGGACAGCCGAAATCACGCTTGAGGGCAGCGGTCGATGCGAGTGCGGTGCGCGTTCCGTCGACCGCAACCACGCGACCGAAATCCGCATAGCGTAATCGCGCTCGTGAAGCCACACGGTCAGCCTCATCGGACACACGGCGGAACAGATCCCGGCACATCTTCTCTGACAGTTTCCCGCGGGCCTGCGTCAACGCCGACGGCGTGGGGGTCCCTTCTCCCCAACCAAATGCGCGATGCATGTCAGCGAACACATCGCGTAACGCAGCGCGATACCCTTTGCTGCCGAAGGCGACCATCGACACCACCGTCAATAACGTCTGCAACGGACCAAGTGGAGATTTGCGCCAGACCCATCCGCGTGGCAACCAGCTGCCGATGCCCGACAGGATGCTGGAGGTGAAGGTGGCATGATCGAATGTGCTCATGAGGCCCGAAAATTTTTCGGGCTCACTTGTCAAGGCTTTTCTTCAAGGCGGTAAATTGTAACGCTTATCCTGACAGTGGATTAAGATGATTGCTTAACGCCATTGGGGTTAGCCACCGAATGGGCGGCGACGTGCGCGTTGATCCGTGACCACCCACAACGCCGACCGGTCGCCCACGGTCTGGGGCAGCACGTCGGCCAATACGGCCAACAAGGATG
>CAIUVD010000240.1 GCA_903902515.1 uncultured Planctomycetota bacterium | reverse complement strand
GCCATTAGTGCCACGGGGGAAGGCGAAGCCTACATCCGGGCCGTGTTTGCCTTCCGCTGCGCCAGCCTGATCGCCGCCGGCCGGCCACCATCCGAGGCGGCTGAGGAAGCGATGCGGGTTGCCTGTGCCCAGGGTGGCGAAGGGGGCTGCATCGTCATGCCCGCCGAGGGGGATCCGATTACCCCGTTCCTGACTCCGGACATGGCCCGGGGCACCTGGATCCGCGGCCAGTCCTGGACGGCCATCCTCGGCACCGACCGATGAATCCCGCCTGGGCGACGTGGTCTCGGATCAGCGGTTCTTGGTCAACGCCGGTTTGCCAAGGTCCGTGACGCCGACCGTCGAGGCGGAAAAGTGGAGGCGTTCCTGGGGCTCCATGACCCGCAATCGCGCATAACGCACCTGGCGTTGACTGGGGAGGGCCAGGAGGTTGAGCGTGGTCCCATCCGCGGGCAGGGGTCGAACGTCCGTGGCGAGGCAGCGGAGAACGGGGAGCCCTTCGATGCGCGCTTCAAGACCGTGGCGACGCACCAGCAGGCGACCGGTCATCCGGGCGTTGGGCATGCGATAGGTTTCTGGCAGTGGGACATGGACGGAGCCCAGACGGACGAAACGGGACCGGACTCCCGCCAGGAGGGACGTACGGCCTCCCAGGTACTGGAAAACCACGCCCACATCCCCTCGCTGCTTCCCGGATTCATCGGTCCAATCAAATTCCAGATCGTATTCGTCCGGCAGGGGGATCGAGGTGGACAAGCGAGGCCAGTTCTGAGCCGCGGCGGCCGTCATCACCAGACCGTCTGGGCCGGAGATCACGGTGGCATTCCGGAGGGTTCCATGCTCGGCCAGGATTCGCAGGAGATCCGATCCGGGTCTCAGCAGGGAGGGCTTGGTGTTGAGTTCCGGCGGCAGGGGGAGGGGGATGGGCGGTACCGGATCGAGGTCTACGGCGGCGGGCCGATCCCGGTGGAATGCCGCCCCGCCCCCTAGAACGAGGAGTCCGAGGAAGCTCATCGCCAAGATCACCCGGCCCCACGTCCTGCGCAGGAAGGAGCGGTATCTGCCCGGGACCGTCCGGAGGGAAGATTGCCACAAAACTTGGAGGGTCGGGCGGGTGCCGCTGGAGACGTGTCCGGGGAGCGGATTCCGAGCCGGGGAGTCGGTGGGCAGGGTACCGCTGGCCAGCAGATCCTGGCAGGCCCGGGCCAGATCCCGAGGCAAGGCATAGCGGTCCTTGCGGTTCTTGGCGCAGGTCTTCAGCAGGAGGCGTACCAGACCCCGGTCGAGATCCGGCGCAATCTCCAAGGGATTGGGGAAGGGTTCCTTAATGACGGCGGCGACCACCGCCCATGCCCCGTTTCCGAGGTAGGGAGGCCGACCAGTCACGAGGCAGAACAGGGTCGCCCCCAGGGCATAGATGTCGGAGCGGATGTCGAGTGCCGGGGAGCCATCCGCCTGTTCGGGGGACATGAAGGCCGGTGTTCCGACGGTCGAGCCTGTGGAGGTCATCTGATCGTCACCGCTTTGCAGACGGGCCAGGCCGAGGTCTGCCAATTTGGCCATGCCGCTGTCACTGAGGAAAATATTGCCGGGTTTAATGTCGCGGTGCAAAAGCCCGGCCTCGTGGATCGCCTGAAGGCCCAGGGCGCAATCACGGATGATTTCCACCGCCCGGCGCTGGGGTACTCGACCTCCGTGGGTTTTGCGGAACCGCTCCAGGTCCCCCCCCAGCACCAGTTCCATGGCCAGGTAAAGGACAGAGCCATCCTGGCCGGCATCATGACAAGTGATGACGTTGGGATGGCTGACCTGACCAGCAACCCGGGCCTCGCGCAGAAAGCGATCCCGGGCGGCCTGATCCCGGAGGTGTTCCCGGGCGATGACCTTGAGGGCGACCTCGCGATCCATCGACAATTGGAGGGCCCGGTACACGGATCCCATGCCGCCTTTTCCGATTTTGGCCACCAAGCGATGGCCGCCGATGACTTTCGGGGCCTGGGCCCGCTCGACCTCCTTGGCGAGGTTGTCGGCGATGTGGGTGGTGATCAGCCCCCGATCCAACAGCAGATCGCGCATCGGTCGTCCGTCGCGGCCCTGGGCTCGGTGGATCTCCTGGGCCAGGTCTGCCGAGAGCAGACCTTTGCTGACCGCCAATTTCAGGAAGAGGGCGTCAGGTTGGCTCATGGATCGGGGACGGATCGTGGGCAGCGGGAAGGGATCGGAGCCGGGGATGAGGGCGAAGGGGAGTCCGGTTGAGGCCCCCCGGGCATCGTCCATGAGTGATACGGTAAGCCACGGGGAGCGTTGATCCCTGTCTCAGGAGACGCGGACTCTCCCCGGTGGGGATCAAAAATGAGCCGTAGAGGGGGTCCTGCGGTACCCTCGTCAGTCCCGGCACCATGGATCCTGATATGGGTCCCAGCGGCGCTCGTCAGCGCCGCAGGACCGTCGCCAGCCCAAACAACAGCGCCGCCATCAAGACGATGGTCGGCCCGCTGGCGGTGGCGATGGTGGGTTGGGCCGACAACAGCAGGCCACTGATCCCGGCCACCAGGGCGGCCCCCAGGGCCAGCCATGGCTGGAGGGCCGCACGGGAGGACAGGGTGCGGGCGGTGGCCGCCGGGATGACCACCAGCGCGGTGGCCAGCAGCACGCCTACGGAACGGACGATCAGGGCCGTGCTCAGGGCCAGCACCACGCCGAGCAGCAGCCGGTCAGCCCGCCCGGCCCGGCCATGGACCTGGGCCAAATCGGGATCAAAGGCCAGGGCCAGGAGGCGGTTCCAGCGCCAGCCGAGGATCCCCAGGGTCAGCGCCGCCACGGCCGCCAGCAGCCCCAAGTCGAGGGGAGTGACCGTCAGCACATCGCCGACCAGAAAGCGTTGGGCTTCCCGCGCCAGACCGCGCTCCCGGGACAGCAGGGCCAAGCCGCCGGCGACCACCGTCGAGGCCAGGATCCCGATCACCGTATCGGTCGACAACCGGGACCGGCGAGCCACGGCAAGGATGATGACCCCCAGCAGGAGGGACAGGACGACCGTCGACAGCCGGGGATCGATGCCGATCAGCAGCCCCACCGCCACCCCCGCTAAGGCGGTGTGGCCGATGGCATCCGTCAGGTAGGCGAGCCGCAGATTGACCACCGGCACGCCGACCAGGGCGCACAGGGGGGCGAGAAGAATCACTGCCAGGAGAGCCCGCTGGAGGAACCCGTGGTCGAGGCCGAGAAATTCCATCAGGCGTGGGCTCCGTGGCGGCCAAAGGCGCGATCCAGGACCTCGGACACCAGTACCGTACTGGGGGGGCCCTGGCGCAGGACGGTACGGTCGAGGAGGATCACGTGATCGGCGTGGGCGGCGACAATGTCGAGGTCGTGGCTGACCATGACCTGGGTGATGCCCCGGCGTTTGCGGGCATCGGCGGTGATGTCGCAGCACAGGCGGTGGCCATGGGTGTCGAGGCCGGTCCCCGGCTCATCGAGCACCAGCAGATCCGGCTCCCGGCCCAGGGCCTGGGCCAGCATCACGCGCTGCAGTTCCCCGCCCGACAGGCCCCCGAGGGGCCGCTGGGCCAGATGGTCGGCGCAGACCTCCGCCAGCAGGGCCCGGGCCCGTTCCCGGGCGGCCTTGGATAGGCCGAAAAACACCGGCCGGTCACTGACGGCGATGGTCAGGGCCTCCTCGGCGGTCAGGGGTAGGGAACGGTCGAGGGTTAGGCGCTGGGGCACATAACCGAGGCGCTCGAAGCGGCGGGTAATGGTCCCGGTATGGGGTAGCAGGCCCAACAGGCAGCGCAGGAGGGTGGTCTTGCCGGCGCCGTTGGGGCCGATGATGGCCGTGCACGCCCCGTGGGGGATACGGGCCGTGACATCATGGAGCACCGTCACTTCGCCGCGCATCGCACCCACCTCGTGGAGGTCCACCGTCGGCGGCCGGGCCCAGGGGGCTTCGAGGAACGGGAGGGGGGCGGCCATCGGGCGGGGATGGTCGGCCCCTGGCCCCGGGGAGCAATGACAGGGAGTTTTCGTCGTGGGAGACATGTAATAATAGATCGCAATATTCCTTTGGTGATGTGCGCTTTTTCCTCCGCCGCTCGGCGGCGTGGGGTGCGTCCCCGGTTCATCCCCGATGCTTCTTCGAGCCCGGGCTGACTCCTCAGCCCCGACCATGCTCCGGCCAAGGCCTTCCTGGGGCATATCTGCAGCACCAGTAACCTGAAAAATTGGCATGGCGACCTGCTCCATGTCGTTCTCCCACGGTTTTTCTCGGGTTGTTCGCTGAACCTTCATGCCCACATCACGAATGGATCTAGTCTGTGGAATCAACCCTCCACGGAGCCCTCATGTCCAACGACCTGCACGATGACCCCGTCAGCAACCCGAGTTCCAACCCCTCCATCCACGATGTGATTGAGCAGGCTGTGTCCCGCCGTCACATTCTTAAGGGCAGCCTGGCCATGGCCGCCATGAGCATGTTTGGCGGTCTTGGACTGGTGTCCTGTAATAAGGATGACGACGATGACGAGCCCGCCGCCGCGGCACCTGAGCGCATGCTCGGCTTCAAGGCCGTGGCCGTCTCTTCCGGGGCTGCGATGGTGGTGCCGGAGGGCTATGTGGCCGAAGCCTTCATTCCCTGGGGCACGCCCATCAACAGCTTCGCCCCGGCCTGGGAGAAGGATGCCAGCCAGGGTTGGCAGGCCCAGGAACAGCAGATTGGCGACAACCACGATGGCATGCACTTCTTCCCCCTGGACGCCGTCACTTCGGGCACCGGGTCCCGCAGCGACGAAGGCCTCTTGGTGCTCAACCACGAGTACATCAACCCCGAGTACTTTTATAAGCCTGACACGGATGCGGCGGATTGGCGCCAGCCGTTCACCTTCGCCAAGGTCAAGAAGGCCCTGGCCGCCCATGGCGTGTCGGTAGTTCACATTAAGCGCGCCGGCGACGGAACCTGGAGCCAGGTCCTGTCCTCGCCCTACAACCGCCGCATCACCGGCTATACCCCGATGGTTCTCAGTGGTCCCGCGGCCGGCGCGGCCCTGCTGCAGACCAGTGCTGACCCGACGGGTACTACGGTGCTGGGCACCCTCAATAACTGCGCCAATGGTGTAACGCCCTGGGGCACCTACCTGACCTGCGAGGAGAATTTCAACGGCTACTTCGGCTCTCGCACGGCCCTGACCACCAACGCCCTCCAGGATCGCTACGGGATCAATGCCGCCGGCTTCGGCTACCTCTGGCACACCGCCGATGACCGGTTCGACGTCAACCTGACTCCCAATGAGCCGAACCGTTTCGGGTGGGTCGTCGAGATCGATCCCTTTAACCCCGGCAGCACCCCGGTCAAACATACCGCCCTCGGTCGTTTCAAGCACGAGAACGCCGCATTGACGGTCGCCGCCAATGGCAAAGTCGTCGCATACCTGGGCGATGACGAGCGAAATGAATACCTCTACAAGTTCGTTTCCAGCGGCACCTACAGCGCGTCCGCCCCGACGTCGGTGGCCCATCGCAGCCTGCTTTCCGATGGGATCCTTTACGTCGCCAAGTTCCTGGCCGGCGACACCACCGGTGATCGCAAGGGAACCGGCACCTGGGTGGCCCTGGTCCATGGCCAGAATGGTCTGACGACCGCCAACGGCTTTGCCGACCAGGCCGACATCCTGATCCGCGCCCGCCAGGCCGCGGACTTTGTCGGTGCGACGATGATGGACCGTCCGGAATGGGTCACGGTCAATCCGAAGAAGGCCGGCGAGGCCTACATGACCTGCACCAACAATAACCGCCGTGGCACCACCACCGCTAGCAGCAACAAGACGGACGGTACGACGGTCGCCGGCAGCGCTCGTCCGCCGATCGACGAAGCCAATCCCCGGTCCGCCAATACCCTGGGTCACATCATCCGTTGGAACGAAGCCAGTGGCGATGCCACCGCCACGACCTTCACCTGGGACATGTTCGTCTTGGCGGGCAACCCGGCGGTGGTCAAGGACAGCACGGCGGGTACCTCGAACATCAATGCCGACAATAAATTCAACAGCCCGGACGGGCTGGGTTTCGACAGTTTCGGCCGCCTGTGGATTCAAACCGATGGCAGCTACGCCAACACCGGCGACTACGCCGGTATGGGCAACAACCAGATGCTGGCCGCTGATCCCGTGACGGGCGAAATCCGTCGCTTCCTGGTCGGTCCGGACGGTTGCGAAGTCACCGGTTTGGCCTTCACCCCCGACCGGAAAACGATGTTCATCAACATCCAGCATCCGGGCGAATTCTCTGGCCATCCTCGCAGCCCCGCCGGCGCGACGGAAAATTCCATCGCGAACAACCCGACCTTGTTCTCCTTCTGGCCGGCCAGCAGCGCCGTCGCCGGTGGTCGCCCCCGTTCGGCGACGGTAATCGTTCGCCGTACGGATGGCGGGGTCATCGGTGAAGGAAACTACGTGGAGGCCGTGCCCCGCGCCCCGCACGCAGCGGGCTGAGGCGAGATCGATTAGCAGGTGTTCT
>CAIUVD010000239.1 GCA_903902515.1 uncultured Planctomycetota bacterium | reverse complement strand
GAGGAGGTCGTCCCACAGGGTGAACAGCAGGCCACTGTCGAGTTCCCCGAGGTCGATGCCCGCGGCCTCCTCGGGATCTTCCGGCAATTCCTCACGGAAACGGCGGGTGTGGCGCAGGGCCCGTTCCTCTTCCAGGACCGTCAGAAAGCCCACGGCCTCCTTGAACCGGCGGTAAGCCAGGAGCTTGCCGATCAGACCCTGACGCGGGTCCAGGAGTTCGTCCTCGCCGTCGTCGGCCGCGTCTTCGCCCTCCACGACCGGCAGGGGGGCCACCGCCCGGGCCTTAATTTCGAGCAGGGTGGCGGCCATCAGGATGAAGTCGCCAGCGACCTCCAGATCCAGTTCGCCGCGCTCCTGCCAGGCGCGTACGAGGACCACAAACTGGTCGGCGATGCCGGCCAGGGGGATGTCGCGGATGTCGAGTTCGTCTTTGCGGACCAGGAACAGCAACAGGTCCAACGGGCCGCTAAAACTGTCAACGCTGACCGCCAGACCGAGGTCCGGGGCCTCGGTCGGATCAGCGGTAGCGATGGCGTCGGGGTCGGCCATGGGGCGGGGATGCTAACGGTGGTTTCGGAAACGCAGCCCGGGACCCCCGACACCCCCAAGAGCGCATGACATGATCACCATGCGTATTGCACGAGTGTCCTATCTTGTCACTTCCAACCACGTCGGGTACATTGCCCGTCCAGTGACTGCCGACCGCGATCAATCCAGTTCGAAGCGCCGGGCCGTCCTTGGCCAAACCTTCGGGTCCTACACCTTTTACCATGTGATTGCCGAGGGCGGCATGGGAGTGATCTTTGAGGCCCGGCATAATGCCACGGGCCGCCGCATCGCCCTGAAGGTGGTGAATCCCAAGTACGCCGCCAAAGAAGGTTTCAGTCCTGCCCTGGTGGAAACCTTCCTGGCCGAGGCCCGGGTGATGGCGGCCATCGAACATCCGCATGTCGTCACCCTCTACGACGCGGGGGTGGTCGGTCAGTGCCCGTATCTCGCCATGCGTCTGGTGCCCGGGGGCGACCTCGCGCAACGAATCCAAAAGCATGGACCCATGACCGACCTGACGGAGGTCCTGACCTTGATGGCCGGCATCGCCGATGGGGTCGGAGCCTTCCACCAGGCAGGGTACCTGAACCGGGACATCAAGCCCGCCAACATCCTCCTCGAATTGGACGGCTCCCCCCGCATCGCCGACTTCGGCCTCGCCATCCCCCTTGGGCAAGCCAACGATGGCGATGGTATCGCCGGCACTCCCAGCTACCTGGCGCCAGAGCAAGTACGGCAGGAGGCCCTGACGGTCCAATCGGATCTCTTTGCCCTGGGGGCGACCCTGTTTTTTGCCGTCACGGGCCGCCCGCCCTTCGACGGCCCGACCCCCGAAGCCATCGCCGCCGAGGTCGCCCAGGCCGTAGCTCCGCCCTTCGTGGACCTGGGGGACCATCCCCAGGCCCAGGGCTTGGCCACGATCATTCGGCACTGCATGGAAATCGCCCCCGCCGATCGCTATCGCAACGCCGGCGAGGTGGTGGCGGATTGCCGGGCGGTGCTGGCCGGCCGCAATCCCGAGTTCAGTGGCGGACGGCAGCGCCGCCGCACCGCCAACTTCTTGGCCAATCTGTTCAAGCCGGGGACAACCCGGCCAACCTGAACACCGTGTGCCCCGGTCGGCTGTCCACCGTCAGGGTGGCACCATGGGCCTCGGCGATGGTCCGCGCCAAGTGCAAGCCCAGGCCGGTGCCATCGGGCCGGTCGCTGGCAAAGGGCTGAAAAAGGCGTTCCCGCTGCGGTTCGGGCACGCCCGGGCCGTTGTCCTCGACCTCTAATCCGCCCTCCACCACCCGGACCACCACCGCCGGGGCTGAGGCCTCGCCCCGGGCCGCTGCCTGGAGGGCGTTCAGCACGAGGTTTAAAAGAACCTGCCGCAACCGCCGGTCATCGGCCAAGACCCGGTGCCCGGCACCATCCTCCAGCCGGAGATCAACCCCCAGATGATCGGCCTGACGGGCCAGCAGGCGGATCACGGCCCCCGCCGGTACCGCCAGATCACAGGCCACCGCCTCCACCGCCATACCCCGGCTGAAAGCCAGCAATTCATCGACAATCAGGTCGAGGCGTTCGACTTCTTCCTCGACCAGCCGCAGGCCCGGTTCCCCGGGCTGACGGACCGCCAGACCCTGGATGGTCAGGCGGATAGCCGACAGGGGATTGCGGACCTCGTGGGCGATGGTGGCCGTGAAGCCGCCGAGGGTCGCCAGGCGTTCGGCCCGCCGACCTTCGGCCAGGAGATCCACCAGTCGCCGCCGCAGGGCCTCGATCGCCTGGGCCAGAAGGGCGACCTCGCCTTCCCCCGCCACCACCACCGGCGATCCCCAGGCCCCCAGGCCCAACCGGCGGGCGGCTTCCGCCAAGTCCTCCACCGGCCGGGTCAGGCGACGGGCGTGCCACGCCGCCACCGCCGCGAAAGCGCCCGACCCCGCTGCCGACCACGCCAGCACCGCCCACCACAACTCCCGCTCGGCCTGCTCGTAGGCCGCCGTGCGGTAGACGATGGCGATGGTCCGTCCCCCGACCTGAACGCGAACGGTGTCAGACCCCGTCGCCTCGCCCGCTTCGAGCAACCGGAAGTCGTAGCCCGTGAGAGTTCGCATGCGCTCCAAAACCTCTGGCGTGGGCGAGAAACCGCCCTTAGCCAGGACCTGGCCCACGGCCCGGGCGCTTTCCGAAGCCGCCTCCCGCCGTTGGCGGTCCAGCCACGTCCAAGACCCGGCGGCCAGCACCATCGACAGTCCGAGATGGGCAATCACGAAGCCCGCCACCAGTCGATTCCGCAGTCGCATGGTCGATGGCTTCCCGGTCCCTGGGCCAAGGGAAGCCGCAACCCTGCCTGTCGCAGTTCGAGAACATGAGGGAGTCGAGGGAGTCGAGGACAAGTCGAGAAACAGATCACCGATGTTCAGTCGTCAGAACCTCGCACCAACAGTCGCACAGGCAATCCGCGACTTCACCCGGCGGGCCGGAGCCCCACCATGGCCAGCCCATGAGCAGCCCTGCACCCGCCTCCCTGATCGCCGATCTCAACCACGCCGACCGGGCCCGCCGCCTGGAAGCCGCCCGCCTGGTGGGCGCCGCCCTCAAGCGCGGGGATCTCCAGCGCGACGTGACCACCGAGGTCAACTGCCACGTCCACACCAT
>CAIUVD010000238.1 GCA_903902515.1 uncultured Planctomycetota bacterium | reverse complement strand
GACTTCCGGACTTCCGGACTTCCGGACTTCCGGACTTCCGGACCGTTCTTCAACGGTAGCACGCCGCCTTGACGGCGGCGATGATGCGATGGGGCTTCGGGAGCGTTTCGTGCTCCAGATTGGCCGCATAGGGCATCGGATTCTCGGTGGTGGTCACGCGGCCAACCGGGGCATCAAGATCGTCAAAGGCGTGTTCCATCAGCAGGGCGCTGATCTCGGCACCGATGCCGCCGGTCTTGTAGCATTCCTCGACCACCACGCAGCGGTTGGTCTTCTTCACCGACTGAACGATGAGGTCGATGTCGAGAGGTTTCACCGTGCGCGGGTCGACGATCTCGACCGAGATGCCCTGCTTGGCTAGTTCTTCGGCGGCTTCCAAGGCCCAGTGGACGCAGCGGCTGAAAGCAACGATGGTGCAATCGGTACCTTCGCGACGGATGGCACCCTTCCCAAACGGGATGGTGTAGTCCTCGGCGGGAATTTCCTGCTCATAGCCGTAGAGCATCTCGTTTTCGAGGAAGCACACCGGATTGTTCTGCCGCAGGGCGGTCTTCATCAGGCCCTTGGCGTCAAACGGGGTCGACGGACTGACGACAATCAAACCTGGATAATGGGCGTAGAGCGATTCAACCGCATGGCTGTGCTGGCTGCTGACCCGGGGGCCGGCGCCATTGGGGCCGCGCATGACGATCGGAATGGGGAACATCCCGCCGGTCATGTAGCACATCTTCGAGGCATTGGAGATGATCTGGTCGAAGGCCACGAAGCTGAAGTTCCAGCTCATGAACTCGATCACCGGGCGCAGGCCGGTCATGGCTGCGCCGACCGCCAATCCGGTGAATCCGGCTTCGGTAATCGGGCTGTCGATGACCCGGCCGGGGCCAAAGGTATCCAGGAGTCCCTTGGTCACCTTATAGGCACCATTGTATTCCGCGACTTCCTCGCCCATGACGTAGATCGACTCGTCGCGGGTCATTTCCTCGTAAAGGGCCTGACAAATGGCAATCCGGAAATTGACCAATTGCCGGCCGTTGGGCAGGAGAGTGCCCTTGTAGCCCATGAAGGGCTCGGACTTGGGATTGATCGGCCGGGAGGCCTTGAACGGGGGAGTCTCAAGGGTGGTGGACATGGGACTCAGACCTCCGCGTAGACATGGCGAGCGATCTCGGACAGGGCCGGCTCGGGGCTTTCTTCAGCAAATTGGATGGCCTCGCGAACGATGGCGGCCACCTGTTCCTCCGCGGCCTCGACATCGGCCTCCGTCATCCACCCACAGGTCAACAGGTCCTCCTTAAGCCGCTCAATCGGATCCTGCTTTTTGTAGGCCTCCAATTCATCCTTAGTGCGGTACAAGGCCGCATCAGAGGACGAGTGCCCACGGAAACGGTAGGTCCGGGCTTCCACCAGCACGGGCTGGCCGGAACGGGCAAAGGCCACGGCCTTCTGGGCCGCCTTCCACGAGGCATAGATATCCAAGCCATCAAAGGTGATGGAGGGAAGGCCATAACCGGGGGCCTTGGTTTCGGCGATCCAATCCACCGCCACGGCGCGGTGGCAAGCCGTGCCCATGCCATAGCGATTATTTTCGACCACCACGATGGCCGGGAGTTTCCACAGGGCCGCCATGTTGAGGCTTTCGTGGAACGTGCCCTGGGGCGAGGCGCCGTCGCCTAAAAAGGTCACGGAAACGCCACCGCTTTTGCGGTACTTGGCGCTGAAGGCCGCACCGATCCCCACCGGAATCTGGCCACCGACAATGCCATGGCCACCGAGGACGTTGTAGCGCTTCGAGAAGAAGTGCATCGAGCCACCCTTGCCCGAGACATTGCCCGTGCCCTTGCCATAGAGCTCCGCCATCAATTCCTTCGGCGGCTCGCCGGCCAACAAGGCTAAGGCGTGGCAACGATAGCTGGTGACCGTGGCATCTTTCGACGGATCCAGGTGGGCATAGAACCCCGTCTGCACCGCCTCTTGGCCGATATAAAGATGCAGGAAGCCAGCGATCTTTTTGATCGTCGTCCCCTCCCGGAAAAATCCGGACTGCTTCTCGGCCTGCTCTTCAAAGCGGCGGATAAGCAGCATCTTCCGGAACAAGGTCCGCAAGGAGTCTTGACCGATTTCGGCACGAACCGCCGCAGCATCGACCTGCAGAAGGGGATTGACCTGGGTCATCGGAGCGCCTCGAAGGGGCGGCCCGTAGACCGCCCGGCGGAGATGGGTGGTTCAGCGAGCGGGAGTTGCTGGAGCTTCAGGAGCCACAACGGGCGCCGGAGCCGCTACAGGAGCCGGAGCCACCGGCGCAGCTGCTGGAGCAGGTGCTACGGGAGCTACCACCGCAGCCGGAGCCGACGTAGCCGGAACCGGCGCATTGAAACTGCCCTTGGGGGGAATCGCCAAAAAGATCACGATCAGAAAAAATCCAGCGGCCAGCCAGCCCGTGACCTGGGCCATCTTCTTGCTGGCACCAACACCCAGGGTGCTGTCCAGCATGCCACCGCCACCAAAGGCCGAGGAAATGTCACCGGCACCACCCTGCAAGAGGATGAGGCCGATCATACCCAGGCACAGGGGCCACAGGGCCAGGTTGAGAAGAAGCGTGATATTTTCCACGGATGATCCTACGTAACAGTTCAGGCGGCCGCGATGATGGCGGAGAAGTCGGCAAGTTTGAGGCTGGCGCCACCGACGAGGGCACCGTCGATGTCCGGCTGGGAGAGCAGTTCCTTGGCGTTGTCAGCCTTGACCGAACCGCCGTACTGGATGCGGACGCGGTCCGCCAAGTCGCCCACCACGCCGCGCAGAACGCTGCGGACGAAGGCGTGGGCCTCCTGGGCCTGGGCCGAGGAGGCGGTGCGGCCGGTGCCGATGGCCCAGACGGGCTCATAAGCCACCACCAGGGTTTCCAGCTGGGCTGCGGTAAAGCCGGCCAAGGACCCTTCGATCTGGGTCTTGAGAACCTGCTGCAGCAGGCCGCCATCGCGCTCCGCCAGGGTTTCGCCGATGCACAGAATGGGCACCAGGCCCTGGGCCAGGACGGCCTTGAGGCGTTTGTTAATGGTGGCGTCCGTCTCACCGAAGTACTGGCGCCGCTCGCTGTGGCCGAGGATCACGTACTTGGCTCCCGCGTCCTTGAGGAAGGAGGCACTCGCCTCGCCCGTGAACGCTCCCTTTTCCTCCCAGTAGCAGTTTTGGCCACCAACGCCGAGGGCGGAACCCGCAACCGCCTGGGCCACCGGATAGAGGGCCAGGAACGTCGGGCAAACCGCCACTTCAACACCGGGCTTCAACGCACCAACCAAGCCCTTGGCCAAGGCAACGCCCTCGGACACCGTAAGGTTGAGTTTCCAGTTACCGGCGATGAAGGGGGTGCGAGCCATGTGGATCTCCTGGGAGGGCGGCAGTGTTCAACCATGCGCCCCCCTGTCAACGGCCCACACCGTCAACTTATGTCCCAAATCCCGCGACTGCATCATTTCGGAACACCTCCAAAATGGCCTGTTGCCCCCGATGAGCCCACGGTTTTTCCAAAACCATGGGCCGTAAATGACCCAAAGCGACGCATTTATTCCAAAGTGGGCCTTGGACGACCCAAACAGCACCCCCACAAGGGGGTTCAGGGCATCAAGGAGGAGGCCGCCGTGAGGTTCCGCAAATCATTGTCGAGGATCTCACCCGAGAGGCCGAACCAGGGTCCGGGTCGCTCAAAGTCATCCACCCCGGCCGTGAGTCCGATCCGTTCCCAGATCCGCCAGGTCACGGTCCCGCGCCACAGGACTTCTCCCCGTTCGTAACGGCGGTCTTGGGGATCCCGCGTGTTGTGTTTCTGGCGGGCCAGCACCGCGACATCCCAATTCCGGGCGGGATGCCAGGTCATCGAGCCACCGATCCGACTGCTCAAAAGGCCACCGGCCACCGTGAGGCGGTAGTGCTGGTCCTCGTCATCGGGGAAGAAGCGCCAGCCGACTTGAAGATTCACGTCAACATTGAGCTTGTCGGGGTCGTCCTGGATAACGTCGCGATCCGCCGGAGCCGAACGGTAGACGATCCCGACCTCGTAATACTTGTGGGGCCGAGGCTCGATGCGCAGCCAGGCCATCCCCTCGCCGGATTCCCGGTGAGTGTTGTAGCCCCCACCGACACCGGCAAAGAAACGCAACTCGGACAAGCCGGATGTCAGAGGTTTAACTTCCTCAAGACGCTCGCTGGCCTGATTGAGAACCACTTCTGCCTTGGTGTGCAGGGTATCTTCCATGACCAATTTGCCGATGGTCCCCTTGCCCTGGGCAATCTGGGTGGTGATCTCATCCAGATTTTTTCCGATGGTATCAAGGCGGGTGCCCAACTTCCCGAAGCCTTCCATGGTGGCCCGGAAGTCGGCGCGGTTCTCATTGAGGATCTTGTCCAGATCCTCGGCGGCCACCGCCACCCGATCGCCCGCTCGGCTGAAGTTAGCAATGGCCGTCTTGACCTGCTCACGGTTTTCGTCGATGAGAGCGGCAATGCCCTTGGACATCGCTTGGAAATTATCGACGGCCGCCTTGAAGGCCTCACGGTTCTCGACCACCACCGTCTGGATGCTCCCGGCCGCATCACCCACATTCTTGATGGTGTCCTTCAACTGGGTCCGATTTTCATGTACCGCATCTTTGATCTCGGTCGACATCTGCCCCAAACTGGTGGCACCGTCCCCAATGGCGGTAATCGCCCGACGAACCTCCTGGCGGTTTTCATCGATTAACTGACGAACCGCCACCAGGGTTTCATCGATGCTGACCGGCTCAGCCCCCGAGACGCCCTGCAGGGCCGCCGGAGTGATCGGCGTCCCCGAACGGGAACGCAGGGCCAATTCGGCACCACCCAGCAAACCCTGGGCGATTTGATACACCGTCTGTTGATCGACCAGCACCCGTGGCTGATGGATCTGATCGACGCTGAAGGCGACATTGACCGCAGGAGTCCCATCGGCAGCCAAAATGGGCATCACATCACCGACCTGCCCGACTTTGACGCCATTGTAGGTCACGGGATCACCAGGCTTCAGGCGGGCAACCCGGGGGAATTCCACCGTATAGGCCCCCTTCTTGTGAAGGCTGGGCTGGGTGAAAACCGTGAAGGTCACCGCCAGGGCGACCCCTCCGAGAGCGAACAATCCGACTTTAAATTCAGGAGTCATGGGCGGTCCTCAAGCCACATGGTGACCGGCCAAATAGGCCTCGGTGAGCGGTCCGGTGGTGCTGCCCGTCAGAAGCTGCTGCAGGACGGGATGCTGATTGGCACGGATTTCCTCCCGAGTGCCAATGGCGATGATCCGGCCCAGGTAAAGCATGGCGATCCGGTCGGCGATTTTGAAAGCCGCATCAAGGTCATGGGTAATGACGATGCTGGTCACCCCCAGCTTGGCCTGAAGATCCAAGGTCAGTTCGTTGACCCCATTCACCGTCACCGGATCCAGACCCGTGGTCGGTTCGTCGTACAGGATGATCTCAGGATTCTGGATGATGGCCCGGGCAATGCCCACACGCTTACGCATGCCACCGGACAGACTGGCGGGCTTGAGGGACAAAATCTCATGGGCTGGGAGATAGACCCGGCGCAAAGCCTCCACCACGCGAGGCATGACCTCAGAGGGAGGGAGCTGGTCCACCTCAACCAGGGGCAGGCCGACGTTTTCATACACCGTCAGGCTGTTCAGCAGGGCCGCACCTTGGAAGACCACGCCAAGTCGGCGACGGTAGGATTCCAGCGCCTGGGTATCCGCCGTATGGAGCAGAAGGTCTTGACCAACATCGGCGACGGTAATGCCCCCTTCGTCCGAGCGCAGCATACCCATCAGGTGTCGCAACAGGGTGGTTTTGCCGGAACCGGAGCCACCAAGGATCACCAGCGTTTCACCCCGGTAGACGTCCAGGTCGATCCCCCGCAGGATCAAACGGCGGCCGAAGCGTTTGACCAACTGACGGATGCGGATCAAAGGCTCTTTGCCCGCAGGCACCGGGGAGAGGGGCGCCGGGGCCTCAAGCTGTTCGCGAGTCCAGCCCATCATCCCACCGCCTGCTTCAAGAAGACCTGGACGAAACTGGTCATGACCAGATCCGACAAGAGCACGAAGACCACACTCAACACCACGGTCTGGGTGGTGGCCCGTCCGACCCCCTCGGCTCCGTCGGTGGTATTGAGACCACGATCACAGGCGATGGTGCCGATGATGGCTCCAAAAACGACCGACTTGCCAAGACCGCTGAAGAAATCGAGCCCGGTGATGACGCTGCGGGCCGAGGCCATAAACTCGTCCGTGGGTCGATTGAACATTTGGCTGGCCACCATGGCCCCACCCATCATGCCAACGATGTCGGCCAGTACCGTCAAAAGAGGCATGGCGATCACCAGGGCGAGGATGCGGGGAAGCACCAAAAAGCGCACGGGATTGATGCTCATCACCCGCAGGGCATCAACTTCCTCGTTGACCGTCATCGTCCCGAGTTCAGCGGCCATCGCCGCTCCGACCCGAGATAGCATGATGATGGCGGCCCAAATCGGGCCCATCTCGCGGACGAAGGTCGCACCGATAATCGCGCCCAGATTCGAAATAACCCCGAACTTTTCGAGCTCAGAGCCCGTCTGTACGGCCATGATCATGCCGGTCAGGAAAGCGATCAGGGACAAGACGACGATGGAGCCGATACCACTGACATCAATCTGGCGAACCAAGGTCGCCGCCGAACGGCCAATCTGCGGCAGGTGGGCACAGGCATCGAGAAACAGCAGGACGGCCCGGCCCGCCACTTGGATATTGCTGATGGCCGAAGCCCCAATGCGCTCCACCGCCTTGACGCTGGTGGAGCGATCGTAGCGCTCAAGGATGGTGGTTTTGCGGTTCATGCGGGGGAAATCAGGGGTACGCCAAGCAGGTGGCAGGCGATGATGGTCTTGGCGTCGGCGAGCAAGCCCGACGACCAAAGGCGTGGGAGATCCGCCAGGGGGACCACCTCCCGGCGTACCAACTCCCCATGTTCGGGGGCGGCGGGCACCTCCGTCAGGTTGGTGGCACGATAAAGGATCATTTCCTCATCGCTGACGCCCACCGCCGGCAGCATCCGCATCAATTCCGTTAAGGATCCCGCCCGGTAACCGGCCTCCTCCTGTAATTCCCGGGCAGCGGTCGCCTCGGGGGCCTCACCCGGAACACGAGTGCCCGCCGGAATCTCCAAGGTTTCTCGGCGGATCGGGTACCGGTATTGGCGGACCAACAGCACCGTCCCCGGGGTCGGTTGGGCGATGATTGCCACGGCCCCCGGGTGGTGGATCACCGGCCGGGTCACCGGGCCATCGGGGGTCACGAAGGACTCCCGGGCCAGGGTGAAGCGGTCGCTGTGGAACAGAACCTCGGACGCGGTGTGGACGACCTCAGGCATGGCGAAGGATCGTCCACCACCCTCAGCAAAAACAAACGGCCGGCGGTGGAAATCCACCGCCGGCCGTCCCTGCCATTGCGAGATGATCAGACGCCCGCGCGGGCGCGCTTGATCAGTTCCTGGCCGGTCTGGTTGCCGGTCACCACGTGGCCCTTGAGGGGCAGGACATTCTCGTGGATGGCGTCGATGATCCAGGCCGGCTGGGGGAAGTAGTCAGCTTCCATCTCGGCGCCCGGGCTGATCCAGTTGCGGGTGCCGATGACACAGGCGGGGGCGTCCAGGTGGCCGAAGGCCAAGCGGCTGATGGTGCTGGCCATGGTGTGGGCGTAGGAGCCGCGCTCGCAGGCATCCGAGGCCACCACCAACCGGCCAGTCCGCTTAACGGACTCGACGATGGGCTCGTAGTTGAAGGGCACCACCCAGCGGGCGTCCCAGACCTCGGCCTTGACGCCGTACTTGGCTTCGAGGGTCTTGGCCGCCTCGAGGGCACGGTACATGGTCGAACCGATGGTCAGGATGGTGATGTCCGAACCGGCACGGCGACGGACGGGCTCGCCTTCGGGGATGGTGTAGAAGCCGGCGGGGACGTCCTTCTCGAACTCTTCGCCGTTCTGGTACAGGCGCTGGCTCTCGAAGTAGATCACCGGGTCGGTGCCGGACAGGGCGCTGTGGAGGATGCCCTTGGCGTCGTACGGGGTGACGGGGAAGGCGACCTTCAGGCCGGGGATGTGGGCGCACAGGGCGACCCAATCCTGGCTGTGCTGGGCACCGTACTTGGCACCGACGCTGACGCGCAGGGTGACGGGCATCTTGAGCACCTGGGCGCTCATGGACTGCCACTTGGCGAGCTGGTTGAAGACTTCGTCGCCAGCGCGGCCCAGGAAGTCGCAGTACATCAACTCGACCAGGGCCCGGCCGCCTTCAAGAGCGTAGCCGCAGGCGGTGCCGACGATGGCGCCTTCCGAAATCGGGCTGTTGAACAGGCGGTGGTAGGGCAGCAGTTCCGTCAGGCCGCGGTAGGCACCGAAAGCGCCGCCCCAGTCACGGTTCTCTTCACCGTAGGCCACCAGGGTGGGGTCAATGCTGAAGTGGTGGGCGGTCGCCTCGAAGATGGCATCCGAGACGGTGTACTGCTTGGGCTTGGGCACCGGAGCCGCCGCGCCGACCAGGGAGCGAACCTTGCCGGCCAGCTGCTGGATGCGGGCGTTGTCCTTCAGCTCGTGGTTGAGCTGGGGCTTGGCGTCCGACAGGGCCATGACCTTCTGATTGGAGTACATCAGACCGGCGATGTCCTCGGCGGGCAGGCGCGGGCTGATGGTCAGATCAATGGCCAGTTTCAGGGCCTTGATGACCAAGGCCTTGATGTCGGCCTTGATGGTCGCTTCCTTGGCGTCGTCGATGAGCTTCTCGGCCTTGAGCTGGGCGGCGTAGGCGACGATCGGGTCGGCCTGCTGCCACAGTTCGATCTCGGACTTCTCGCGGTAGCTGGAGGCATCCGACGGGCTGTGACCGCTGATGCGGTAAGTGATGGTGTCGAGCAGCACCGGGCCGCGACCCTCGGCAATCACCTGCTTCTTACGCTTGATGGCGTCCGCGACGGCCAGCGGATTGTAACCGTCGACGCGCTCGGCGTGCATGCCGTCAGCATTCACGCCGGCACCCACGCGGGCCAGGATGCCATAAGACATGGTCTCGCCAGCCGTCTGGCCGCCCATGCCGTAGAAGTTATTCATGAAGTTGAAGATGATCGGCAAGCCGCCCTTGTGGGACTCGTCCCACAATTGGTGGAACTGGTCCATGCCGGCGAAGTTCATGGCCTCCCACACCGGGCCGCAGCCCATGGAGGCGTCACCGATGTTAGACACGGTAATGCCCGGCTTCTGGTTGACCTTCTTGAAGAGGGCCGCGCCGCAGGCGATGTCGGCGGAGCCGCCAACGAGGGCGTTGTTGGGGTACACGCCAAAGGGCGTGAAGAAGGCGTGCATCGAGCCGCCGAGGCCCTTGTTAAAGCCAGGGCGACGGTGGAAAATCTCGGCCAGAGCGCCGTAGACCAGGAAGTCCTTGGCCAGGGCGCGGGTGCCGGCGGGGTGGCTCTTGCCGATAATGTTCAGGATCGTGCCGCCGTCGAAGGACGACATGACCTGATCCAGGGTCTTCTCATCCAGCTTGCGGATGGCCGACATGCCCTTGGCGAGGATTTCGCCGTGGCTGCGGTGGCTGCCGAAGATGTGATCTTCGATTTCCAGGGCGAGGGCCTGACCGACGGCGGAGGCTTCCTGACCGATGGACAGATGGGCAGGACCAGCGTGGTCGTACTTGATGTTCTCGTAGACGCCCTCTTTCTTGATCTTGTCGAGCATCGTCTCGAACTCGCGGATCAGGAGCATGTCTTCCAGGACGCCGACCAGGGTAGCGTCGGAGTAGTTCTTCCGCTCCTCAGCCAGGGTCTTGCTGTACTGGTTGACGGGGATGTCGTTGATCTTCAGGACCTGCTTCTGGCGGACCAGGGCGGGCGTGATGGCGAGGGCTTTGGGCATGGTGGGACCTTGGAGTTTTGCCTGAGGAGTTTTGAGGACGACGCGATCAGTGCATCGTGAAGACGGCGTCGCGCAGGGCTTCGTTGACCGTCGGATGGGGGAAGACCAATTCCTTGATCTCCTTCACCGTGAATTCGGCTTCGATCATGGCCGCCCAGCCGAAGGACATTTCGCTGACCGGACCGCCGACGGCGTGGACGCCGAGGAGGGCATGGGTCTGCTTGTGCAGGACGGCCTTGAGGAAGCCCTTGCCGCTATATTCGGCGAGAAAGCGACCGTTGGCGGCGAAGGGCCATTTGACGACTTCGACGGGGATGCCGTCGGCAGCAGCCTGGGCCTCGGTCAGGCCGACGGCGGCCACTTCGGGGCTGGTGTAGATCACGCCGGGAATGGCGCGGTAGCGCATGCGATCGGTCTGGCCGAGGATCGTATTGACGGCGACCTCGCCCTGACGGCTGGCGGTGTGCGCCAACATCGACTTGGCGTTCACATCGCCGATGGCGTAAATGCCGGGAACATTGGTGCGACACTGTTCGTCGATGGCGATGGCACCGCGACGGACTTCGATGCCCAACTTTTCCAGACCCAGGCCTTCGCTGTTGGGCACGCGACCCGTGCAAACCAGGACCAGGTCGGCGGGAATCCGGGCTTCAGCGGCACCTGGGGCCGTACCCTGAGCAACCACGGCGTCGGCCTCGATTTTGAGGACCTTGTGGCCGAGGTGGAACTTCACGCCCTTGGTTTCCAGTTCGCCGCGCAGGGTCTTGGCGACCTCGGCGTCGATGCTGGGGGCGATTTCCGCCAGGAACTCGATGACATGGACCTGCACGCCGACCTGGGCAAAGAAGCAGGCGAATTCGAGGCCGATGACACCACCGCCAACGATGGCGAGCTGCTTGGGCAGGACGCTGACATCGAGGATGCCCGTGGAATCGACGACATGCTTCAGGTCGATGCCAGGGATGGGCGGCTTGGCCGGACGGCTGCCGGTAGCGATCAGGATATTCTTAGCGGTAATCGTCCGGTCACCGACCTGCACCGTGTCCTTGGCCGTCAGGGTCGCGCTGCCGCGAATGACCTCGACCTTGAACTTCTTCATCAGGCCCTTGATGCCCGTGCGAAGTCCGTCCTGGACCTGCTTCTTGCGGGCCATGGCCTTGTCGAGATGGAATTTGACCCCCTCGGCGGT
The DNA here is from genome assembly GCA_903902515.1 of uncultured Planctomycetota bacterium. GTDB lineage: Bacteria > Planctomycetota > UBA11346 > UBA11346 > UBA11346 > CAIUVD01. The sequence goes on along the minus strand of CAIUVD010000238.1, from coordinate 18,265 downwards.
GACGCCGTAGGCCTCGCCATGGGTGGCGGTGTAGTAGGTCTTGGACGACGCCAGGAGGGTCTTGGTCGGCACGCAGCCCCAGTTGAGGCAGACGCCGCCCAGGTGCTCCTCGCGCTCGATGAGGGCGACCTTGAGGCCGGCTGCACCGGCACGCTCGGCGGCCACATAGCCGCCAGGTCCGGCGCCGATGACGATGAGATCGAAGTCAGGCATGGGGAGGGCTCTTTCAGGCGGCCAGGAGGACATCGATGTTCTCGATGGCCTGAATCAGGGCTTGGAGGAAGCGGGCGGCGGGGGCACCGTCGAGGGCCTGGTGGTCGATGGTCAGGCTGAGGTGCATCGAGGGGATGAACTCCACCCCGTTCTTGCCTTCATAGGGCTTCAGGCCGATCGCACCGACGCCCAAAATCGCCACTTCCGGCGTGTTCAGAACCGGCGTGAAGTACTCGATGCCCAGGGCACCGACGTTGGTCACGCTGAAAGTCGAGCCGGACAGCTGGTCGGGGCCAGCCTTGCCCGCCTGGGCGGCCTTGGCCAGGGCCCGGGCGTCCGTGCTTATTTGGGCCAGGGTCTTGGCGTGGCAGTCCCGGACGACGGGCACCAGCAGGCCGCGCTCGGTATCGACGGCCATGCCGAGGTGGACCGAGCCGTGCTGCACGATTTTGTCGCCCTGCCAGTAGGCATTGAGGGCCGGGTGCTTGGCCAGGGTGCGGGCGACGGCGAACAGCACGAGGTCGTTGACGGTGACGGCGGGCAGGCCGAGGAGCTCGGCCTTGTCCTTGGCCTTGGCGCGCCAGGCCTGGAGGGTCGCGGCCTTGGCGGTGGCGTGCAGCGTGAGCTGGGCCGAGCTGGTCAACGACTGGCGCATGCGCTCAGCGATGATCTTGCGGATGCCCTTGACGGGGTTTTCGGTGACGGAGCCGGGGACACTGGCGGGAGAGGGGAGAGGGGTGAGGGGACGCGATTCCGCGGCTGGGGCCGCGGCGGTGCGGTCGGCGGCGGTGACGCGGCCACCGATGCCGGTGCCCACGGTGCCGGTACCAGCGGTGGCCTTGGCGGCGGGGGTGAGAGCCGGGGCGTTGCGGACGTCAGCTTCGACCACCAGGCCATTGGGCCCGGTACCGGCGAGGGCATTTACGTCCACGCCACGCTCGGTGGCCAGGGCGCGGGCGCGGGGGCTGGAACCGGCGTCGGAAGCCGTAGCGACAGCGGCCACCGGGACGGCGGCAACCGGAGCACTCACCGCGGCACCAGCCGCGGAATCGCCACTCCTCTCCCCTCTCCCCTCTCCGCTCGTAGAAGCCGGAGCCAAGCTGCTCACATCCTCCCCCGCATTGCCGATGGCGGCGATGCTGGTCTGCACGGGCACATCATCGCCCTCAGGACGGAAGATGGCGAGCAGGACACCCGAAGCGGGGGCGGGGACCTCGACCGTGGCCTTGTCCGTCTCGACCTCGCACAGGCCGTCGCCTTCCTTCACCGTGTCGCCGGCTTTCTTCAGCCAGGCTTTGATGATGCAGGATTCGACGCTGTTGCCCTGCTTGGGCAGGAGGACGACGGAGGCCATAGGAAATTCCTTAAATCAGGGTTGCGGCAAGGGCGTGGTACGAGGCGAGGGAGGGGTCCGTGGGCGCCAGATCCGTGGATAGGACCGAACGGTTCCGGGGCAGGGTCCAGGAGGCTCCGGCGTGGGAGCCCAATTTTTGATGATTTACCGCCAAATGGACGGTTTCACTGCGGCTGGCCACCAAGTGCTTGATCTCCGCATCCTCGGCCGACGGCTCCGTCGGACCAGCCTCGACGGACAGGGCGTAGGTGCTGAAGAACGCGGCGTTGAACGTCAGGGTTTCCAGCATTCGCCGGGCATAGGGCCCAACGATATTGTCGGTATCGGCATTGAGGAAGCCGCCGACGAGGATGGCCTGGTGACCGAGAATCGCCTGAATCGCCCGGAAGGTGTCGATGGTGTTGGTAACCACCACCAGGCCGGGCTTGGCCGACAGGACCTCCGCCAAGTGGTTGGTCGTCGTGGAGCCGTCCAAGTAGACGGTGCCGCGTTCGGGGAGCCGATCCGCCAATTTGAGGGCGGCCGTACGTTTCTCTTTGGCATCGCGGCTTGAGCGGCTGCCGAAGCGGAGGGATTGGGCGGCTACTGCGCCACCATGAACCCGTACCGCAACGCCTTGGGCGACCAGAACTTCCAAGTCCCGTCGCACGGTCATTTCCGAGACCACCCACTGTTTGGCCAACTCCGACACACTCACCTGTCCTTGCTCGGTGAGCAGGCGGGTGATGGCCTCGCGACGCTGGGGTGCGTGTTCGATCATGTTGGAGTTAACATAATCGAACTCATTCAAACGTCAAGATCGAACAAACCAAACAATCACCAGGGCGAAACCCACGCCATGCATCCCCACGATACACCATAAATAGGCCACAAATGGCTGTTTGGTGGTTTTGTGACGGAACAGGCGGCGGGCTGCCAGTGCACCCGGCCACCCACCAAAGAAGGCCCAGGTCAGCAAGACCGCCTCCGGCACCCGGCGACCACCGGATTTCGCCCGGTACTTGTCCCAACCAAACAACATCGCCGTCACCAAACTGGTGACGGCGATGGAAGTCAGCACAAAGCCAACCAGGGGACTCACAACAATCGACCAATGTCCAGGACGGTGGCGAACAGCATCAAGCCGACCACCAGGGCCAAGCCGAGGTACCCCAGGACCGTGCGAACGATCTCCGGCAGGGGCCGACCGATGGCGGTTTCAATGGCCAGGAACACCAACTGACCACCGTCCGTGATGGGAATGGGCAGCAGATTGACCAACACCAGATTCAGACCGATCAAGGCCACCAAGGTCAGGTAACTATCAAGACCAAAGCGCTCGGCCCGGGCCTTGAGCTCGCGGAAAATGCCGATCGGGCCCTGGAGACTCTTCGTGGCATCAAGGCCACCGGATTCCGGGGGCTGGAAGAACCGAACCAGGAAGGTGAAGGATTTCACGATCATGGTGTGGGTGGCATGGTTGGCGATGGAAATGGCCTCACCAGGGCCTTCCAGCTGGTAGGGCACCATTTCGATATCATCAAAGAACAGCCGTTGGCCCGGGGTACGGCCCGCCAGGACGACCTCACGGGCCCCACCGACCGCACCGCGCACCACATCAAGAGCCATCTGACCCTGCGGCGTACGAGTCATGCCGACCACCCAATCCCCGGGAGCCAGGGCGGTGATGAAACCTGCCGTCTGGGCGCCCAGAACCGTGACATCGACACTACGGGCGCTCCCGGAGGCGGTCTCCACCTGGAGCAGACCGGGAGCCGGCGCCCCCGGCTGACCATCGGGCCCCTGGGTAGCAATGATGCGCGTTCCGGCCAGTTCGCTGAGGGCCGCCGCCTGGCCGCGATCCCCCATCAAGGCCGCGAGACGACCAGGCTTCCGCTGAAAGCGGAGCGCCGTGACCATCGCCTCATCCAGGGGCAGGAGGACCCGCTTACCCTGGTCGACCACATAGGCCTGGAGGCGCTCATCCGCCGGATCGCCATCCGCCAGGGCAACGATCGCCTGGCCCGGCCGCAAGCCAGCGGCCGCAGCCGCGGCGGGCTTGCCGTCGATGGCCGGAACGAGGGTATCGATAAGGCCGACCCGGACCGTTTCCAAGGCCAAGCCGACCCGCCGCCGACCGGCCATTTCCCGGGCGGTTAAGAGAACCGTGAGATCGGAGCCGTCGGACCGGCGCAGGCGGAGAGTCACTTGGTCGCCCCGCTGCAGGGCACCCCAAAGCAGACCGGTGGCCTGGGCCGAGCCCGTGACCACACCCCCGTCAACGGACATGAGGAGATCACCGCATTGCAGGCCAGCCTCGGCGGCCGGGCCACCGGGCACCACCTGGGCAATCCGCACCGGCAGGCCGAGGGTCGCATCCAGCCCACCGTCCATACCGCCGTAGACTACGGTTTCGCTGCGGGAACCCGCCGGTCCCGTGACCTGGACCTGGAGCGGCTGGCCCAGGAGGGGCTGGAGGCGGTACACCAAATCCTGGCCGGTGATGCCTTCGGGAACGGCGGTGCCGTTAATCGAGGTGATCCGTTCCCCAGCCTTGAGGGGTCCGGGGCCCGCTTCCGCCACCCGGGAGGAACGCCCAGGGGCGATGCCCAGGGACGGCCGACCGCTGACCTGGTCATAGATGGGGGCCACCGGACCGAGGGTGACCGTTTCACCTTGGCGTCGCACCGTCAAGGTCACGGGGCGGACGCCGGCCGAAATCGTGCTGGCCGCCAAGTCCTCGAAGGAACGAACTTTTTCCCCGTCGATGGCGATGATTTCATCGCCCGCCCGCAGGCCGACGGTGGCCGCCGGGCTGGGCACCACCTGGGCCTTGGCCGTGAGGATGGTTTCCGCGACATCCCCGACCACCGGCCGCAGCACCGGATAGCCGTAAAAAGCCAGGGCGATCAGCAGGATGTAAGACGACAGGAAGTTGAACAGCACCCCGCCCAACAGGATGGCGGCCTTCCACCCGGGATGAGCCGTGAGGTAGGAGCGGGGATCTGGAGCTGGAGCCGGGGCTCCGGGGGCCTGGGGCATGTCCTCCTGGCCGGTCATCTTCACATAGCCACCAAACGGCAGCAGGGACAGGCTGTATTCCGTTTCGCCGCCCTTCCAGGTAAGCAGGCGGGGGCCAAAACCGATGGAGAAGACCTCGACCCGCACCCCGGCCCATTTGGCGAACAGGAAATGGCCCAGTTCATGGATGGCGATGACGAAACCGAAGCCCAAAAGGGCCAGGAAGATATAAAGGGCGGCGGACATGGGACCTGCGGGGACGTTGGAAACGATCAGGACTTACGCGCGGACAACCGCATCGGCAAGGGCATTGATAAAGGCCGGGTGGGCATGCACGCAGGCCGCCCGGGTGTAGGTGATGCCATGACGGGCGCAGGCTTCGGCGGTTTCGACATCGAGATCGTAGAGGACTTCCGTGTGATCGACGAGAAATCCCGCCGCCTGGACCACGAGATCCTTGACCCCGCGCTGGGCGGCCTCCTCGACCACCGTCAGAATGTCGGGCGACGACCAGGGGATGCGGCTGTCGGAAGGCGCGCTCTGGAAAGCCACCCGGTGCCGGGCTAGGCCCAGGCGAGCCGCAACGGCCGCCGCGGTGGCCTCCATCTGCCGCCGGTAGGGACTGGTGGACTCGACGGGCTGCGGGATGGCGTGGGCGGTAAAGACGACCTCAGCAGCCGCCAGGCGTTCGGCGGACCAGCCCGCCGTGACCGCGCGGACTTGGGCCGCCACGGCGTCCAGGTGGCCGGGGGCCTCCCACCACGGGGGAATGACGGCGGCAATGGCCGGGGCTCCAGCACCCAGGGCCTCAACGGCCTCGGCAGCGTGCTTGAGGTACCAGTCCCAACTGACGGATGACTGGTGGGGAGCCATCACCAGCAGGCCGATGGCCTGGCAGCCGCGCTCTTTAAGCGCCACCAGGCCGTCCTTGGCCCAGGGCGTCCAATGGCGGAAGCCACAGACCACGGGAATCGGCCGACCACGACGAGCCAATTCGGCTTCGAGGGCAGCGGCCTGGGCAAAGGTCAGGGTGTTGTAGGGGCTGAACCCCCCACCAACCGACTGGTAGTGCGCCACGACTTCATCAATCCGGCCCATCCGAGCGGGATTGTCCCCGAGAATGCCGGCCACGAAGCATTCCGCCTCGCATCCCGGGGTCTTCGGGCAGGTGGCACGACGGCCGCAGCAGCCCGGGGTAGGGCCGCCGAAACCAAGAAGCAGGAGTCCGTCGATAGGCATGGGCCGGCATGGTGGGCCGATCCTGGCCGCGCAAGGCGGGGTGTCGCGCGATCCCCCATGGCACGCACCGAGAGACCACAAATACTCCGACCCACCTCAACCCTGGTGGAGTCACCATGCTGATGCGATCCCCCCTCCTGCTCCTGTTAGCCCCGCTGATGATTCTCGGGGGTTGTGGAGATTCCGTAAATGAAGACTCCACGGGTATCCTGGACAGCGCTAAAAACTACGGCACGCAAACCGCAACCACGGCGTCTACCCCAGGCCTGATGGTGGATGCCGCCGTCCAGACGATTATCAATCAAGGGGCCGGAAATGACCTTCAGACCCGTAGCCTTGAGGGGGCACCGCGTCTAGCGCCTCGGGGCTCTGCGTCCGTCAATGTGGCCAACCTGACCCTGCCGAATGGCCTCAAATTATTCCCGAACGCCACCGGCACCCTGTCCATTTCCTGGACCGGGAATGCCATCACCAGTTGGCCCGCGTCCACGACCCAGGTGGTGGACGTGACGGCTACCGTAACCACCACCAACCTGACCTACACCGATTCCTCGGCGGGGGTCACCGTGACCGTCAATGGCAGCCTGCGTTTCGACCTGGATGGGACGATCAGCGGGACCAACCGTTTTAATTGGACCTCCGACCTGACCAGTGTCATGACCATCAGTAGCGCATCGCCCCTGACCACCACGGTGGCACGCCAAGGCAAAACGGAGTCCGTGTCCATCTTCGGTAACCGCAAGGTCCGGCAGCAGACCACCAGCACCGAAGCCCTCGGCACGACCACCCTCGCCGGCCGCACCGGCACCCGTACCTTTACCCGTACCATCTCTGGCACTGCGGATAATCCGGTCGATAGCACCGATACCCTCGATTACGTGAGCTTAACCGCCTCCAAATCCGTCACGGGACTGGGCACCATCGAGGTCGTCTGGAACCGTTCCGCCCAGCTCACCGGCCGGTACGACTTCACGAGTAACCTGCTGGTGCTGGACAATCCGACCACCACCCCGACGGGCTCCCCGACCCCGATCCATGACCGCACCTACCTGACGCTGAAACTCAACGGCACGGCCAAGGAAACCATCGGCCCCAAGACGGCCAAGGACATGGCCACCCTGCTAGGCGCCAAGGCCGAGAGTCTCGACCTGTGAATCCGTAAGGGCCTCGGCTTTCCGGTTGAAACCATGGCTTGGGCCCGAGGCTCCGCCCCGCCATGGCCACCCCCGTTTCCGCTCTTCGTTCTGTTGCCTCCCTTGCGGGGTCACTCCTGACCACCAAGGATATCGAACATCCCTGGCGATTTTTTCGCGCCGGCGGCCTTGATCAGGTCCTCCTGGACCATCCGGACGACCTGCGGCACCTCCGACAACTTGACCCCAAGTTGTGGGTTGCCCTGGGATGTCCGGTCCAAGGTCTCGAATTCGACCCGAAGACCTTAACCTTGCTCGATCAGGACAAGGATAACCGGGTCCGAGTCCCTGAAATCGTCGCTGCCGTCGAATGGAGTTGCAAGGTCCTCAAGGATCCGGCGGTGCTGATGGCCGGAACCGACGCCCTGGCCCTAGCCTCCATCAATGACCAGACTCCTGAAGGTCAGGCTCTGCTGGCGGCTGCTCGTCAGATTCTGGTCAATCTCGGCACCCCCGATGCCACGACGATCACCGTCGCCCAGGCCGGGGACACGGCCAAAATCTTTGCCCATACCACCTTTAATGGTGACGGGGTGATCAAGCCCGGCTGCGCCCGGGATCCGGCCCTGGCCCAGATCATCCAGGACATCATCACCACCCAGGGCAGTGACCCCGACCGTTCAGGAGCCGTCGGCGTCTGCCAAGCCAAGATCGATGCGTTTTTTGCCGAATGCGCGGCCTTTGTTGCTTGGCACGCCAACAACCCTGCCGACGGCCATCCCCTGGGTGCCCGCACCCCCCAGGCCTGGGCTGCGTTGCAGGCCGTGCGGGGCAAAATCGACGATTGGTTCAATCGCTGTGCCATGGCGGCCTATGACGCCCGGGCAGCCATTCTGCTGGGCCGCAGTGACGCCGACGTCGCGGCCCTGGCAGCCAAGGATCTCGCAGCCCTTGGAGCCGACATTGAGGGCCTGCCCCTGGCCCGGATCCAGGCGGGGGGCGTCCTCGACCTGGAGCAGGGATTGAACCCGGCTTGGATCGGCCGCATCACGGCCCTCAAGACCGACCTCATTATCCCCCTCCTCGGTGAGGTCCGGCAGCTGGATCACGCGACGTGGCTGGATCTTGTGGGCCGCCTCGCGCCCTATGGCGCCTGGATTGCTGCCAAGAAGGGCTCCACCGTGGAGCCACTTGGGTTCGAACGGGTACGGGCGATTCTCGCCGCCCAACCGACCGACGCCCTAGCAGCCTTAATTGCCGAAGACCTGGCCGTGGCCCCTCGAGTCGCCGCCATCCAGGACGTGGAACGCCTAACTCGGTACCACCGGGATCTGTACCTCCTCCTGCGCAATTTTGTGAATTTCGGGGATTTCTACGATCGCGTACCGCCGCCCCCGATCTTCATCACCGGCACCCTGTACCTGGATCAGCGCAGTTTCGACCTGTGCATCCGGGTTGCTGACGCCGGGGCCCACAGCGGCCTGGCGAATCTCGGGCGGCTGTACTTGGCCTACTGCCAATGCACCCGTCCTTCGGGTGAAAAAATGGTCGTGGCCGTTGGCGTGACCCAGGGGGACGCGGATTACTTGATGGTCGGCCGCAACGGCATGTTCATCGACCGCAAGGGTCAGGACTGGGACGCCACGGTCATCAAGCTGCTGGAACATCCCATCAGCATTCAGCAGGCCTTTTGGTCGCCCTACAAAAAAATCGGCAAAATGATCAGCGACCTGATCGAAAAGTTCGCCGGCGATAAGGACAAGGGCGTGATGACGGCAGCCCAGGCCAAGGTGGCCGCCTCGGCCGAGACCATGACCGCAGGAAAACCTGTGGAGAAGCCGAAACTCGATGCGGGCATGTTTGTTGGTATCGGCGTCGCAGTGTCCGGTGTGATCGCGGGCCTCGGCAGCGTTCTTAGCGCCCTGGCGGGGCTCCACCCCGCCAAGATTCCCCTGGTGTTCGGCGGCATCATCATGGCCATCAGTGGGCCTTCGATGATCATCGCCTACCTGAAATTGCGCCAGCGGACCCTCGGGCCGGTGTTGGAAGCCAATGGCTGGGCCATCAACGGCCGCATCAAAATCAACATCCCCCTCGGCAACAGCCTGACGATCCTCAAGTCCCTCCCCGAGGGTGCCCAACGCTCCTTTGACGACCCGTTCGAGGATAAGTCGGCCAAACGCCGCCGTCGCGCCATCCTGCTCTGGTCCAGCCTGGTCCTGGTGGCTGCCGCCGGCTTGCTGACCTGGCGCAATGGCTGGGACGACCTGGGGACCCTGATCAAACGGACGATGCTCCCGGAGGACCCGGTGGTCGAGGTAGACGCGAAGAAGTAGCTTCCAGCGCCTCGAGCTCCTCGGCGGCGAAACCCGCCGTCGCCCGGCCAGGGCGATCGAGGGCAAAAGGGGACGGCAACTGGTCGGCAAAGCGGGCCTGAATCACGGCGGTGAAATGACCGACGGGATTCAGGGCCTGTTCTTCACACCACCAGCGGTGCCACCGCGTGCCGATGCCCACATGGCCGATTTCATCCTGGTAGATGCGCGCGATCACCTGGTGGCTGGGGGCATGGATAGCCGCGAGACGGGGCAGGAGTTCCGCCGACACATCCAGACCCCGGGCCTCCAGAAAGCGGGGGATGACCACCAACTGCTCCCCCAGATCGACGCACGTCCGGGCCGCATCCCACAGGCGGTGATGCACCGGGTCAGACCCGGGCGGAAAGCCCTCGGCCGTGAGAAGATCCGCCACCAGGGTCGCGTGTTCGGCCTCCTCCCGGGCAATCTTTAGAAAGTCTTCATGGAGGGCCCGGGGGGCACCGCTGGCCCGCAGGCAGATCAGGACCGCCAGGTCGATGGCGGACACCTCAATGTGCCAGATGGCATGGAGAAATCGGGCCCGGGCCCGGGGATCGCTGAGGCCGCGCCGACGGCGGGGCGGATCGGCGACGATTCGCAGATCCGACGGACGCCCCGGCTGTTCGGGCAGCTGGGGCATCGGCCAGGCCCCGTCCTCGGGCACGAGGTCACGCAGGAGAATGGCCTTCTCAGGGACCGTTGGCGCCGCGATCACCGCCTCCAGGACTTCCGCATAGCGCATGGTCGGCACACTGGGGCCCATGCTCATCCTTGCCAGCACCAGCCGCTACCGGAAGGCCCTCCTCGAACGCCTGGGCCTGCCCTTTTCGGCCCTGGCTCCGGCTTGTGATGAGGAAGCCCTCAAGGACCCCCACTGGTCCCCCCAGGAAACCGCCGAGCGCCTGGCCCTGGCCAAGGCCCGCAGTCTGGCGGACCACCATCCCGGGGCGGTGATCATCGGCAGCGATCAGGTGTGCGCCCTCGGCAACGACATCCTCCACAAGCCCGGGACCCCTGAAAATGCCGTGCGCCACCTCCTACGGCTGTCGGGCCAGACCCATGATCTCATCACCGCCCTGGCGGTCATGGCTCCGGATGGGTCTGTCCGCACCCATACGGACATCACCCGTCTAACCATGCGGCCCCTGACCGCCGAGGCCCTCCAACGGTATGTGGCCGCCGACCAGCCCCTCGACTGCGCCGGGGCCTATAAGCTCGAACTCCGGGGCATCACCCTCTTCTCGACCATCGCCTCGGCCGACCAGACGGCGATTGTCGGCCTGCCCCTGATGGCCCTGACCGGCATCCTCACGGATCTGGGGTTTGCCATCCCGTAATCGGAGCAGTGCAGATCATATTGACCACCATCGGACCAATCGTACTCTCCCGGGCCATTTTTCCGGAGCCCCGCATGTCCACTGCTACTTTGCCCCGTGCCGCCCAGGTCTTGACCGGCAGCGATCGTCCGACCCTGGCCCAGGTGCGCGTGCTCCGCCGCGTCGCCTCTCAGGATGTCGAAGAACGCAGCCGCCTCGCCGCCCTGCTGGCCGATGGCATCCCCGGTGGCAAGGACAAGGCCCGCTTGGGCGTCCTGGCTTTTGCCGTTGGTCGCTTCGCCGACGCCGAAGAGCACCTGGATCCCAAGGAGGCCTTCGGTGCCGCCATCCTCGGCATGGTCAACAGCGAACTGGGCGACCACGACGAGGCCAAGACCCTCCTGGCCTTCGCCGCCAAGACCCTGCCGGAAGCTAAGGCCGAGTACGTCCGCGCCCTGATCGCCGCCGGCGATGCCGATGGTGCCGACAAGGCGCTGTCCGGCGTGGCCGACGCCGCCGAGAAGGACTTCCTTCAGGGCCGGATCCTGGAACTCAAGAGCAACGTCGAGGCCGCCATCAAGGCCTACGAGTCCGCCCTCGAGACCAAGGCCGACCACATCGAAGCCGCCTTCCACATCGGCTGCCTGCTGGACCGCATCGGCGACGACGAACTGGCCGCCGAGCACTTCATGATCTGCGCCGACGCCCACCCGGCCTACGTGCCTGGCGTCATCAACCTCGGCATCCTGTTCGAAGAGCGCGGCGAGGCCAATGCCGCCGTCGACTGCTTCCGCCAGGCCCTGGCCTACAACCCCCGCGACCGCCGCGCCCGCAGCCTGCTGCGCGACGCCAAGGCCAGCCGGGCCATGTACTACGACGAGAAGGAGGAGCGCGAGCGCGAGCGCATGGAGAAGATCATGCGCACCAGCGTCAACGACTTCGAACTGTCCGTCCGCAGCCGTAACTGCCTGGCCAAGATGAGCATCTTCACCCTCGGCGACCTGCTGCGCATCACCGAGGCCGAAATGCTCGCCTACAAGAACTTCGGCGAGACCTCGCTGAAGGAAGTGAAGGAGATGCTGGCCGCCCGCAACCTCCGCCTGGGCATGTTCCGCGAGAACGAAGAACGCTCGATCACCAAGGCTGACCAGAAGGTCCTGGCTGAGAACATCGACCGCCTGGAGCTGACCGGCACCATCGCCACCGTTCTCTCGGACCTCGGCGTGACCCGGATCGGCGATCTGGTCCAGTACACCGACCTCGACCTCTACAAGGCTCCGGGCAGCGGCCAGAGCCCCGTGCAGGAGCTCTCGACCGCCCTCGGCGCCTACGGCGTCGGCCTGCGCAAGCCCGACATCAAGGGCTGAGAGCAGGCCCCCGCGCGGGGTTCCTGACGTTGGCATCCGCAGGGTGGTTGAGGGTTTGGCCCTCAACCACCCTGCGGTCATTTACGGTCTGGCCGTGAGCCGCAGGGCCAGGAGCGTTACCGGGCCCGCGTGGGCCGAGAGGGGCGGCGGCAGACGGCCCAAGAGCACATGCTGGGCCGTCTGAAGAAACAAACCGACCCACGCCGCCGCCAAGTGACGATGATCCACATCCGACGGTGCCGCACGTTGGGCCAAATCCGTGACCACATCTAACGGTGTGCGAACACCCGCGGCGGGGATCAGACGCACGTCGGCCTGGGCCAACAATACAAACCGGAACACCAGGGGATCCTGGTCGAAGACCTCATAAATAGCGATAACCGCCCGGGTAATCGCCTCGTCAATTCCAGCCGCCCCATCGACAGCCGCGTCCATCAAGCGCACCACGTCAATAAGATGCTCGGTGTAGAGTTCCCGGACCAGGATGTCCTTCGAAGCCCAGTAGCGGTAGAGGGCAGCCTCGGAAACACCGGCCTCCCGGGCCACCTCACGGATTCCCGTGCCATCGATACCCCGCTCGACGAACAGGCGCAGGGCAGCAGCCAACAGGGGTTCGCGGGCTTTGGGAGGTCGTGACATGGAGGGCATTGAAGGCCCGAAGGCCGACCAGGGAAGGGTCTTGCCCCTGGACCTGCCGCTGGACGATCCCGCCACATGATTTCCGCCTGGGCACCCAATGGAAAAGGCCTCCTCAAGCATGAGGGGTGCGGAATGGCGGTGCCTGAGAAAACGGTCTGGATCGACATCGTCGATGTGACCAAGGACGAGGAGGCCTACATCGAGAGCCTCCTCGACCTGGAGATCCCGACTCGGGCGGAAATGCAGGAGCTGGAGGCTTCAAGCCGTCTCTACCGCGAAGGGCAGGCGATCTTCATGACCGCCACCATGCTCATCAAGACCGAGACCGAGAGCCCCGAGTCGACGGCCGTGACCTTTATTCTTACCCCGACCCGGCTGGTGACGATCCGTTACGCAGAACCCTGGTCCTTCCGGACCTTCGCCCAGCGGGCGGCTAAGTCGGGCTGCTTGAGCGCCGAGACGACCTTCGTGGCCCTGATGGACACCACCATCGAGCGCCTGGCCGACATGCTGGAACTCGTGGCCCTTGAGCTGGACCACCTGTCGATGATCGTGTTCCGCCGCCAGCCCCCGGCGGGCGGTGAGGAACTGCAGAAGGCCATCCTCAAAATCGGACGCTGCGGCCACATCCTGACCAAGGTCCGCGAATCCCTGATCGACAAGAACCGGACCATCGCCTACGCCGAGGCCACCCCCGGCGACTGCCTGTCGGCCGACCCTCGGGGCCGCCTCAAGGGCATCCTCCACGACGTTCAGACCCTCTCGGACCACGCCTCCTTCCTCAATGGCAAGATCAACTTCCTGCTCGATGCGACCCTCGGGTTGATCAACATCGAACAAAGCCGGATCATCAAGATTTTCTCGATCGCGGCCGTGATTTTTATGCCACCGACCCTGGTCGCCAGTATCTACGGCATGAATTACGAACTGTGGCCCCACAACGATTCCCCGTGGGGCTTCAGCTTCGCCCTGGCCATCATGTTGTTCTCGGTCGTGACCACCCTCGTCGTCTTCAAGAAACAGCGGTGGCTCTAAGCCGCGATCGGATCCCCGGACCCGGCGACCGGGTGCTGGTGTGGGGTTTTGGCACCCACGGCGGCGGTCTGGCGGCCGCACGCCGCTGCCGCGCGCTGGGGGCCGAAGTCATCATCCTCGACCGGCAGCCCTCTGAGGCGTTCGGCCCGGAAGCTCTGGGCTGGTCCTGGGTGGTTGGCGACGGGAATCATCCCGTGCTCCAGAGCGTGGACCTGATCATTGCCTCGCCAGCCATCCCCCCCCGGGCTTGGCCGGCGACCCATCCCCCTCGGATCTGCCCGGAACACCTCTTTTTCGCCCTGCACCACGGCCCCCGGGTGCTGGTCAGTGGCACCAAGGGCAAAAGCACCACCGCCCGGATCCTCGGCTGTCTGCTGGGCTGGGAGGTCGGCGGCAATAGTTACGACCCCCTCCTCGACCTCCTGGAGGCCCGGGGACCCGAGGCTGGGGTGGTCTGTGAACTCTCCAGTTTCCAGGGGTGGTACCTCGCACCCAACTTTCCCACCAGCCAGGGGGCCGTACTAACCAGCCTGGCCGTGGATCACCTTGACTGGCATCCGGATCTCGACCATTACCACCGGGCCAAATTGGACCTGATCGCCAGTGCGCCGTTGGTGGCCTGCGATCCGGCGTCCGCCCACCGGTTCGCCGACCACCCACGGCTCCTCGGCCCAGAAGACTGGTGTCCCAAGCTGGCCTCGCGCCGTGACCTGGACTTGCTGGGCGACCACAATCGGGCGAATGCTGCCCTGGCCATCGCCCTGGCCATCGCCCTCGGGACGCCCTCCTCTGAAATTGGAGGCCGCTTGCGTCAGGTGCGACCGCTCCCCCACCGTCTGCAACCCGTCCCAGGCCAACGTCCGTGGGACTACGTTGATGATTCCATTGCCACCACCCCCGAGGCCTCAATGGCAGCCATGGCCGCCATTGAGGGCCCCCTGGCCATCATCCTCGGTGGCCATGATAAGGGAGCCGATTTCAACGAATTGGCCGCCGCCGTGGCCCGGCGGGGAGCCGTGCCGGTGCTGATCGGCCGGACCGGTCCACGTTTGTACGAGCACCTCTCCGTCGCCAAGGCCGCCCCGCACCTTGCGGAAACGCTCACCGCTGCCGTGGCGAGTGCGAGGACACGCCTTCCTGAGGGTGGAACGATCCTCCTCAGCCCAGCCTGTTCCTCTTTTGACCAGTTTCGTGGTTTCGAGGACCGGGGCCGTCAATTCCAGGCCTTGGCGATGGCGTGAATCGCGTCCCGGACTCTTGAGGTAGCGCCGTGCGGACCTACGGTAATCGTGTTCACCGGAGGCTGCATGCTCGATTCTGTATTGGCTGAGAATGTCATGGCGGTCCACCGCCAGAAGCGTTCCGGGGTGCTGACGGCCGTCGGTCTCAGCACGTCGATGCGGGTCGCATTCCAGGACGGAAACCCCACGGCCATCGACCTTGGGAACGACAAGGACACCCTGCTGGCCGGCATTTTGCTGTCCTGCCACCGCATCACCTACGACCAGTACCAACACCTCGTGGCGGCGGTCGGTCAAGGAAACTCCGTCACCAGCATCGTCACCCACCAAGGCTGGGCCACCGCCGATGAACTCGGTCGGTCACTACAGGCGGTGGTCGAGGACTCCTTAATTACTTTTTTCGGCAGTCGCATCCAAAGCGTCTCCTTCGTGGACGGTGCCGAGGCGGATTTCGATTACGACCAGACCGCCGTTCGCCTCCGCATCGCGGCGGATGTCCTGTTGCGTACCACTTCCGCCCGCATTGACGAGCAACGCCTGCTTCTTTCGGAATTCGATGATTTCCAGGGCGTCTATGCCTTTGATGAGGATGCCCATCGCACGGGGGAGCTGACGGACGCGGAGCGTCGATTCCTCGACCTCGTGGATGGCCGAATGACCCTCAGTCAGATGGCGAATCAACTGCGGGAAAGTAACATCACGATTGGCCGTTTGGCCCACGGCCTCCTCGCCAAGCGGGTGATCCGTCGGGTTGGTGGATCCCCAAGTTCAACCCAACTGGCTTCGGCAACGACCAGTGCGATGACCAGCCCGATCAGCGGCCCTCCCCCGGTTCGGGCTCACGAATCCGCACTCCGTGCGGCGACCCCGACCCTCAATAATTTTGAACCTCATCGACGGATTGCTGAAGAACCCCGTAGCAAGGCCCTGTTGATCGTTCTGTCCCTGGTCCTGGCGGTCCTGGCCCTCGTCGGTGTCGCCGTGCTGAATTACCACGAACGGCAAAAAGAATTGGAGTTGGTGCTCAATCAGTTCAACGATCTTCTGAATCGAAGTGAATGGGCCCAGGCCCAGGAACGCATCGAAGAGGCGAGTACCAAGGCCGGCAATGATCTCCAGGCCCAGCGGCGGGTCGATGACCTCAAGGTCCTCTTCAAGACGGCCCTCAAATCCGAAGGTCACGCCATTCGGGGCTTGATCAGCGCCTACGACTTTGCGACCGCCAATCGCCGGATGAACCGGCTCCCACCCGAAGCCGATGGCGTTTCTACCCTGCGTAACGAATTGCGGTCTGCCGAGTCCGGTTTCCAGGAACGCTCCGAGGCCCTGGCCGCCACCATGGAGAAAACGCTCGGTCAATCCGGACCGGCGGCGGCCGTCATCCTGATCAAGGAATATGGTGGCCACGCCAAAGAACGGGTAGCCGCGCAAGAGGTGCTGGAACGCTGGCGCATCACCAAATTGGAGGCTGCCGAGTCGCCCGGCGCCCCCCTCGTCCAGCGGACCCAGGCCCTCGACTTGGCCCTGACGGCGGATCCCTCGGCCCGACAGCTGGAAAAAGCAACCCTGATCCGCGCGGATATCCAGCGCCAACAGGAGCGACTCCAAGAACAGATTCTAATCATTTCCGGGCGCATCGATGCCGGTGACGTGGATGGCAGCTTGGCAGAAGTCGATCGGCTCCGCCTACGGGAACTGGTGGCTGGCTCTGCCCTCGAATCCGAATTGGCCGGCATCATCGGACGGACCGATGCCGTTCGCACAGCCACGGCCGCCTACCGGGAACGGCTGGCCAAGGCCCTGATGCTTTTTGATGGCGGAAAGGATCTGCATGCGGCCATCCAAGAGGGATCCATAAAGATCGAGTCCCTGGGCAGCCAAGGGACCGGCACCATCAAGTCCCTGATCGAGTTTGCTCGTGAAATCCATGCCACCGTCGGAATCGGTTCGCCCGATGCCCAGGCAGCCCAGCTCTCCGGGTTGTTGGCCACCCGCGACCTCGGCAATGACCTGTCGGTGGCCCTCACGGCCCGGATCGAACGCCTCAAGACTCTTGAAGTCGGAGCCCTGAGCCAACTCGACAATGCCCGGGCCCTCATCCGGGACGGCCTCTACACGCCCGCCGAGGAGATCCTCAAGGATCTGATTTCCCGCAAGGATCTCCAGGGCAGCGCCGCCCGCAGTGCGGCCGACCAGGAATTGGCCGATCTCTCCGGAAAGATTGCCAAGCGAAAAGCCCTTCAGGACCAGTTGAAAACCGTGCTTGCCCAAGGGGATGTTGCCGCTGGCACCATTCTGGCGCGGGAGATGGGCCTCAAATACCTGCCCCTGTCCATTGATTCGGTGCCCACCGGGGCAGACGTCTGGCATGGCGAGGAACATCTGGGCATCACCCCGATGATCCTCGACATCACCGCCGCCGACCGGGTGGACTATCAACTCTCCCTCAGGCTCGCGGGGTATGTGACGGCCACGGTGTCGGGAGCCCAGGCCGAGGCGGGGTGGCGGCTGATGGTACCCCTCGACCGAGCTCCGAGCCAGGTGCTGGAACTCGGCATGCCGGTGACCATCCCTCCCCTGGCCCTGAATGGTGGCTTCATCACCGGCTCTCGGTCCCATTTGCTGCGAATTCCGGCCGAGGGCCCCTGGACCACCACCCCGTTGGGGGAGGTCTCCGTCGAGGACCCCATCTATGCGCCTCCGTTCATCGATGGGGCCACGCTCATCCTCCCGACCCGCAACCTGGTCGGCATTGTGGAAGACGCCGCCGGTATCCGCAGGATTCCCCTACCGGTGAGCAGCGATCTCCCGGTGGCCATCCACCGGAGTGCGGTGGTCGTGGATCGGAGCCTGATCATTGTTGCCGGTCTTGATGGCACCCTCGCCGCCAGCGACCTGCGGGATCAGCATCTGCTTTGGCGCACCCCCACTGGCGCCCCGTTTGTGACCGGTCCGATGCTGCTGGAAGACCGGGTCATGATCGCCCGGCGGGATGGTCATGTGGCCATGCTCACCGGGGATGACGGAATTGAACTTGCCACGGCCAATCTTGAGGAGCCGATCGTCGCCGCCTGGGTCAGTGCCAACGGTATCGCCGGGGTGAGCAGCAGCACGTTCTTCGCTTGGGACGGACAGACCCTGACCCGTGATCGCCTGCCCACCCCCGCTTTGAGTGCCGGCAAGGGCGTGATTGTGACCACCGGTCAGCGCGTCCTCGTGCGCCAGGGAGACGCGTGGAATGATGTGGGTCGCGTCGATGGTCGGCCCACGGCCCTGCCCATCGTGTGGAACCAACACGCCGTCGTGGTGATGGGCCGGGAGGTCCGCATCCTTGGCGCTCGGGGATTTAGCCTGACATCACCCCAGGAATT
>CAIUVD010000237.1 GCA_903902515.1 uncultured Planctomycetota bacterium | reverse complement strand
GCTGTCCTTGAAGGTCTTGCCGGTCTTGCCCTTTTCGATGCGCTGGGCCTTGTTCTTGCCGAAGGAAAGCACGCCGCCGCCCTGGCCCATGCGGCGGAACAGCAGGAAGTACATGACGGCGATGAACACACCGAAGATCAGCAGGGACGGCAGCATCTGCGCCCACATGCTGTCGGGCGGCACGCCGATCTGCTCGACCTTGGGCTTGAGGGATCCGGCGGGGATCGACTCGTTGTAGGTCTTGATGGTGGTGTCGAGCTGGGTGGTCAGGCTGTCCGTCAGCCGCGAGCCCGGATAGTCGACGCGGAAGGGGGTGGTCCCGGCGTCCTTGGTCGGGGTGGCAATGACCGCATCCTGGCCGACCCGCACACTGGCGATCTTACCGGCGGCGATGTCCGTCAGCAGGGCGCTCCAGGGCCGGGTCTCCGGCTGGAGGTTCTTCATGGTCATGGCCAGGACGAGCATGCCGCCCAGGACCAGAAGCAGGATCGGGAAGAGATTGCGCTTGGGCGGGGGATTGGGCGCGGTGTCGGGCATGGCCCGGCAAGCATCACCGCTCGTCAGGGATTGCCAGTGGCTGGATCAGGAGCGGCGACGGCGCAGGGGCGGTGTCCGCCGCCGACCTGAGGAGCCGTGACCATCGTCGTAGAACGCGGGGAGGGTTTCCAGATTCTGGGTCGCCAGGTTATCGAGGGCCTGGTAGGTTCGCTCCTCCTGCTTCCGAAGATCCTGCCGGATGACGGGCGGCGTCCCGGCACCGGGATCCGGTGGCAGGCCGACGATCTTGCGAAGGACGCCGATTTCGGCGTCGATCAGGGCCAGGCGGTCCCTGGCCTGACGCCACCAGTCCATGGCCTGACGATCGACGTTGACCGGATCCAGTTGAACGGCGCGACCGGCCAGCAGATCCTGCATGGCGGCGGCCGGGAGGCCGAAGCGTTCACCCTCCAGGGCCCGTCGGCCGACCTGGGTCAGGAGTTCCAGACGCTGGCGTTGCAGTTCTTCTTCGCGTCCCCGCTCGGCCCGGGTGGCCAGCGCGGTCGAGACCCGCGTGATCAGGCCCTGTCGGCCGCTCGAGGCAGAGGGAGCGACACCTTCTGCCGAGATGGCCCGGCGCCGACGTTGGCTGTCGGTGCTGGCGGCCTGGGTCGTGTCCTCGTCGAGGACCACCACGGCGCTGTCCTTGCCGATCATCAGCCGGTCGCCGGGTTCCAGGTCGGCCTGTTCCATGGCGGTGCCGTTGACCGTCACCGGCCGACCGGAGCGGTTGTGCATCCGCAGGTGGCCATGCTGAATCTCAAACACGACCTGGCCGGCTTCCTGGCCTTGGTACAGCACCCGCAGGGAGCGGGGCTGACCTTCTTCGACCCGCAGGCGTCGGCCGGGGGCCGGACCGGTTTCAAATTCCACGGCCAGGGTCATGGAGGAACCTTGGCAAAGGATGCTCAGGTGGCAACGCCTTGGTTCTCAAGTCCCGGCCGGTACCACCCGGCCATGCCTGAACTTCCCGAGGTCGAAACCGTGCGTCGTGGACTGGAAGCCCTGGTCCTGGGGGCGGTGATTCGCCGGATCGCATTGCACCGGGCGGATCTCCGTCGGCCGATGCCCCTCGACCTGGAGAGCCGGATTGTTGATCAGCCGATCACGGCCCTCCGGCGGCGGGCCAAGTACCTGCTGCTCGACACTCCTGCTGGGACCATCCTGAGCCATCTCGGCATGACCGGCACCTGGCGGGTGGCCGAGGCGGAGCGCTCCCACGACCATGCGACCCTCCACCTGGCGGACGGGCGGCGACTGGTGTACCGGGACCCCCGGCGTTTCGGTATTCTGGATTTCGTGGCCCCGGGTGCGGTGAGCCCGGACCTGGCGGACCTCGGGCCCGAACCCCTGGGCAACGATTTCACGCCGGAGCATCTGCGGCAGGTGCTGGCCGCCCGTCGCCAGGCCATCAAGGCGGTGTTGCTGGACCAGACGGTGGTTTCCGGGGTCGGCAACATTTACGCCCAGGAGGCCTGTTTCCGGGCCGGGATCCGCCCTCAGCGACCTGCCAACCGGCTGCGCCCGGCCGAGCGGGAACGGCTGGTGACCGAGGTCCGGGCGGTATTGGCCGAAGCCATCACGGCCGGTGGGTCCACCATCAGCGATTTTCGCCAGGCAGGTGGGGATGCCGGATATTTCCAGCATACCTTCACGGTCTATGACCGGGCTGGACAGTCCTGCCGGACGTGCGGCGGGGAACTCAAGGGAGCGACTATCGCCGGTCGCAGCACCGTGTGGTGCCCGACCTGCCAGCGATAAAGCCGCGCTTTCGGCCGTTACTTAGCCGGAGCGTGCTTGAGGCCCCAGTACCGGACCTTGGCCACGGCCAGGAGGTTCTCGGCCCCGGCATCGGCACGGCTCAGCAGGGGCTCCAGACGGGCCAGGGCCTCGTCCTTCTTGCCCTGGCTCTCCAGAATGCGGGCGCCACCCAGGATGGCTTCCAGCTGCTGGGCGGCGTGCTTGGCACCGGCGGCGCGCTCGGCGGCGTCGTAGTTGCTCAGGGCGTCATCGGCCTGCCCAGCCTGGGCCTGGGCTGCGGCGAGGGTCAGTTTTGCCGCCAGCTGGACTGGCACATCACTGGTCTGGCTGGCCTGCTGAACCGCCGCCTGGGCCGCCGGGAGGGCGCTGGCGGTATCACCGGCCAGGAGCAGGACCTGCGTCAGTTCGATACCGGCCCGGGCACGGATGGCCGGAGTCAGGGTCTGGTCAGCCACCAGGGCAGACCAGGCGTCCTTGGCCTTGCTCGGGTCCTCCGCTTTGCGCTGGGTGCTGAGGAACGTCGCCAAGCCGGCGGCTTCCGGGTGACGGTTGCGGATCTGGTAGACGACGACCACGGTGGTCATGACCGCCACCAGGATCAGGAGGGCCAACCACCAGCGCTTCTTCAGCTCCTGGGCGAAGGCGTCCAGGCGGTCATAGAACGGGTCGGAGTAACTGGAGGAGGGAGCGTCGGACATGGTGGTCAGGGGGCTTTCTCAGCAGAAGCAGGCACAGGAGCGATGGCCGCCTTGGTCAGGCGCCAGGTGACCAGGGTCCGGCCGGAGACGATTTCAGCCGACAAGGCCAAGTCTTCGTGGCCCTTGCGGTAGCGATCGGGGGCTTCCTCGGGGTCATCCGTGGGCCGGGCCGGTAGGCGTACCCAGCCACGGTCGGCGAGACCACCAGCGAGGCGGTCCATGACCCGCTTGGGATCCTCGGCATCCTCCCCGGTTGAAATGTACACCACGTCGAAGCGTCGCAGGGCCCCGCCGGCGTAGGCGACGGCCAAGGGCTCGTGGTCTGCCGACAGCCGATAGCCCCGCAGCAATTCCAGGCCCAGGTCATCAAAGGCCTCGGGCTGGTAGGCCAGGGGTCGCCTGCTGAGGACTTTGGGATCATCGCGGCTGGCGTCGCCGGAGCATCCAGAGAGGAGGACCAGGGCCAGGGCCCCGGAGACAAGCAGCGTCTTCACGCCTGCTTGTAGGTCAGCGTGGCACCGGCGACGTTAATGATGTCCCCGGCGTTCAGGTCTTTGACGGTGACCTTGTTGCCATTGACCTTGACGGACCGCCAGCCGCTCTTGGCAATGATCTTGTGGCCGGTGGCGGTTTTGACGATCTCGGCCTGGACGGGCTTGACCAAGAAGCCGCGGGCGGGGATGTCGGCCTGGGTGCCCACGGTGGTGACTTCGCGGCTCAGCTGGGCCAGCACTTCGCGTCCGCCCTGGGAGAGGGCGATGACCATCCGTTTGCCACCTTCGGCCATGGCCTTGGCCAGGGCGGCCTGGTCGACGAACATGGTCATTTCGCCGCCCATGCTCTGGCCCTTTTTGGCCCCGCCCTTGGCATTATCCGCGTAGCCGTTGGCGTCGTAGACGAGGCTGTGCTTACCGAGGACGATTTTGTCGCCGTCCTTCAGGGTGTGACGGTTGATTTTGGTCCCGCCCACGAAGGTGCCATTGTTCGACCCGCCGTCGGCCAGCACCCACGTGGATCCCACCTGGAGGATCGAGCAGTGGTGGCGGGAGACGCCGAGGTTGTCGACGACGATGTCGCACTCCATCGAGCGACCGATCTTCGATTCCCCTTTTTCCAGGGTGTATTCCGCTTCGACATTGGTGCCGAACAAAACGGTGATTTTGGCCATGGTGGGGTTCCTTCGCGACGGCCGCTAACCTAGGGAGGGAGGGGGGGTGGTCAACGGCAGACCACGCAGCAGCGGATCCTCCAGGGCCGCGGCGGCCTCCTGCCAGAGGGTGCGGTCTCGCAGGTCATCCTCGGTCAGGCGGTCTCGGTAGTGGCGATCCACCCAGGCTTCCAGGGCCTGGATCCGGAGCTCATCCACCACGATGCCGGGGTTGAGGGCTCCCGGGGGCACGGGCAATCGCAGGCGCAGGCAGGCAGGTCCTCCGCCCCCCATCATACTTTCGGCCAGATCGACGAACACGACCCGGTCGATGAAGCCGTCATCGAGAAGTCGGCGGATAGCCGCCCGTGGGGGTCCGTCTTGGCATTGGATTGGGGCCACCAAAACCCACCCGTTATCGGTTAAAAGAAGCTGACTGTTAAAGAGATACGACTTGACCGCCTGGTCCAGATCGAAGTCCTGGACGACCGCGACCCGCAGGGGGCCGCACCGCTGTTCCAGGTCGGCCAGCACTGCCTCCTGGTCTTCCCAGGCCAGGGGGTGGATCAGGAGGCGGTCACCCTCCCCCACCATCACCACATCATTATGGAAGGCCCCCGCATCGATGGCGGCCGGATGCTGGCGGACCAATCGGGGGGCCCGGATGCCCATGCGGCGGGCCACGGCGGCACTGGCTTCCCGGGTCTGCCGGGCCGGGTGGCCGGTCCGGGTTTCGCCCGCCTCTCGGCCGACCACAAAAACCTCGCAGGTACCCCGGGGTCCGGTTACAGTGGTGTGGTTGGCGGCTCCTTCATCTCCCCAGGCCGGGTGACTGGGCAGGGGTGGCAGCACCGGGACCCCCGGCAGAAGGGCGGTCAGTTGAGCCCACCGGCCCGGGGCCTCGCGCTGGCGATGGGGAAGGGCCGCAAGATTGGCCACCATCAGGCGGTACACGCCATCGTCGCCAGCGGCGATAGTCCCCGCGTTGGCGGTCCAGACGAACGCGCTGGAACAGGCCAGACGAAGCAGCCAAGGATCCTCCCACCCGGCCGTGCGCTCCAGGAGGTCGAGATCCGGTCGGGGCAGGGGGGGTAGGAAGGCCTGGGCCATCCCCAGTTCCAGCACCGTCCGCATCTTGGCCAGGGCCTGCCGTGCCGCCCGCCGGGGCGAGGACACGGCTCCGGCGTGGGCGCGACTGGCCAGATTGCCGGGGGACAGACCGCCAAAGCCATGGGTCGGTCCCGGGAGTCCATCAAGTTGGATCATGGACGATTGTGCCACGGAACCGCGAGGCTGGCAATTGTTTGCCTGGGTGCACGGGTCGTTCTTGGGTGGCGATGGTTCTCAGAAGCCTTGCGGCGGGAAAAATCCTGAGGTATCCATATCCGCTGACCATGGATCACTCCGCCCACATTACTGCCATCGCCACCGACCTGGTGTTCGCCGACCTGGCGGACCACGCCACGGTCGGCGACTTGGTCCGTCGCCTGACGGAGATCGATGGACCCGCCAGCGAAGCCGCAGTGCAAGCCCTGGCGCTCCTGACCACCGCTCCTGGCGAGGATCCGGAAGTCCTGCGCCTCCAAATCTGCGCCCTCCTGGATCAGGCCCAGACGGCCGCCGCCGGAATCGGCCTGGCTCCCGCCCTTGACCCCACCCAGGATCCCGCCCGTCAGGAGTTCTGGTCCCGCACCCCGGATGTCCTCGCGGATCTCGGGGCCCTGGTCGACCAATTAGAGACGGATCCGGACGTCATCCCCGAACTGCGCCGGGCCATCCACACCCTCAAGGGCGAAGCCGGAGCCCTCGACCTGCGGGAGGTCGCCACCGTCCTCCACGCCGCCGAGGACGCGCTCCTTGCCCCCACCGCCGGCCAGGCCCTGGCCCAGCCCGTGCGCCAGGCCCTGGATTGGGTGGCCCATCGCCTCGAAGACGACCAAGCCGGCTGCCGGACGGTCGAATCTGCCGACGACATCCTGGCCGCCATCCACGCGGCGATCGTTCCGTCTTCGCCCCTGGGTGAAGTCCTCGTCGGCACCGGTCGGATCGCCCGCGCCGATCTTGAGGCGGCCCTCGCCGCCCAGACCCTGAATCCCGAACGCAAACTCGGCGAAATCCTTCTGGACGCGGGCAAGGTCGATGCGGCCGGACTTGGCGAAGCCCTTCAGGCCCAACGTCCCCAGGAACCCCGGCCCCAGGTGGCGGCGGTCAGCGTGCGGGTCGATGTCAGCCGGGTGGATACGCTTTATGACGCGGTCGGCGAACTGGTGATCGCCCAGAGCATGGTCGCCGGTTCCCCCGAGGTGCGGCGGCTGGCTTCGCGCCAGGTGCGGGCCCTGTTGGCCCAGGTTGAGCGCACCACCCGGGCCATCCAGGACCTGGCTTTCCGCCTGCGCCTGGTGCCCGTGAAAGCCCTCCTGCAACGCACCGCTCGCCTGACCCGGGAAACCGCCCGCTCCGTCGGCCGCGAGGTCGAGGTTGTGCTGGTGGGTGAAGACCAGGAACTCGACCGCGCGGTGGTCGATCGCCTAGGCGAGCCCCTCCTGCACCTGGTCCGCAATGCCGTGGATCATGGCCTGGAAACCCCCCATGACCGCGAAGCCGTCGGCAAGCCCCGGGCTGGTCGCATCACCCTGGCCGCCGTCGCCCATGGCGGGACCTTCCGCATCGAGGTCAGTGACGACGGCCGTGGCTTGAACCGCGACCGGATCCTGGCCAAGGCCCGGGCCCAGGGCCTGATCGGGCCCGAGGACCTGACGGATGAAGAAGTGTGGCACCTGATTTTCCGCGCCGGCTTCAGCACCGCCGAGCAGATCACCGGCGTCTCGGGCCGGGGGGTTGGTCTCGATGCGGTACGCACGGCGGTCGACGCCCTGCGGGGCAAGGTCCGGATCGATACCGTTCCTGGGAAAGGCACCTCCTTTTCCATCCAATTGCCCCCGACCCTGGCCATCATCGACGGACTGGCGGTGCGAGCCGCCGGCCGCGACTACATCATCCCGACCCTGTCGGTGGTGGCCACCGCTCGCCTCGAACAGGCGGACGTGACTTCAGTCAATGGCCGGGGTCGCCTGCTCGGCTTTCACGGCCGGCAGATCACCCTCGTGACCCTCGCGGACCTGTTCCAGCACGACCTAGGCCACGACCCCCGCCGCCCCCTGGTGGTGGTGGTCGAGGACGGTCACCGCCGCTGTGCCCTGGCGGTCGATGCGGTCCTTGGCCGTCTCCAGATTGTCCTCAAGGACGTCGGCGCTGGCCTCCCACCCGTCCCGGGCATCGGGGGTGCCACCATCGCTGCCGATGGCCGACCCTGCTTGGTCATCGACGTCCCCGCCACCATCACCCTGGCGCTCGGTGCGGAATCCACCCTGCGCCGCGCCTCCTAGGAACAGTCCATGGCCTCCACCGCCGCCCCTCCCCGCCGCAGTCGTTCGGCTGCGAACAAGTACCTGACCATGGTGCTCGCCAAGGAGCACTACGGCGTGCCGATCCTCAAGGTCCAGGAAATCATCGGCCTTCAGGACATCACTCCGGTGCCACGCATGCCCCACGAGGTGCGCGGTGTTCTGAATCTGCGCGGTCGGGTGATCCCCGTCATCGACCTCCGCAGTCGCTTCGGCCTGGATCGTGGCGACGACACCAAGCGTACCTGCATCGTGGTCGTTCAGGTGAAGGCCCCCGTCGAGGGTGCCCCCCCGGTGATCATGGGCGTGGTCGTCGACATGGTCAGCGAGGTTCAGGATATTCCGCCCGATCAGATCGAGCCGTCCCCCGCCTTCGGCACCGCCGTCGACACCGCCTTCATCGCCGGCGTCGGCAAGGTCGGCAAGCGGGTCATCATGCTCCTCGACATCGACCGCGCCCTCGGCTCTGCCGCCGCTGCGGCTTTCACTCTCTAACCTTTCCCCTGTGGAGTCTTCCATGTCAACCAACGCCAACGCCCTCAGCAAGCGGCTGCGACTCGCGGCCATCGTCAGTGTGCTCTCCTTAGTCGTCACCGTGATCATTAGCATCGGGGTCATCAACACCGTGCGCATCGGCAGTGACAGCTACCAGCAGATTGTTCACGATAAAGATATCCTCGCCGACGTACTCCCGCCGCCCCTCTTTGTCCTGGAGACGCGACTTTATGCTTACCTTATCGCCATCGACCCCAAGGGGCCCAAGGTGGGTGAGCGTATAGACGACCTGGCCCGCTTGGAAAAAGAATTTCTGGCGCGGGAGGAGTACTGGAAGGATGAGCACATCGACGCGGACACGGAAAAGCTCCTCGGCCCGGTGATCTCGAGCGGTAAGCAGGTGTTTACCGTCGTCCGTTCCGATCTCCTTCCCAAAATCGAGGCCGGGGATTCCCCGGGGGCGCTGAAGGTCCTGGCGGAGCAATTCGACCCCACCTATCGCGAACACCGCAAGGCGGTGGATGCCTTGGTGGAGTACACCGCCAAGTCGGCAGTCCGTAATGAACAAGGCAGCCTGTCGGTGTCGATGACCGGCATCTGGATCATCGCTATCGTCGGATTCCTGGCGAGCCTGGCGACCTTGCTGACCAATCTCACCACCCTGCGTCGGATTGCCGGGCCGATTGAGGCGTTCATTGCCAATCTGACCGAATCCGTCGGCGCCCTGTCCACCAGCATGCTCCACCTCAAGCAGGCCTCCGGTGGTCTGGCGGACGGCAGCAGCCGCAGTGCCGCCAGCCTGGAGGAGACCGTCGCGAGTCTGGAAAACCTCGCCGACCTGACCCGCCGCAATGCCGACCACGCCCGCCAGGCCGACACCCTCGCCCAGACCGGCAATACCGAGGCGGCTGCTGGTGAGGCGGTAGCCAAACGCGCTGCCGTGGATGCCGTCGAGCGCTTGGCGGCCCTGCGTAAGAGCCTGGCCGAGATCGATCAGGCGACCAAGGAAACCGCCAAGGTCGTGGAAACCATCGACGAGATCGCCTTCCAGACCAACCTCCTGGCCCTCAACGCCGCCGTGGAGGCCGCCCGCGCCGGCGAAGCCGGGGCCGGCTTCGCGGTGGTCGCCGATGAAGTCCGTAACCTGGCCCAGCGCAGTGCGGAAGAGGTCAAGAGCACCAGCTCCCTGATGGAGCGTAGCCGCAGTGCCGCCGAAAATGTCGTCGCTGCCGCTGCCGAACTGGAAGAGCACCTGCGTCACAGCCTGGAGCAGGATGTGGTCACGGCCTTCGCCAAGGTGGTGGAGGGGACCCGTAAGGTCACGGCCCTAATGGGTGAGGTCAGCCAGGCGACCAGCGAGCAGAGCCAGGGGGTCGAACAGATCCGTAAGGCCCTGTCCGAGATCGACCAGGTCACCCAATCCAACGCGGCGGTGGCCGAAGAAACTGCCGCCACCAGCGATGAAGTGGCCGGTCAGGCCGAGGCCCTGTCACGGGATGTCGATGTCCTAATCGCCACCGCCTCGGGAAAATCCGTGGATCAGGTCGCCCCCCGGGCTCCGACCCAGGTCCTCAAGGCCCAGGCTCCGGCTTATAAGCCTGCGGCCAAGGCCCCGACCCAGACGTTGGCTCCGGCCAAGACCAACCGCACCACCACCAGCCTGGGGGCGACCAAGAAGACCGGCAATGCCGAATCCTTCCTGCCCCTGGATGGCGCGGGTCATGGGGGCGATTTCAAGGATTTCTGATCCTCGCCTTCCGTCCCCTTGCCCTGTGATCGGTGCCAAACCATGCCCAACGTTCTGCTGGTGGAAGACAACCCGGTGAATCAGAAGGTCGCCGCCGGCCTGCTGAAACAGATCGGCATCCTGGCCGACATCGCCAACGATGGGCTGGAAGGTATCCAGGCCTTTCGTCGCAAGCCCTATGATCTGATCATCATGGATTGCCAGATGCCGCGCCTGGATGGCTGGGAATGTACCCGGGCGGTCCGTAAGCTGGAGGCGTCGTCGGGGGGCGGACGGCGGGTCCCCATCGTTGCCCTGACGGCCCAGGCCCTGCCCGGTGACCGGGAGAAGTGCCTGAGCTCGGGGATGGATGATTACTTGACCAAACCCGTGGATGCCGACTTGTTTCTTAAGGCGGTCCAGGCCCATCTTGCGGGGACGGCGGTCGTACCCTCGCCAACTGCCACGGGGGCCACCACGGGGCCATCTGCTTCCGTTGCCACCGCCCCCGTGGCCCCCGCTGGGCCTTCACCGATCCTCGACCCGGTGGTGGTGGCCAAGATCCGCAGTTACGGCGATGATGCCCTGGGGGATGTCTACGGGACCTTGAAAGAGGAATTGCCCGGCCGCCGCAATCAGATGTCCAACGCCCTGGCCCTCGGCGATCTGAAGACCCTGGCGACCATCGCCCATGCCGTCAAAGGCGGAACGGGCACCCTGGGTTGCCGGGATCTCCATCTGCGGTGTGCTGATCTTGAGCGCCTGGCCCGGTCCAATGACCTGGCAGGCTGCCAGGCTCTCTGGCCGGGCCTTGATGGCAGTCTGACAGCCACGATCGCGGCTTTGGCCGCCCTGTTGGCTCCCTAAAGGATTCCATCATGCGCATCCTGATCGTCGATGATGACCTGACCTCCCGGATTCTCATGCGCGGCGCCCTCAGTCGCTATGGCCAAACGACGGAGGCGGCCGATGGCAAGGTGGCGATGGCCGCTTTCCGGGATGCCCTCCTCGCCAAGGAGCCCTTCGGACTGGTGACCCTCGACATCATGATGGCGGACATGGACGGCCACTCGGTCCTCCTGGCCCTGCGCTGTATGGAGGCGGTGGCCGGCATCATGCCCGGGAAGGGGTGCCCGGTGTTCATGACCTCGGCCCTGGATGACGGGCAGAACGTCCTCGCGGCATTCCGGGGCGAAGCCACCGGTTACTTGGTCAAGCCCATCGATCTCGAAAAATTGTGGGCGCTGTGTGCCGCTAACAACATCACTGCCTAAGTTACGCAAGGAAGACGTCATGGCTATTCGCCTACTGATTGTCGATGATGAGACGGTGATCCGGAAAGTCCTGGAGCGCCACTTCACCTCCAAGGGGTATGAAGTGGTCACCGCCATTCATGGCAAGGATGCGGTGGCCAAACTGGAGCAGCAGAAGTTCGACATCGTGGTCAGCGACCTCTTGATGCCCGAAATGGACGGCTTTGAACTGCTGCACTACCTGCGCCAGGAATACCCCCTGATCCGGGTCATCATCATGACCGGGGCCATCAGCCTCGATAACATGCTGGCCTGTCTTAAGGACGGCGCCTTCACCTTTGTCACCAAGCCCCTTGACGATCTCGCGGCCCTGGAGGACGCGGTGCATATCTCGGCCTGGGTCGTCCAGGGTTGGCTAGAACAATTAGCCATCCTGCAGCGCATGAAGCGCGGGGGGACGAATCATGTCGAATGATGGACCCAATCTCAGCGCAGATCCGGAACTGCTGGCCGGGTTTTTCGATGAAACCCGCGATCAACTGTCGACCATCAGCGACCAGATCGTCAGCCTGGAGGCTAACCCCGAGTCGATTCCGACCATCGAGGCCATCTTCCGCACGGCTCACAGCATTAAGGGTAACGCCGCCTTCTTTGGCTTCCTGCGCGCCAAGGGCCTGGCTCACCGCCTGGAAAACCTCCTGGATGCCCTGCGAAAAGGCAAACTGAAGGCGGATCGGGCGGTCTGTTCAACCCTCCTGGAGGGTTTCGACCGCCTCTCGGCAATCTTCGAACGGGTCCGGGGCGGAGGTCTGGAAGTGACGGATCAGCCCGACTACGACGCCATGCTCGACCGCATCGGCGTTCAGGAGGCCCGGGTCGAGGGCGTCACCAAGGAGGTCGACTGGGACAGTGTCCGCAAGGACATGGATCTCGCCGAGGCCGCTTTCACCCTGTTGCCCGATGATGTGCGGGCCAGCGTTCAGCCCCTGCTGCGGCACCTGCGGGTCCTCGATCCCGGTGGTCAGGCCCGCCACGAGCAGGCGGTGGTCATCACCAGTGGTCCCCTGGCCGAACTAGAAGCCCTCTTGGGCCCGGTTTTCGAAGGTCAGTTGGATCCCGACAAGAGTCTCCGGGTGAAAGCCCTGTTAGAGGAGGTCGCGGCCTCCGCGGCCTGCGACTTCTCCAAGGCCCTGGCCATCGAGATGCTCGACGGCTTCAACACCTTCTACGAGGCGATGGGCTTTGATCCGATGCTTCGGGAGTTCCTCCGGGAGCGCCTCGCTAAGGTGCCCTCTCTTCCGGGATTCGCTGCCTTGCTTCCCCCGCCGGTGGCCGAGGTGCCCAAGGAGGAGGTCCATGCCAAAGCGGATGACGTCGGCAAGGCTGCCGGGGGTGCCAATAGCGGCAAGACCATGCGCGTCTCCGAGTCGAAGATCGACACCTTCCTGCATTATGTCGGGGAGTTGCTGGTGGTTGGGGACATGTTTGACCATCTGCAAGGTCGGGCGACCTCGATTGCCGATGCCACCAGGCCCCAGAGCCATCGCCTGGCCCGGGACCTGCGACGCGCGAACGAGACCTTTGGGGAACTCTCCAACAAACTCCAGCAAGCCATCATGGGCATCCGCAAGGTGCCGATCCGCCCCCTCCTGCAGAAGGTGCCCCGGATCGTCCGCGACGCGGCCCAGGCCAAGGAGAAGGAATGCACGGTGGTCCTGGAGGGCGAAGACGTCGACATCGACAAGAGCCTCGTGGACCTGCTGGACGCCCCCCTGACCCACATGAGCCGCAACGCTGCCGATCACGGCGTCGAGAAGCCCGATGAACGTGAACGGGCTGGCAAGAGCCGGGCCGGGACGATCCTGGTCCGGGCGGTGGAGACTTCGTCCTCCATCGTTCTGACCATCGAGGACGATGGCGGTGGCATGAACCTGGAGCGCATCCGCCAGAAGGCGGAGCAGATGGGGATCCTGACCCCTGGTGCGGTGATGACCGACCAGGACATCATGACCTGCATCTTCGCCCCAGGCCTGTCCACGGCCGAGACTGTGACCGACATCAGTGGGCGCGGGGTTGGTATGGACGTGGTCAAGCGGGCCATCGAGGACGCCGGCGGCCAGATCCAGATCTGGACCGAGAAGGGTCGCGGTACCCGTTTCACCATTACCCTGCCCAAGCGCGTCACCACCCAGATCCTGCCGGGATACCTGCTGCGGCTGCGGGGCCAGTTGTTCGTGGTGCCCCTGGAGCGGGTCCGCGAAACCTTCCGCATCACGGGCGAGGAGATCACCAGCGTCGCCGGTCGGGGCCAGTGCCTGATGCGCCATGGCGATGTCCTGCCCCTCTTGGGCCTGGCCGACGCCCTCGGGCTCGACGCCCGGGAGGACCATTCTCGCCGCACCGTGGTGACGCTCGACTCCCGTCGTCGTCGGGTGGCGGTCGAGGTCGATCAAGTGGTCGGGGTCCAGAAGGTCGTGATTCGGGACATTATCGGACTGCCAACGACCAATGCCCTGCTGGCCGGAGGTGCCCTGATGGGCGACGGCAGCGTGGCCTTGATCCTGAATGTCGACGCCCTCATCGGCGAGGGAGTCTGAACCATGCCCAACCCCGTCTTTTTGCTGCCCGGTGAAATGCATTTCGCCAAGGACGGGTCAAAAATCAGTACCCTCCTGGGTTCCTGCGTGGCGGTGGTCCTGTACCATCCTGGCAAGCGGTGGGGTGGCATGAACCACTTCATGCTGCCCAACGCCCAGGTCGGCAGTCTGTCCCCCGGGAAATGTGGTGACCAAGCCACCACGATGCTGATCAAACTGGCGACCATCTCGGGCTGTCCGCCGGCGGAACTCCAGGCCATGGTGATCGGTGGTGGCAAGGTCACGGGCCACCTGTCCATGAGCGCAGGCAACATGGCCGAGGTCGGTGACCGCAATGTCGAGGCGGCCCGTGCAGTTCTGAAGGCGGCTGGCATCCGGGTCGTGCGCACCGACGTCGGCGGTATCCAGGGCCGCAAGCTGGCCCTCGATACCGGCACCGGGGACCTCCAGGTGCAGGTCATTCCCCAGAGTGCTGGCAGCCAAGCGGCGGCGGCCAAAACTGCGGAAATGCGGGCGCGCAAGGCCAAGGTCCTGATCGTGGACGACAGTGCCACCGTCCGGGGTTTAATCCGCCAGGCCATTGCCGGATCGCCGGACCTGGAGGTCTGCGGCGAGGCTGAGGATCCCTATGCCGCCCGGGAACTGATGCTCCAGGGCGATCCGGATGTCATCTGCCTCGACATCATCATGCCGAAACTCGACGGCTTGTCGTTTCTCAAGCGACTGATGGCCTACAAACCGGTGCCGACCGTGATCGTCTCGACCATCGCCAAGCAAGGCAGCGACATGCATAAGAAAGTCATGGAGGCCGGGGCCGTTGGGGTCATCGACAAGGAGGACCTCAAAATCTACCAGGGTCTGGAGGTCTGCCGACAAAAGTTGCTGCCGATCCTCAAGAAGGCCGCCACCACCGTCGTGACGAAGGTCGGGTGAGGTCATGGAACAGACCCTCATTGACCCTGCCAGTTTCGCCCGGCTTAAAACCTTGATCTACGATCTGGCGGGCATCGACATCAAGCCCGGCAAGGAGGCCCTGGTCAGTGGTCGGCTCCAGAAGCGGATGCGCGAACTCGGCATCGACAGCTTCAAGCACTACCTGGATCGCATCGCCGCCGACCCCGAGGGCGATGAAGTGGTGTTGCTGCTGGACGCCATCAGCACCAACGTCACCAGCTTTTTCCGCGAGGCCGAGCATTTTGCCCTCCTCAAGACGGAGACGGCTCGCTGGGTGGCGGCTGGCCAGACGCGGTTTCGCGTGTGGTGCGCCGCCAGCAGCAGTGGCGAGGAACCTTACACCATCGCCATGACCATGATGGAGGCCTTCGGCGGGCGGAAGGTCGATCTACGGATCCTGGCCACCGATATCTCGACCCGGGTGCTGGAGATGGCCAAGCGCGGGACCTACGCCGCCAGCGCGATCAATAACGTGCCCCCCGACTTGCGCAAAAAGTGGTTCGTCCCCGATGGCGATGGTCGTCTGGTCCGGGTGAAGGACGAGCTGCGTGCCCTGGTTACCTATAATCGACTGAACCTCGCCAAGCCGCCGTACCCGATGAAGGGCCCGATCGACGTGGTGTTCTGCCGTAATGTCATGATCTATTTCGACAATCAGGTGCGTTCTCGCATCATTGGCGAAGTACGCCGTCTGGTCCGCCCCGGCGGCCTTTTATGTGTCGGTCATGCCGAAAGCCTGTCGACCCTTCAGGGTGACCTGCTGAACGTTCAGGCCGCCGCCTACCGCATCCCTGGTTGATCCCGGAGCCGCCATGCCCATCAAAGTCCTTATCGTCGACGACTCCGCCACCGTCCGCAGCGTCTTCCAGCGGGAACTCGCCCGGGATCCGGAGATCCAGGTCGTTGGGGCCGCCCCGGATCCCTTCGCCGCCCGGGAGATGATGCTCAAATTCGAGCCTGATCTGCTGACGCTCGACCTCGAAATGCCGCGCATGGATGGCATGACCTTCCTTACCAAGTTGATGGAGCATCGGCCGATGCCGGTGATCGTGGTTAGCAGCCTGACTCCCCAGGGCAGCCAACTGGCCCTGCAGGCCCTTGAGATCGGAGCCCTGGATGTGCTAGCCAAGCCGGGCGTCAGTTACAGCGTTGGCGACCTGGCCCCCCAGCTGATCGGTCGGATCAAAGCCCTGGGCAAGATCCGGGTCGTGCGCCGGACGCCTCCCGCCGCCGGGCCGACCCTCCAACCCCTGTCCCGCACTACCCACCAGATCGTTGCCATCGGTTCCTCCACCGGCGGCACCGAAGCCCTGCGTCAGGTTCTGCCCTCCCTGCCCGCCAATGCGCCGGGAATCATGATCGTCCAGCACATGCCGGCCGGCTTCACCGCCCAATTTGCCCAACGCCTTGACGACGTGTGCCAGATCACGGTCAAGGAGGCCCAGCACGGCGACATCGTCAGCCCGGGCATCTGCCTGATCGCCCCGGGTGACCGCCACCTGATGCTCAAACGTGACGGAGCCGTTTACCGCGCCGAAGTCCGTGACGGTCCCCGGATCGGCCTCCATAAACCGGCGGTCGACGTGTTATTCCGCTCCGTCGCCCAGCAGGCCGGCGCCAATGCCATCGGCGTCCTTCTGACCGGCATGGGCCGCGATGGGGCCGATGGCATGAAGCTGATGAAGGACGCTGGGGCCGCCACCATCGCCCAGGATGAAGCCACCTGCGTGGTCTACGGCATGCCGATGGAAGCCGTCAAACTCGGTGCGGCCGACCATGTCCTCCCGCTGTCCAGCATCGCCCGCAAAGTCCTCGACCTAGCCGCCGCCCGCGCCTGACGGTTGCCTTGGCGTAAGAGCCCCTTACAAGCCCGTCCCGTTCGCACGGAGAGGTGGCAGAGCGGTTGAACGCGTCGGTTTCGAAAACCGATATACCAGCAATGGTATCGAGGGTTCGAATCCCTCCCTCTCCGCCAAATCGTATGGATATCCGAACCCCTGGGACACCCCAGGGGTTCGGTGTTTTCGGCGGACTGCCCCGTCCTGCCGGGCGAACATTCCCACCCCCTGACATGCCCCAGGGCCCTGCCGGTCCAACGTCGGGTCTCTCCTGGTGTCCGGGACGGGGTAGGGGCTGGGAAGCCTGGGATCGCCACAGGGATCCATGACCGTTATAGCCTCAATCGGTTTTGCCATCACTCGTGGCCAGAAGTCGCGGTGATAAAACGATACGACAGGGCAGCTCACATCCTGCAAAATGCAATCCGCTGCGGATTATGGCACTTCGAAGGAACGCGCTTTGCCAAGAAATTTGGCTTTTTTCTGCTTGGGATGTCTTGGCATGATCCGTGCCAAGACCATGCATGATCGCCTCGTTGCTCGCTGCTCCCGCATCTCGTATTCCGACCTCCATCGTTCCGGAGACACTCCCGGCTGAGGTTCTGGAAGGCGAGGGACTGCTCCGGGCCGAGGTCTATTCGTGTGAACGCCTGGAACGACACGCCAAGGATTTGGCGCAATGGCATCACGTCGATCACCATCCAGGCGGGAGCCCACTCCTCGCCCGCCTGAGTGAAAACGCCCTGGTCCTGGACCAGGTGCTCGCGCTCCTGCGCAAGGCGGCATCCGAAGGCAAACCTTCGGTTCCGGCGGGCGAATGGCTGCTCGACAATGATTACCAAGTGCGTGAGCACATCGCCCTGGTGCGCCGGCATCTGCCCCGCGGTTACAGCCGCGAACTGCCGCGTCTGACCGTGGGTGATCCCATCGGCCTGCCCCGCGTCTATGCCCTAGCGCTGGAATTGATTGCCCACGCCGATGGTCGGGTCGATAACGACAGCCTCAACCGCTTCATCGCCGCCTATCAACAGCACGCGACCCTCGCCCTGGGCGAACTGTGGGCGGTGCCAATCATGCTCCGTCTGGCCTTGCTGGAAAACCTGCGCCGGGTCGCGGTCCGGGTCGAACGCACGCAGCGTGAACGGGCCGCCGCCGAGGAATGGGCCCGTCGGGTGACGCGGGTCGCCGAGGAGAATCCCAGTTCACTGGTCATTGAGATCGCCGAACTCGCGCAGGCCGATGCGAAAAGCGCGCAACTCACCCCCGCCTTCGTCGCTGAACTGCACCGCCGGCTGCAGGGTCAGCAGGCGAGCATTGCGCTGGTGCTCCAATGGATGGACCAGCGTTTGGGAGAACGCCACACCACCGTGGTCGACCTCATTCGGATTGACCAGCAACAGCTCGCCGCTGATCAGATCGCGGTGAAGAATGCCTTCGCCAGCCTGCGCCGTATCACCAGCAGCGATTGGCGGGCCTTTGTCGAAGGATTGAGCCCCTTGGAGGCCGGACTGCAGCAGGATCCCGCCGGGATCTACCGGCAGATGGATGCCGCCACCCGTGACCGGTATCGCCAAGAGGTCGAACAGCTGGCCCGGCGCTGCCCCGGCCCTGCG